>NZ_CP041036.1:1549512-1859414 GCF_006385555.1 Shewanella polaris | reverse complement strand
TAATCCCAGGAAGTGACAAGTTTATTCACCGCATACTTGAACAAGGCAATCCGCTGGTTATCCTCACCAATTATCCGGTACAAACTGGCATAGACTTACAAAATCGACTCGGCGCTGCAGGTATTAATGTGCCAGAGAATTGTTTTTATACCTCAGCCATGGCCACAGCAGATTTTCTTAAGCATCAAACGGGTAATAAAGCCTATGTTATTGGTGAAGGCGCCCTGACCCACGAGCTCTACAATGCAGGTTTTACCATTACCGATATTAATCCAGATTTTGTCATCGTTGGTGAGACTCGGTCTTACAACTGGGACATGATCCATAAAGCATCTCGCTTTGTTGCTGGCGGTGCACGCTTTATTGCCACCAACCCAGACACTCATGGCCCAGCATTTAGCCCTGCTTGTGGCGCATTATGTGCAGCCATTGAACGTATAACAGGTAAAATGCCATTTTATGTAGGTAAGCCTAGCTCATGGATTATCCGTTCTGCCCTAAATCATATTCAGGGACACTCTGAAGATACTGTGATTATTGGCGACAATATGCGTACTGATATTCTTGCTGGCTTTCAAGCGGGTCTGGAAACTATTCTGGTGACCAGTGGTGTAAGCCAATTAAGCGATATCGACAAAGAACCTTTCAGACCAAACCATGTATTTGCCTGTGCTGGTGATATTGACGTCGTTTAATCACGACGCAATTATGATGCACGAGACACTTTATTAACCAGAGATAAGGTCGTTGATAATAGACAGTATCAAGATGATTTCGGCGTTAAATGGTTAACGTCCTTAGTGGACCATTGATTCACGCCAACAAGATCAACCAGTTAATACGCTGAGTATCGAAGACACAATTTACATTAGGTAACACAATTCCAAGCCAGTGACCTTGTTTTCAAGTACTGGCTTGGCTCATTATGCTTGTCTGAAATAAAAATAAATAACAATAACAGGACATAGCATGAAACGATTATTCCCTTTTTGCGCCATTGCCTTACTGTCCGCATGTAACGGCGATGATGCTAAACACACTGTAACCGCCGATATTATTCCGGCTAAAGTGACAGCAGTAACCTTTGATGAACAACGCTTTAGAACCGATATCGAAACATTATCTTCAGATAAGTTTGAAGGTCGCGCGCCCACAACCCAAGGTGAAAAACTCACCTTAGAGTATTTGTCTGCCGCGTTCACCAAAATGGGGCTTAAAGGCGCCTACAAAGGCAGTTTTTTACAACCAGTCCCAATGGTAAGTTACACCGCCAGCGAACAACAACAGGTTAATTTAGCGGGTTTGGATATGCAGTATCGCCAAGATATCGTGTTAGGCAGTCGTCACGATAACAACCAGGTCAGTATTAAAGATGCGCCGTTAGTGTTTGTTGGTTACGGTATTAATGCGCCTGAATACGGCTGGAATGATTATCAAGACCTCAACATGAAGGGCAAAATTGCCATCATTTTAGTGAACGACCCAGGTTTTGCACATCCTGAAGGTGCCAAGTTTAATGGCAAAGCAATGACCTACTATGGGCGTTGGAGCTATAAGTTTGAAGAAGCCAGTCGCCAAGGCGCATTAGGCGCAATTATCATCCATGATACCAAGCCTGCCTCTTACCCTTGGTCGGTGGTTGAAAATAGCTGGACAGGTGCTCAACAAGATTTAGTCCAAAGCAAAGCAGAACAAGATCAGCGGGTCCAAATTGAAGGTTGGTTAACCTTAGACAGTGCTACTGCCTTGTTCGACAAGGCGGGACTGTCATTAACATCATTAATGGATCGCGCCGCTAACAGTTCACTTAATGTCGATTTAGAACAAACAGCTAACATTGAATTTGCCAATAAAGCAGAATATGCCAACAGTTATAATGTGGTTGCAACGTTAGCGGGCAGCAAACAAGCTGATGAGCAGATTTTATTCACCGCACACTGGGATCATATCGGTAAAGATGAAACCAAAGACGGTGACCAAATTTATAATGGTGCATTAGATAACGCATCTGGCACAGCAGGTATTTTAGAAATTGCCCGACAGTTTGCCCAGCAAGCCAAACAAGGTCACGGCTTAGCCCGTTCGTTAACCTTTATTGCCACTACCGGCGAAGAACAAGGTTTATTGGGCTCACGTTATTATGCCGCTAATCCTATTTATCCAATTGATAAAACCGTGGCAGTATTTAACCTAGACAGCACTAACATTTATGGCAAAACCAAAGATTACACCATTGTCGGTAAAGGCCAGTCCGAATTAGAGAACTATTTAGATCGCGCTGCAGCTAAACAAAATCGAACCAGCCAAGGCGAGCTTAATCCTGCATCTGGCGGCTTTTTCCGCTCAGACCATTTCAGCTTTGCTAAATTAGGCGTACCAGCAGTGTTTGCTGGTGGTGGTAACAAACCGCTTGATGAAGCCACGGCACAATACAAAATGGCCATGAGCAAAAAGATGAAAGGTTGTTATCACAATGTTTGCGACCATTATCACCCTGAGTGGGATTTATCTGGCGCATTACAAGATTTAGACGTGTATTACCAAGCTGCTGCAGAGTTAGGTAATAATCAAGATTGGCCAGGTTACTTTGCAGGTTCTGAATTTAATCAGTTACGTCCAGCAGATTAATACTGCACCACCCTACGCCTTCCCACCCAAGGATTGGCCCATCATGTATTTGATGGGCTTTTTTATCGATATTTATGGCGCTAATACATGAGTTAGATAAACCGCCGTTACACTTGACTGAACTCATTTAACGCTTCAATGGCTAAGGCCGCCTTTTCTGTTTGCACAAAAATATGGTCATGATAATAAGCTGCAATAACATTGGCGCTAATACCTTTTTCGGTGAGCTTATTAGCCACAGCAGCCGTTAAACCAACAGCATCAAGACTAGAATGCACTGTTAAGGTAATGCCTTTAAACACGGATTCAAAAGGCAAGCCACCTTCAATTGCTGCCGCTTTTGTTAACACTAATGTTAGCCCTTCTGATTCACGAAACGTCGCGAGTGGCAATAGGTTTTGATAATCACCATATTGGCCCTGCACTGAGCAAAACACATATTCTTCATCTAATAATAGCGGTGACATTGATGCGAGTAATGCCGTTAAGTTTGTTTCACCAACCATCATTTTTCCTTAAATATGTTTCCGTTAACAATGTATTTTCTTAAAAGTAAGTCGCTTTTAGCTAACAAATTTAAGCCCTGTTATCGTGCATAAACATGCCACACAAGCTTTATTATGGCTAGGTTAAAGCCGTAAAATAACCCTTTCGCCCCATTTATGTTCAATTAAGCGTCAAAAGCACTGCTTTAGTGCAATTATGATTTTAATTGTATTTGATTATGAAATCTTAAAAAAAATCGCCATAAACATAAAAAAAATAAAGTTTCATCAATAATAACACGAAATTGTTAAATATTACTCAAACAAAAAGATAATTGAACGAGATAAAATCACTAAAATGGTCATATTTATAACGTTATCTTAAAAATCATGCTTGGCAGTTAACTAAAATGCTGGCAAAGTAGGAACCAGATAAAGATTAGCCAACGCTGCCGGAGCCGTATTATGTGTTCAATATTTTCAATTTTAGACATCAAAACTGATGCAAGCAAACTTCGCCAAGTGGCGTTAGAAATGTCAAAACTGTTGCGTCACCGCGGCCCAGATTGGTCTGGCATATATGCTGATGACAAAGCCATTTTAGCTCATGAGCGTTTATCAATTGTTGACGTTGACCACGGAGCGCAGCCGCTTATCAGCCTTGATGGCAACATAGTGTTAGCCGTAAACGGTGAAATTTATAACCACAAGCTGTTAAAAGCTCAGCTAGGTGATAAATACCAATATCAAACCAACTCAGATTGCGAAGTGATCTTGTCACTTTACCAAGAATACGGTTGTGACTTTTTAGACAAGCTGAACGGTATCTTTGCTTTTGTACTGTATGACAAAGCTAAAGACACATATTTAATCGGCCGCGATCATATGGGCATTATCCCACTTTATACTGGCCTCGATTCGTCAGGTAACTTCTATGTTGCCTCTGAAATGAAAGCTCTCATGCCTGTGTGTAAAACGGTTGAAGAGTTTTACCCTGGACAGTATTTATATTCTGCCGATGGTAAACCAACACAGTATTATCAGCGTGATTGGCGCGATTTTGATGCCGTTAAAGACAACCCAGCCAGCATTGAAGAATTGCGTGAAGCACTAGAAGCGGCAGTGAAGCGTCAGTTAATGTCAGATGTTCCTTACGGGGTATTATTGTCTGGTGGCCTAGATTCATCAGTGATTTCTGCCATTACTCAAACATATGCAAAACACCGTATTGAAAACGACGGCGAAACTGGCGCATGGTGGCCACAACTGCATTCATTTGCAGTAGGTTTAGCCGAGTCACCAGATTTGGTAGCAGCGCAAAAAGTGGCCGATGCCATTGGCACTATTCATCACCCTATTGTGTATACTTTCCAAGAAGGTTTAGATGCGATTAAAGAAGTGATTTATCACTTAGAAACTTACGATGTAACCACTATTCGTGCGGCAACGCCAATGTACTTAATGGCGCGCAAAATTAAAGCCATGGGCATTAAAATGGTGTTGTCTGGCGAAGGTGCTGATGAATTATTTGGTGGTTATCTGTATTTCCACAAAGCGCCTAATGCTCAAGCATTCCATGAAGAATTAGTCCGTAAGCTAGACAAACTGCATTTATTTGATTGCTTGCGTGCCAACAAATCCATGGCGGCATGGGGACTTGAAGCTCGGGTGCCTTTCTTAGATAAAGAGTTTATCGACGTAGCAATGCGCATTAACCCTGAAGCCAAAATGTCTAAAGATGGCCGCATCGAGAAGCACATTTTACGTCAAGCATTTGAAGATAAATTGCCAAAAGAAGTGGTATGGCGTCAAAAAGAGCAGTTCAGCGACGGCGTTGGTTACTCGTGGATTGATGGCTTAAAAGCCCACGCTGCAGAAAACGTAGATGACGTACAGTTTGCTAACGCAAAATTCCGTTTCCCTTACAACACGCCTGAGTCAAAAGAAGCCTATTTCTATCGCAGCTTCTTTGAAGAGTTTTTCCCATTAGCCAGCGCTGCTGAAACAGTGCCAGGCGGGAAAACAGTAGCATGTTCAACGCCTGAAGCACTATTGTGGGATGCTAGCTTGCAAGGTCTTAACGACCCATCAGGCCGTGCAGTTAAAAACGTTCACGCTAGCGCATATTAATTTTTGCACAACGGTTAAACACCACCCAATTGGGTGGTGTTTTTGTTAGGTGCCCTAGGGCCTGTTGATCTTTCAAGGTTGTTTTTGCAGCGAATTGTTGGTCATTTGTACAAGGCAGAGACTTTGTGGTGTAGTTATTCTACATAAAAAGTCGATAACGCAGTAAAAATGACCAACAAACGCTGCCCGAAGGGTTCGGCTAAAAACGTTTTACTCTTTGTTGAGTTGCTCTTCGTTAAGTAAAAGTAGCTTAGATTGCTAGGCAGCAATCCGCTCGCCTCGATTAAAACGTTTTTATCTCGAACAAAATTTAACCTGCAAAGATCAACAGGCCCTAGTAAAATGATGATATTCGTCACTCTAATAAAACAACAATAATAATAACAATGAGGTTCACCATGACAGATATCAGCATTTTTAACCTTGAGATGACTGACCGCAGTCAATTAAAACCTAAGCACGATGCCAACGGCTTAACTGTGGTTGAGGCGAAAATAAAACAATATCAATTCAATCGTTTTTTATATCAATTTGTGGGTGCTGCCTGGGAGTGGACAGACAAATTAGCATTGTCCGATAGCCAATGGCAGGAATACAGCGAAGCAGATAATTTGCATTTGTTTGTGGCGTATAAAGACGGTGCACCAGCGGGTTACTTTGAGTTGCAGCAACAAGATGAAGATAACGTCGAAATTATGTATTTTGGCTTAGGTGAACACTTTATCGGTAAAGGCTTTGGCGGCTATTTACTGACTCAAGCCATTGAACAAGCGTGGTCGTTACCGAACACTCGCCGAGTTTGGGTACATACTTGCTCGTTAGATCACCCAAGCGCGTTACAAAACTATCAAGATCGCGGATTTAGCTTATTTAGAACCGATATCGAGTCAACAACAAATAAAACTCTAGCGGACTAACTACTATCGATTTTTATACGCTATTGCACGTTGTTTGATTATTTCAAGCGACGTGCTTTTTTGTTGTTCATCCATAGTATGCCAAGCTAGAATTTCGTCTAATGAACGATGACATCCTAAACAGATGTCCTGGGCATCTAAACAACAATTTCGCACACAAGGCGAGTCAAAAAAGTTTGGTTTATTCTGACCATACGGCATATTCATTACCATTAACGTCTGTAAAGTGAAAACGTCTACCACCCGGAAAACTAAATATCGCTTTGGTGATATGTCCACCAGCCTGAATGATTTTTGCTTCTGTAACGGCTAAGTCTTGGCTATAAAGCACGATTAATGGACTGCCTTTTGCTAAGGTAAATTGAGTGTCAGCTTGATAAAAACCACCATCAATACCCACCCGCAAAAAGCAGCTATATTCAGGGCCATAATCCTGAAACTGCCAGCCAAAAACCTGAGTAAAAAAAGCTTTGGTTGCAATGATATCTTTCACGGGTATTTCTAAATAGTTAATACTATGATGCTTACTCATGCTCACCTCTGTTACTCAGGGTTATCACTTAAACTATGCTTATAACAATATCCAATAGTGTCTATCATTTACTTACACAGCGTTAATAGCGCGGTTTTAATAACAATCATCAAGCCGATGATTAAATACATAATCCAAATTAAAACTAATACTATGGCGGAAAGTATAGCGTGTCGCCCTATTGCTGCACTATTGTTGTACTATTGTTGTACTATTGTTGTACCAAGGCCGCAACTGCGCCAATAATCCCGCCAAATACTCCGCCCCATACCACTAACCAACCTAAATGGGTTTTTATCATATCTTGAACGATTTGCTTAACCAATTGAGGTGTCAGCTCATTTAAGCGTTGTTCGACAATATTGGCCACTTTTTCTTGCATATCTGCAATGATATTTGGCTGCTCAAGCTCATTCACTAATATCGCATTAAACTCTTCGCTTTGAGCCAATTCAACTAAAGACAGTTTCATTTTTTCAATAAACGGTTCTTTTAAAGGGATCAATGCTTCTGTACCACCAAACATCGCTAACATGCCGCCAAAAGATGATTTTTCAATGGTATCGACTAATGCGTCAAATGACGGTGCTAAATCAATTTTTTCAATCACTGGGCTTAAATCAATACTGCTAGCGCTGCTGGTTGTTAAAAAGCGATCAATATTCTCTTGAGTAAAAAATTGATCCATCATTAGATGTTTAATACCAACTTTAAACTCTTCAAAACGAGATGGAACCACTCCAGAACCATACAAACCAGGGACTTTTTCAAATAACATATAAATCGCCAACCAGTTGGTTAACGCACCCGATAATGCAAATAATCCTATCGTTAGCACAATATGTTGATCTAACACATACCCGACCAGCATAAATATGGCCGCTATAAGGTTGGTTAATACGCTCTTATTCAATCTCTTGTCCTTAACATCTATAATGGAAAATCAATAAAAAACCTCAGTTATTTTACCAGAAAATAACTGAGGTCTACATAACTGATCTTTCATCACGTCACAGAACCTGACTTTTGACTTAAAGGAATAACAACGACTTTACTGCGAACAACTGACTTATTCAGGCTCGGCAAGCAATTCAGTCCTAAGATGATTAATTAATAAAACGCCAATGCTTTGTGCTAGAAACTGAGCTTTTTGAAACATCTGGCTCACAACATCATCATGTTGATACAGAGGTTTTACAAAAACATCTTCCAAATACCATACTGGTGCAAGACATAATGAAGAAAATGATGGATACAGTTGAATAAAGCCCACCATTTCATCTTCTCTAATGGATACAAAGATCATCGAATCATTTTCAGCTAAGCGGGATTTCAAAAATGCATGACACGCTGGGTAGTCAGATGGTTGGTGTAATTGCTGCCGATACTGATCAAATAGCAGACTTAACGATTCTAGGTCGATGCTCGAAGCGAGGCGGATTTGCATTTATCATCCTTGAAATTGAAAAATGCCCAGATTAAATATCACAAGATGAGATATTCCATCAAGGTTAAAAAAACAACATATAATTATAAGCTGTTAGTTCACAACATAAAAAAAACAGGCGTAAATACAATAAATAAAACCTATTAATTACATGTTCTTAATTATAAAACTAACACCAATTAATTATAAAGCTAACACCAATGTCATTTAATGTAAATTAATCCGTATTTGAACAAAAAAATATCCTTAAAAGGGATTTATTTTGGTAAAATGCACAACTATTACCTCTGTTATACATCAAGATTAGTTTATATGACCTCGTTTTTCACTCAAATGTGCTCTGCGGTTAAACCGCGCTCTCGTCTACAAAAAATCAGCTATTATATTGTCGCTATATATTTATTTGGCTGTGCCTTACTGGGTGGATTAATTCCGTATATTGTCAAACAACAAGCGCCTACATTATTAACTGAACAACTAGGCCGAAGCGTAACCCTGCAAGATATTCGTATTAATCCATTTACATTAGAACTGACGTTATCGGGTTTGGTTATTAAGGAGCTCAATAGCCAACAAACATTTGTCTCATTGGCTAATTTATATGGCAACATTCAAATATGGCAATCTATCACTTCTTGGTCATTAGTGATTAAAGACATCAGTCTAGAACAACCCACTATTAAGGTTTCACGCTCTCAAGCGGATGATAAGCAAGTGGTATTTAACTTTAGCGATATTATTACCCGCTTGAACCAAAATACTCAGCCAGCGACTGCCACTACTGAACCGACGAGTATTTTGCCGTTAAAGATAGGTAAAATAAAAATCCAACAAGGTGTATTCACCTTAGATGACAACGTGACCGATACCCATATCAACTACCCAAATATTAATGTGTCATTGATGCAATTTAATAGCCTGAGTAATGCGTTAACGGATCAACAAGACCGAGTTAATCGCTATGCGCTGAGTATACAAGACCAATTTAACGGTTCCGTGACACTGCAAGGACAATTTCAATTAGCCCCACTGACCATACAAGGTGTTCTCGACGTTGCTGGTGTTGATTTATCGCGTTATTGGTCTTTTGTTGATCAACTTTTTGCAATTAACTTAGCAGAAGGCATGCTCAACTTAAACGGACAGTACAAGGTGAGTTTGCAAGATAAAAACTTAGCACCAATAAATCATATTAATGTATCAAATGCGCAAATAGTGATTGACCATTTTAAAGCGGTGCATCAACAAGATGAAAAGATTGCCATTGATATATTAGCCTTAAAGAACATCAATGTAGACACTCAAACTAAGCACGTTAGTATTGATGAATTTCATACTGACAATGGCAGAATAAAACTCAATATTACTCCAACAGGAGCTGATCTAGTCGCCTTATTGTTGCCAAAAGACACCGAACTGACGACTGATACAGGAGTTAGCAGCCAATCTAGCGAAACGACTACATCATCTGAGACTACACACTCAGATATCAACAAAATTGATAATACCAACGCTAACAGCACAACTACTGATTTCATTGCAGATAACGCTATTGTAACGGTGAACGAAGTAACAACTGAGAAAACGACTGAGCTAGCAACTGAATTAGTAACAAAAGCTTCAATCGATAATCAGATCCAAGAATCACAAACGGATGCTGAGGCACAACTTGCGCAATCAACAGCGACAACGGCACCTAATACATCTGTCGCTGAAGCCCCGTGGTTGGTGACGCTTAACAAAATCAGTGTGGCACAATATCAAGTCGATCTTGGAGAAGGCATTGCCAGTGATAACATCATCCTTTGGCAACTCGGCCCTATTGATATTAGCACTGGCATCATTAATTCAGACCTATCAACAGCCATTGAATACCAATTTTCGACAGGAATAAACGCTCAGAGCCTATTAACGTCTACAGGGCAAGTTGATCCATTAGCCCAAACGCTCAATGCTGAAATTGATTTTAGTAATATGCTGTTGTCACGCTTACAACCTTATATCGCCCCTTACATTAACATCACCCTTGAAGACGGTAAGTTTTCCACTAAGGGCCACTTGCAAGCAGACGCCAAAGGTACCCTTACCTATTCGGGCAGCGCAAACATCAGCCAATTGCACATTAACGATAATGTGCTACATCAGCCTTTATTGACATGGCAAACCATGGACATCAACCAGTTATCCTTTGATCGTCAACACGCAAAAATTGATATTGACGAAATAAACTTTGATAACCTCTTTAGCCGAATCATTATTTCTCCTGACCGAAGTACGAATATCGGTGCGTTAATCCACACTGATGATACTTCAACTGACGCCGAACAAGTTACTGTTAAGGTAGAAGCCAATAAAGTCAAAGCTGCAGAGAAGCTTGTAACAACGGTATCGACCGAAAACGAATCGGCAATTGACGACGAGCCAAAATTGCAGCTCAATATTAATAAAATTGGCATAAAAGACAGCTCAGCGTTTTTTGCTGACAACTCGTTAACACCTAATTTTGCTTCAGGCATTGAAATGCTTAATGGCCAAATAACTAACTTATCCTCTAACCCACAAACCACTGCATCTGTGGATTTAGTGGGAAAAATAGATAAATACGCACCTGTAACCTTAAAAGGTGATGTTAACCCATTACTGGCACAACCCTATTTAGACCTTAATTTGAATTTTGACAAAGTAGAGTTAACCTCGGTTAACCCTTATTCAGGTACGTATGCGGGCTATTATATTGATAAAGGCCAATTGTCATTAGATTTAAAGTATCAGCTTAATAACAATTTATTAGTCGGTAGCAATCATCTGGTAATTGACCAACTCAAACTGGGTAAACCCAGTAATAGTAGTTTAGCAACCAGCCTCCCTGTCACATTAGCGGTAGCATTATTGCAAGACCGTCATGGTGTTATTGATTTAGGTGTCGATGTAACAGGTGATATTGATTCACCCAGCTTTAGCTTTGGTAGCGTCATCATTAATGCATTAGGCAATATTATTACCAAAGCGGTGACCTCGCCGTTTTCATTTTTAGCAGGACTTGTTGGTGATGATGAACAAATGGATAAAATCAGTTTTGATTATGGTCTCAGTAACATTTCGACTAAACAAAAACACACGTTAGACAAACTGGCCGAAGCATTAAAAGACCGGCCACTGCTTAATCTCAATATCAAAGGCAGTATTGACCTAATTAATGATAAACAAGCCCTAGCGGAAATAAAGCTGCAACAACAACTGGCTAAAGCCGCAGCTATACCTTTGACAGATTTGCCAATCAATTTATCCGCCAGTAAATTCCCTACTACTGGGCCGCTAGTTGATGCTCTGTATCAATTGTTTGAACAACAATTGTCGCAACAACCATCTGATATAAAGCAAACGTTACAACAACAAACACCAGAGCTGACAGAGCCGGAATTGATTACTCGTTGGCATATAGGTTTATACAATATGCTTATAAATCACCAGCAATTTACTCCCGACGAGTTTGGTCAATTAGCACATGACCGTGCCAAAGTGGTTAAAGCTTATTTAATTGATCAAGCAGGTATTGATGCTGGTAAAGTGTTTGTACTTGAAAGCCGCATCAACACAGCAGAAAATGCCGCTGAAGCATTGTTGGAACTACAAGTAAAATAAGCTGTCTATACCTGTTAACCGCTACCGACATCGGGTAGACTGCGCATACATTACAAACGTTAAATAACAAGCGTTTGTCATCATGTCGTATTATTAATATTGTTAAGATTGAGGTTATCTATGTTTATCGTTCGCTGGATTTTAGGTCGAATTATTTTGTTGTTGAATTTTGTGTTTGCCCCTAAAAAGCGCCAACGTCCGCAAGATCAACAAGCCATTGTCGATCAACAAACTCAATCACTGGCGTTGTATCAATACGCGGCCTGTCCTTTTTGCGTTAAAGTTCGTCGCGATATGCGTCGCCAAAACTTAACCATTAACCTAGTCGATGCCAAACAAGATGACAACCAACGTGTGTTAGTAAGCCAAGGGGGCAAGTTACAAGTGCCTTGTTTACGCATCGAGCAAGACGGAAACACCCAATGGTTATATGAATCAAAAGCCATTACCAGTTACCTCAACGAACGTTTTGCCTAAATTACTGGTACCGTCATTTGCCACAGCTTATTTCAATGCTGTGGCTAACCGATTGCTATAGAAATCATTTTTCTCTCACGATGTCATTAATCTTTCAATCAATGACTTATAAATGTGTTTTACGGCAGTTTTTCGGATATTGTGTCTTAAAAAAATGATGAGGTTATGTGTGTTAAAAATCAGTTTAATCATCTGTAGTATGATACTTCTCAGTGCTTGTAGTGCCAGCGAACCAGACCCAATGGATTTTGTAGGACAATTTCGCGACTCATTCAGTACTGAAATTAAAGGAAAAGGGATTAAGTTATTTGTCTACAAAGCCAAATTAGCCACGGCACTTGATCGCAGTATTCCTGGAGCTCCGCGCGATCTCAATATGCGTCGAAGCAAACAAGATGCTCAAAGTTACCAAGTACAACAACGTAATGCAGAAGATCGTTTGGAGTTATGGAATCGACAAATCGATCTCGGGCTCAAAAAAACCATTGAAATGAACGGTTATTGTCAAGCAGGCTTTATCGAATTAAGTCGTTATGTTGAAGCTGAGCGCGGTGAAATTCGTGGCGAGTGTAACGATGGTGCCACCGCAGAAGACATCAAAAAATACGGGGCGTAATGTTAAAACCCATCACGTTTTAACCATAAATAAAAAGCAAATAGTGACACTGACGGATAAAAAACTATATCCCGCAGTACAATTAAGCTAAAATTAGCGTCCAAATTTCCTCGTGATGTTGCCGTTGGCTTATAGACCAGTGTCATCACGCTTCGATATGCTGTTTATCATTAAAGAATGAAATGAATAGTGTGTCGTTTTAAAAGTAAGAAATCAGATGAACAGAAAGCAAGAGATGATCAAAAAGCTAGCCAAGCGCGCCAAGGCTCGTAAAAACAAAGTGGTTCCGTCTAACCCGAGCAATAAGCCTGTTGAGCGTTATATCTCTAAAGCTGAACGCGAAAAAATCGCATTAGCAGAAGCCGCTGAACAGACAACAGCAACAGAAAATATCACAGAATCAGATAAAGACTAACATCGTGTAATAAGCGGTTAGTCACAAAAAGCCCCTATCTTGGCCTTGGCCTGATAGGGGCTTTTTTAATGCCGTAAATTGGGATCATTCATTACAACAATTTGGATCCTGCGCTAATTTTTTTCGCTGTTATCTTGTTGGCTTAATTGCTTACACAAGGGTTCTTCGTCTAATTGCGCCATTAGCGTTCGCCCAGGCATGGGTGACGGCGCAGCCACCATATCAATGTTAATCGCATCGTCCTCTAGCAGTTGTTGATTTGCACTAGCCGAAAATAAATCTTGGCGGCTGATTTTATCAACTAATCGATATGCACATAAAATACCTATCACTCCAAAGATAACCGCGCCAATAACCTGACCAATTAACACCCCAAACACACCACCCCATTGCGCACCAAAATACACAAAGGGTATGGTGCCAATAGTGGCTTTACCTACATTAAATAAAGTGGAGTACTTGGCCTTACCTAAATTATTAAACGAGGCATTAGCAATAAACAACATTCCCGAAAAAATAAAGAACACTGCAATATACTGGCAGAAAAATAATATAAGTTCAGCCGCATCACCTTTCATGTCAAAACTACTAATAATGACATTACGTAATAAAAACAGTCCCAGTGACACTACCAATACATAAGCAACACAAAATTGAATCGCTTTGGTTAAACTTAACCTAACACGCTCAATTTCGTTGGCGCCAAAGTTTTGCCCCACAATCGGCCCAACCGCACCAGATAGCGCAAATATCATTCCAAACGATACCGGGATCAAACGTCCCAATACCGCCCAGCCCGCTACATAGCTATCGCCAAAATCTGCAATGGCACGGGTTACCACCGCATTACCAATCGGAGTGGCCACGTTGGTGAGCATGGCGGGTGCAGCAATGGCAAAAATAACCCCAAGGTCTTGTTTAAACTCATCAAACGAGAATCGACCCAATAATTTATGTTTTATCACTACGCCACGGGCTGAGATTATAAACACCGCAATACGCGCCAAAACAGA
The DNA here is from genome assembly GCF_006385555.1 of Shewanella polaris. Classification (NCBI taxonomy): domain Bacteria; kingdom Pseudomonadati; phylum Pseudomonadota; class Gammaproteobacteria; order Alteromonadales; family Shewanellaceae; genus Shewanella; species Shewanella polaris. The sequence goes on along the minus strand of NZ_CP041036.1, from coordinate 1,845,112 downwards.
CGCAGCAGCCGCACCTTCAATACCCATTGATAAAGAAAAAATGAAGATAGGATCTAATATGGCATTAACGCCACCGCCAGCTAAGGTCGACATCATCGACAATTTTGCATCACCCACGGCGCGTAATGCACCACCAAGCGCCATGGCTAAACAAATAAACGGTAATGACGGCACTAAAATATACAAATAACTTTGCGCTAACTCCGCTGTGCGTCCCGTAGCACCCACCAACGCTAATAGTTCAGGAATAAACGCGATGACGATTGCAGCCACCAGCACACTGGTCAATAATGTCACGATGGCACTGTTTAAAAACAACCGTTTAGCGAGCTTAATATTTTTTGAACCCACCGCTTTTGACACCAATGCGCCTAGTGCAATAGATAAGCCAATGCCAATTGAAGTGGTAAAAAATGAAATAGTGCTGGCATAACCTGCGGCGGCGGCAAGTTCAACTTCGCCGAGCAGACTTAAGAAGAAAATATCGAGTAGATCAACGACAAACAGCGCCGAAATACCCACTGCAGCAGTAGAGCTCATGACCAATATATGGCGTAAAATTGAGCCCTCAACAAATTTAGCGGCGGTCATTAATATCCTTGAGTGTCAATAATAAGCAAACGCAAATGGGATGCTTCGGCAACAACCTATAGTTTTTCTAGTTCACTACCACAATGATTACAATAATCGGCATCGCTATCATGACCTTTTTTGCCACAATTACTGCACTTACGTAAATCGCGGGTTCTCACCATTTCGTTTGAGATCTCAGCAGTTAAAATGCCAGTAGGTATCGCAATTATCGAATAACCAATCAGCATGGTTAACGCAGCAATTCCCTGGCCTAACGGTGTTTGTGGCGTAATGTCACCATAGCCCACTGTTGTAATAGTGACTACGGTCCAATACATGGATTTAGGAATAGAAGTAAAACCGTTATTAGGGCCTTCTACCACATACATGACCACACTGAGTACCATGATAATGAGGCTGACCGAAAAGAAAAAGATAAACACTTTACGGCTAGACTGCATCATTGCTTTAATCAATAAGTTGCCGTCACTGAGATAGCGCAGCAGCTTTAATACTCTAAACACCCTGAATAAACGCAGTATCCTAACGGCCAACGCTACATTGGCACCGGGGAAAAATAAACCTAAATAACTAGGCAAAATGGACACCAAATCCACTAAGCCAAAAAAGCTACGTGCATAGTGTAACCGATTAAGCGAACAATAGATCCTTAATATGTACTCAACGGTAAAGATTACCGTAAAGGTCCATTCACCGATACGAATATAGTCGCCATACTGTGAATGAAACCTTTCTATCGTATCGATAAAAATCAACATTACACTCAATATAATACATATCATAAGGGCGATATCGAAATATTTGCCCTCTTTAGTTTCGGTACCAAAAATCACACTTCTGAGTTTTTGTTTCAGTGGACTGTCGGCTTTTTCTTCGAGATTCATCTTAAGATTCGCTGTATTGGGCAATAAATTGAAAATAAACTTGGTCAACTAATATCAATTAACCCTCGTTGTCGTTAAAATCTAACATTGACTGCCGAGTTTTAACATTCGAAATTAAGTCATTCTACAATAAAAATTAAAAAGGTCATTGGTTTACGGAGTTTTCATGCGAGCGTTGTACATATCATTTATAGCATTAATGTTCTGCCCGTTATTGGCCGTTGCTTCAGCAAGCCAAATAACAGCAAAAGTAGATTTAGTTGTCGTCAATAAATCCGAATCTCGCTTATCTGTTATGCGTGATGGAAAGGTCATAAAAAGTTATCTCATTGCCATGGGCGACGTTCCTAGCGGCCATAAGCTTAAAGAAGGCGATCAACGCACTCCACAAGGCCGTTATATATTAGATTACAAAAAATCTGATAGTGCATTTTACAAATCCATTCATATTTCGTATCCCAATGAAGAAGATAAATTACGCGCTGACGCATTAGGGATTAGAGCCGGCGGAATGATAATGATCCACGGTGAAAACCCTCGCTCATCACTGCCGCCAAAAGAAGCACAAAAATACAACTGGACCAATGGCTGTATCGCTGTGACCAACAAAGAAATGGATGAGTTGTGGAAAATGATTGATGCTGGTACACCTATTGAAATATGGCCATAAGCTGATTCAATTTCAACCATACCATTTTTTGCTTTGTTTCTTGGGTTATTAAATGAATTACCAACACTTACAACAAACATGGCCTGATTTTAGCCAACGCATTACTGCGTTTATGCACCGTTTAGGCCTAGATAGCTTATCACTACAGAGTGATCATGCCGCCTTACGGGTGAACGATAACCACTTAGCACAATTACTAGCAGATGAATTTAGCCAACACGGCAAAATAATTTCTAATAATATGATTAATGGCAGACCCATTTTAATCATTAAACTAATCGAGCCATTAGTTATCGGCACGATGAAAATTCAATGCGTAGAACTGCCCTTCCCATCCGACAAAGCTTATCCCGTTGAAGGCTGGGAACATATTGAATTAGTATTTCCATCACTGGCAAAAACCTGTGACGAATTAGTCGCAGAGCTTATTGAAAAAGCCCCTCAGTTGGCTAAAGTTATTGCGGGTAATACTATTGCAGGTAGTGACGAAAACAGTGATATTAAGGTAAAGCAAAGTTCACCTAAAGGCGATAACGAACGTTTAGCAAACCCAACCATCGCATTTAAAGCGAATGGCATTTGTATTAAAGTGCATCCCCACGATATTCAAACTATTATTGCCAGTGAACAGGCAAGCTCAATCTAAGGTCCGTAACGTCTTTATCTTCAAACATTATTACTGACAAATAACAAACTTAACTAGGATGAGATAATCTGATGACTAATTTTGGTTTTTAAGCATAGCGTTTAAGGGTTAATGCTCGATCAACCTCGTCATAAACGCGCTATTGGGATCTAGTTGATAATCCGCAAATGGGTCGCAGTAATCAAATTGATGTCGTTCATACAAACGTCTTGCTGAAGCAAAATAATCCATGGTTCCAGTCTCTAAACTTAACTGTTGATAACCTCGTTTATTGGCCACATCTAATATGTGCGATAACAATGCCGACGCTACACCTTGGTTTCTCGCCATTGCAGCCGTCCGCATAGACTTAATTTCGCCATGGGTTGGAGTTAGTTGTTTTATCGCTACGCACCCTAGGACTAAGTCACCTTGCTTGGCACACCAAAAAGTAATTGATGGGTGTTTTAAGCCTTCAATATCTAATGCATGAACACTCCCTGCTGGTGATGTTGCATACATGTCAGTCAAATGTGCTTGCAGTAACTCAACCACGCCAGAGCCCTGTAAATCATCAATCATAATATCCATGTGCCAAGGCTTCCTTTCGAACTATTACCGTTTATGAAATGCATTCTTATCAAGTAGCTTAATGACCAAATCGATGCGCTTATGAGCTAAATAATCATCTCTATGACTAAAACCAATAACGACAAATAACAGAAGCAACCACACAAAGTTTTGTTCTACGAATAAGTCTACTTTTGCAATATATAAAATAGCTCCAATAGTCGCCAAACACATCAGCCATTGGATTAACCAAGTATATGGTTTGGGTCTTAGTTTATCTAAATCAGCACGTAGTTGGTTATTTTTTTCCATTTCCATTGATTCAATAACATTATCTATTTGGATTTCAATCATTATTACACTTCCGTTGTAAAAAATTTCTCAATTAGGGTCTGCTGATCTTTCAAGGTTGGTTTTGCAGCGAATTGTTGTTCATTTGTACAAGGCAGAGACTTTGTGGTGTAGTTATTCTACACAAAAAGTCGATAACGCAGTAAAAATGACCAACAAACGCTGCCCGTAGGGTTCGGCTAAAAACATTTTACTCTTTGTTGAGCGAATTTAGCTTAGATTGCTAGGCAGCAATCCACTCGCCTCGATTAAAACGTTTTTATCTCGAACAAAATTCAACCAGCAAAGATCAACAGACCCTAATGTACTTTAATAAAATAAGCTTTTTATTAATACCTACATCATTAAACGTTATTCATTGCAGTAAACTAACTCAGTATAAATTACTTTTATTTTTAATAACATAACGAGTCGTTTCATCAATAAAAGAAAATAAGACATAAACCACTTTTTTGTATGTGCACCTCCATAACCAATAGAATTAATTTCATCCAAGCAAAATCCAATAAAATCATGTGCACCATGACAGGTCCAAAAAACGACCAACATCTATTCGATTAAGTCGACAAAAATGAGTTTTGGAGTGTCACATACTATCTAATTGGTTTATTCGAAAAACGTTAATAGATAAAAACCTTAAAAATGATTAGCACACATATCGCTCAATTTTAGTGACGATTTAGTTAACCAATAAGGGTCTTGGTTGCTATGTTAATGTTTTTCTTTTCCACAGAACCTTTATCAAGATTTAACAATCCAAACAAAAACAGCGTGCCAATCATCACCACAGTGGCAGATAGGTATAAGCCGATATCATAGTTTCCCAGTGCTTCAGCAAGATATCCGGTAGATACGGGTGCAATAATTTGTGCCGCACCATAAGCTAAGGTCATTGTGCCCATGAACTTAGCCGGGTTACTAGGATAAAACTTGCCCGCCATGGTCAATACTAAGCTAACACATGCGATAAAAGTGCCACCAAACAACAATGCACTTAATATAACTACAGGTAAACTGTCATTTATCGCAGGAAGAATAATGCCTACGGCCTGCAAGATATATGCGACTAATAACGCTTTTAAGTAACCCACACGACGCGCGATTTGATCCCATATTAAAGGTGCTGGAGTTGCCGCAACGCCAACCAATAGAAATGCAAATCCCCCTTGGCCTTGTAAACCTTCAACACGATCGACAATATCAACAATAAAGGTCGAACTTACAGCATAACCATAACCAGCACAAAAATAGGCCAACATCATTAGCGATTTAAAGGCTTTGCTTGGTGGGTTGTCTTTAACGTCCCCTACCGCTTTACCGCCTATGAAAGGATGTGGCATCCACAACCATGCCGGGATCGCGAATATTGCCGCCATAAACGCTAACGCTAGCCACTGTTGTTGCCAGTCTGCTGATATGGTCAGCATGGCCTCTACTAGTATTGAGGTGACAATGATGCTCAAACCCGCGCCAGAGAAGTGAATTCCCAATTCTGCACGATGATTATTGTTAACTAACCATTTTAATATCAGACCAGAGGCAATAATAAAGCCTCCAGATGCACAAACTCCGGCAATAAAGCGTAATACCGCCCAAGTAACCATATCAGTCGTCATGACCATTGCAACTGAAGTGACGACGCTCAATATAAGGTACACCCGGTGTAAGTTATATTTGTAGTTCAGGTTATGCATGCTAGCAGCAAGCAACACCCCACACATGTACCCCATAAAATTAGTGGTAGCTAACCAACCTCCACCAGATTCAGTTAGGCCTGCACCATCCTGCATTATCGGTAATAGCAAGCTATAGGAGAATCTAGCCACACCAACTGTGACAATTAAACTACAGATGCCAGCAAAATATACCCGAACCTTCGTTAGCTCTAATAACATTTCAATCACTTTCCAGTAAAATCATTAACAAAGAATACGTCAATCTGCTAGTCTTAAAAATTGAATTATTTAGAACAAAAACTTCTTATTAAGAGAACCATATGGAAATATTAACGCTAAAAACGTTTAAAGCCGTTGTTGATGAAGAAGGCATTAAAGGTGCTGCTGATAAGCTGCATACGGTTCAATCAAACATCACCAATCGGATTAAAAAACTCGAGAAAGAACTGGATACTAAGTTATTTACTATCATTGGCCGAAAGTTACAGTTAACGCCAAGTGGACAACAGCTTTGCGAGTATGCTGATCAGATTTTGCAGTTAGAATACCAAGCCTCCTCCGCCATTTTGCGTAATAAAGGAACTTACGAGTTAAGAGTCGGTATGCCAGAAACATTTGCTGCTGTTCATATGCCTTTAGCACTCAAACAGCTCAAGCTGAATCACGCTGAAATTCGAACAAAAATTCATACTGACACCAGCGAAAGACTGGTATTTTCTGTATTAAACAATAAGGTTGACTGCGCAGCTATCGGTAATGCACCTAAACATGAAAACCTTATTGTTATCCCGATAGTGAAAGAAGAACTGATTATGGTGACTCCACGAGACAGTGAACATGATCCCGTCTTGTTTGTACGAGATGAAGGCTGTGGCTATAGAAAACACGCCATTCTTTGGCAACAAAAGGCTGGTCGAGGTAATGATGAGCTCATGGTAATGAGTAGTGCTGATGGTGTTTTAGGTTGTATTGCTGCAGGTTTGGGCTACACCATTATTGGCAAGAATATGGTGGCTGGTAGTCGGTACGAAAAATCTCTAGTCATGACGCCAGTCAGCCATGGCCCAAAACATGTTCAACTATCGATTGTCTATCGAAAAGGTAGCCCATTAGAGTCAGGTATATTGACCCTTGCGAAGCTGTTAACCAAGTAATGAATTCTGACTTTTTAAGTCTAAATAACAACATACTAAATAACAGTTACTGCGATGGCTCTATCATAGAAATCAGTTAACCATTTATAAAATGCAACAGTAATCCAGATGACCATTTGTTCATGTAGTCTTACCAACAAAGTCATAATGACAGCACGGTGTCATATAGACATAACTGAATATTGTCTCAATGACACTAACAACTTTGCTGAATATAACTTTATACATATCAATCAAGAACTTAATTAGTTGGCACGCCACCTGCAATAGCTAAGTTAACTTTTGGAACTTTATCTTCGAACTTTAACTTTTAATTTATTACAGGTGTACATATGACAATTCACATTAAAAATAACATCGATTGGGTTGGACAACGTGACTGGGAAATATTGGACTTCCATGGTACTGAATATAAAACCACTAAAGGGACAAGTTATAATAGTTACCTTATTCGTGAACAAAAAAATGTCTTAATCGATACTGTTGACCATCGTTTCAGTCTGCAATTTATTCAAAACCTTGAGATGGAAATTGATCTTGATAAGATCGATTATATTGTCATTAACCACGCTGAAGAAGATCACTCAGGTGCGTTAGCGGCTTTAATGGCTAAAATCCCTAATACCCCGATTTACTGTACCGAAAATGCTATCGACTCTATCACCGGTTTACATCATCATACTGAGTGGAATTTTAATATAGTCAAAACTGGCGATACCTTAGATATCGGTAACGGTAAGCAGTTAGTGTTCATTGAAACTCCTATGCTGCACTGGCCTGACAGTATGATGACCTATTTAACTGAAGATGCGGTGTTATTTAGTAATGATGCGTTTGGGCAGCATTATTGCGATGAGCATTTGTTTAATGATGAAGTAGACCAAATTGAATTGATGGATCAGTGTTTACGTTATTACTCCAATATTTTAACCCCGTTTAGCTCACTGGTTACAGCTAAAATTAATGAAGTGCTGAGTTTTAACCTACCCGTTGATATGATTGCCACCGCCCATGGCGTAGTGTGGCGCGATAACCCAGCCCAAATCATTCACCAGTATCTGCAATGGGCGGATAACTATCAAGAAGACAGAATCACCATTTTTTATGATTCGATGTCAAATAACACCCGCATGATGGCTGATGCCATTGCGCAAGGGATCCACGATGTTGACCCTGTAGTATCCGTTAAAGTGTTTAATGTTGCTCGCCATGATAAAAATGATATCTTAGCTAACGTGTTCCGATCTAAAGGTATTTTGGTGGGTTCATCGACTATGAACAATGTCATGATGCCAAAAGTCGCAGGGATGCTAGAAGAAATCACCGGTCTACGCTTTAAAGATAAAAAAGCCGGTGCATTTGGAAGTTATGGTTGGAACGGCGGCGCGGTTGACCGTATTCACACCCGTCTTACTGATGCTGGATTTGATACCATTGTGGGCTTAAAAGCAAAATGGCGACCTGATGGTAAAGCGATGCGTGAATGCCGTGAGCATGGCCGTCAGATAGCCAAAAACTGGGCATGGCATGATTTGAGTAACGTAAAATCCATTTCACCTGCATCGCTAGCTACAAGCGCTCAAGCCACTGTACCCCCTAAGCCAGCTCCAACGTCAACGCCTCAGGTAACAAAACCTGCTTGCGCAACGGCTACAGCAATTGATGATTCACAAAATATGCTCTGTACTGTGTGTAATTGGGTTTATGAACCAATACTAGGTGAACCAAATCAAGATGTTGAACCAGGCACTCCGTGGTGCGAAGTCCCAGACTTTTTCCTTTGCCCTGATTGTGGACTTGGTAAAGAAGTTTTTGTTCCTATTGCTGCAAGGAAAGTATCATGAATGCACCCATCATCATTATTGGTAGCGGCTTTGCTTCATATCAGTTAATCAAAACCATTAGACGTACAGATCAGCATATACCGATAACCGTGTTTACCCTTGACGAGGGCCACGATTATAATAAGCCTGATTTAAGCCATGTATTTAGTAATCAACAAAGCAGTGCGGATTTAATCCGCCTCAGTGCGCAAGACTTTGCCAGCGAGAATAATATTACCCTGCATGCTTTTACCCAAGTTGACTGCATTGATAGTGAACAACAAGCGGTTTTTGTTAATGGTGTCGCCTACCCTTATGCACAACTGGTATTGGCAACAGGCGCAAAAACATTTGTCCCGCCTATGCTTGGCAATGCAACTGACAGGGTTATCACCTTAAACAGCCTGCGCGAGTTTGATAGTGCACATCAGCAACTACAAAATGCACAACGAGTGTTGGTTATTGGTGCGGGTATTATTGGTACTGAAATAGCGATGGATCTTAACCGTAGCGGTAAAAGCGTGGTAGTTGTAGATCCCAGTAGCGGTTTAATGGCCAATATGTTGCCAGATTTAGTCGCCAGTGTTTTACAAAAGAAGATGGCCAATACCGGCGTTGTATTTGAGTTTGGTCAAACAATTAGCTCCTTAGACCAAACTAATTCAGGTATTTGTGCCACGCTCAGTTCGGGCAAAACACATACAGTTGATTGTGTCATTTCAGCCGCTGGTTTAAAGGCTAATGTTGGTTTAGCACGAAAGTCAGGATTCAAAGTCAATAATGGCCTAGTGGTTAATCTGCAACTGCAAACCTCAATGAACAATGTTTATGCTCTAGGAGATTGCGCCGAAATCAACGGTAAGGTGATGTCGTATCTGCAGCCAATTATGTTAAGTGCTAATGTGTTAGCGAAAACCTTATTAGGCCAACCGACAGAGCTGAAACTTCCGGCGATGTTAGTTAAGGTAAAAACGCCACAAATGCCTATCCAATTAGGCGGTAATACCGTCATAGATGTTGCCTCTTGGCAGGTGGATATTGATGCTCTGGGTTGTTCAGTAAAAGCCTACAACGACCAAAAACAGATTATCGGTTTTGTCGTAACAGAAGGACACATGAACAATACCTTCCCGCTACTCAGAGCCTTACCAGCAAGTCTTTAGTATTTTATCGAGTAGGCTTTACTCATAAAGCCTACTCATCAATCAACTTAACCTGAATTTGAGATAAGGGATGAACTTATGCTATTTAAAATCAGCATGTTAACCAAGCTCACTTTCAAGCTTGTCATTTGTTATGCTAACAAGACGAATTGACGCGTCAATAGCTAGCCTATTGTAAGTCGATTCAACGCAGTTAGCAGGGAAAAGGACTGTTTGAAAGGCGTTTATTATCCCGAGTTCAGGTTATTTAGGAGAACATTATGTCTCATCAACGTATTCCAGCAAACTGGACAATTCAACGTTCTACACCCTTTTTTACCACTAAAAGTGTGCCTGATGCGCTACTCACTCACCACAATACCGCCGAAGGTGTATTTGGCCAATTATGTGTGATGGAAGGGGTAGTCACTTATTATGGCTTTGCCGACAGCGATGCAACAGAGCCAGAAGTGAAAGTTGTGATTAACGCAGGCCAGTTTGCTACGAGCCCACCAGAATACTGGCACCGTATTGAATTAAGCCCTGATGCCCAATTCAATATCAATTTCTGGTCAGAAAAAGATAAAACGGGCCAAGCTATGTTTAATAAAAAATCATAGAGTCGTTTCATAATACTCTACTCAAAATGCAGCTTAAGCTGCACCAAGGTTAAGTTAATAGCTGGAAGAGCATAGTGACATATACCGTGTAATATTATGCTCTTTCCTTACTAGGGATAACCAGAAAAAACACTCTAAAACAATTAGCTAACTTTTAATTATCATTAACGCTATTCATCTATGTCAAAAACTACGCTCATAAATCATTGTCATAAACGACCATCATTAATTATCGCAATTAACTAAATGCTATCTAGATCTAGCGCCATACGTTACCTGTAGCAAAAGCAGAGTGTATAACACCACTGCGTTTTGCTATTCACATTTTGATTACTGTACAAACTACTTCCAGTAATAAAGCGCATCCTCTCCAAGCTGTTGCTCAATTTCTAACAAACGATTGTATTTTGCGACCCGTTCGCTGCGACTTGCCGAACCACTTTTTAAATGGCCGCCGTCCATTGCCACTGCAAAGTCTGCTAAGAAGGTGTCTTCTGTTTCGCCAGAGCGATGGGAAATAAAGTAACGCCACCCTGCATCACGGCACATGCGCACCGCTTCAATAGATTCTGTTACTGTCCCTATTTGGTTTAATTTAATCAACGCTGAATTAGCCTCTTTATGTGCAATGCCGCGGCTAATATATTGAGTATTGGTAACGAACAAATCGTCACCGACTACTTCGATTTTATCACCAAGCCGAGCGGTAAATTGCTTAAAGCCATCAAGGTCTCGTTCTGCAAGAGGGTCTTCCCAAAGTACAATGGGGTATTTTTTTACCCATTCCTCTGCAAGGTTAATAAGGTCATTACTCTTCATAGCGCCGGTGCCAGACCATTTAAGATCATAGTTATTACACATATCAGTTGAGAATGAATTAGCGGCGCTGTCGAGTGCAATAGCAATGTCTATTCCGGGTTTATAACCTGCTTTCTCAATCGCTTGAATAATGGTTTCGATGGCATCTTCGTTACTGTTGAGATTAGGAGCAAAACCACCTTCATCTCCCACACTGGTTGCTAAGCCACGGTCTTTAAGGATGCCTTTAAGCACGTGAAATGTTTCGGCAACATAGCGTAAACCTTCCCTAAAATTAGGAGCCCCCAAAGGAACAGCCATAAACTCCTGAAAATCTACGTTATTGTCTGAGTGTTCTCCGCCATTAATAATGTTCATACAAGGAACGACTAACCGTCTGGCTCCTGTACCGCCGAGATATTGATAAAGAGGAGTATTAGCCGATTTTGCAGCGGCGCGAGCGACCGCCATCGAAATTCCTAATATGGCATTGGCGCCAAGATTGGATTTATTGACAGTACCATCCAGTGCAATCATGGTGTGGTCAATTAAGGCCTGTTTAAACGGATCCATGCCAAGCAAAACCGGAGCGAGTTTGTGATTCACATTCGCTACTGCTTTCAATACCCCTTTGCCTGCATAGCGAGTCATATCACCATCGCGTAATTCGATTGCTTCATTTTCACCCGTACTTGCACCCGAGGGAACAGATGCAACAGAAGCCGTTCCATCGCTGAGTTCGACGAATACACGAACCGTGGGATTGCCACGAGAATCGAGAATTTCCATGGCCTGAATAGTAGATATGGTAATTGACTTCATTTGTTGCCTCCATCGTAGTTTTCGCTACATGCACTAACACCTCATGATCGGGCTAAGTAATGTTGGCCAAAATAGGTTTACTACGAGCGAAACCAACGTTAGGTGTCCCAATTGAACGACTTGATACTGATTGAACCATCACCTTCACAAGCCGCATGAACGCTAGGTTTACATCGCTTAAACGATGGTAATAAAATTCAATCTAAATTTATAATAACGCACATTCATACTCGTGTGTGATTAATTTATATACACGTTTATTTTAGGCGTTTACCATTGTTCTTGATAGAGAATTGTCGCTAATAACATTCGATAATACGACAATAATATCTATTTAGAACTGCGCAATATTTGTATTTTTTGAGCGCAAAATAATTAACTTTCGCCTAATCTAAATTGCGCCAGCAGAGGATGATGATCTGATGTTTGAGTGTTGATAACGCGAGCAGACTCTAAGGTCAGTCCACGGTAAAAAAGATGATCAATTGCATAGCCCATCACGGTTGTGCGAGTGTCTTCTGTTGGTGTTACTGCTTTCAATCCTAATGTCTTCGTCATCTGGGACAACATAGACAATCTTGCTTGGCGCCATGTGTTTAAATCACCACCAAAAATTATAGGTCCTTTATGCGCTTTTAACGCGGGTAGTAACTGCTGTAACTGTTCTGCATAACTGTCTAATGAATACTCAAAGTTAATACTGTGCAAATTAGCCACCAATAAGGTTTCGCCATTAGACAAAGGGAAGTAACTTAATAGGCTCGATTTTGGAAACTGTATAAAAGGTTCGGAAGTCAAATAACCACAACTTTGACTCGCGGTAACCTGAGACAAATTCATTACTCCAAGCGGCGTATCACCTTGACGAAATGCTTGTACCATTGCCAATTGTTGATGGTTTTGTTGGCGCCACTTTTGGAACGTGTCAGAGAGCTTAACCTCTTGCAGTAACATTAATTGGTTCTGCTTGGCTAACTGGCTTAACTGCGTTTGCCAACCATCATTTTGCTGTTTATAGATATTCCAACTCGCGACAGCCAGTTGGCCATCAATATCCAATTTGGTGTCAGATGTAGCATCAACACATTGAGCAACAAACTGCTGTTGTTCACTATTAATCACTTGAGGCTCAGTCGAAAAATGCACAAACATTGGCACAACCACAACTATCGCCATGATGAATATGACGATAATAAGGCTCCCCCATTGAGCAAGCCCCAAGAGCTTACGCTTTGGTGTCAATGTGACTGTCGATGTTGGCTTTGAGCTAAAAATGGCGATAGATAAATGCCTCTATATAATGTTGAACGTATTGCTGAAAGTGAAACTTTTTGTTCAGTTAAAGTATGCAAATGGAATAAGTCTATAGTATCTATATTAAAACAAACTGTTTGATATACCCAGCCGTACAGACGGATGAAGGCAGATCATATCAATTAAAAAACTGATATGATAAACACATGTTTTTCTGTGGGATTAATATACTGGCTTGTTATGGTTGAACTTTACAAAATATTAACGCTGATCAGCGTATTAGCTTATTGGTTGATAATTGCCGGTATCACCACTCGAATTGTCTATAAACGACGCTCCATTGGTGTCTCCTTAGCTTGGATGATGCTTATCTATGTGGTTCCCATCATAGGTATTCTGCTTTATTTTATGGTTGGCGAGATGAATCTTGGCAAAAAGCGTGCTGTCAGAGCCAAAGAAATGTATGCACCCTATCGACAATGGTTTAGTCGACTTTTTACCATCCAGCAATATCGTCCCCATAATTTAAGTGATTACGCGGTGACCATAAGCCATTTATGCGAAAAACGTCTTGGGATCCCTACATTATCCAACAACCAACTCACACTTAAATCATCGACAGATGTTATTCTATCGACCCTAATCCAAGACATCCAACAAGCGCAGACCTCGATTCACATGGAGTTCTATATTTGGCATCCTGGTGGACTTGCAGATCATGTAGCTGAAGCACTTATTCAAGCTGCTCAGCGTGGAATTGTAGTAAGAATATTATTAGATGCTGCAGGAAGTAGAACATTTTTCAACAGCAAATGGCCAAAGCGGATGCGCTTAGCCGGTATCAATCTTATTTCCGCACTATCAGTCTCCCCTTTCCGGATGTTCTTCCGCCGCTTAGATTTACGGCTTCACCGTAAAATAGTCGTGATAGACAACCAAATCGGTTATACCGGTTCAATGAATCTTGTCGACCCCAAGATTTTTAACAAAAGCGCTGGTGTGGGTGAATGGATTGATGTCATGGTCAGGATCACTGGCTCCAGTGTGCCAGTGCTTAATTGCATTCTCGCCTGGGATTGGGAAACCGAAACAGACCAAAGAATGTTACCCGAACAGCCAAAGTGTCAACCGCATGAAGAAAAACCATCAGACATGATTCAAGTCATCCCTTCTGGGCCAGGTATGCCTGAAGATATGATCCAGCAAGTTTTATTACTCAGTATTTATCAAGCAAAACAAAGTATCACCATCACCAGCCCTTATTTTGTTCCCAGTGAAAACCTACTGTTTGCCTTGACTGCAGCGTCTTTGCGAGGTGTAGAGGTTAATTTAATCATACCCGACAAAAATGATTCACTGATGGTGGAATGGGCGAGTCGATCTTTCTTTGGCGAGTTACTTAATGCGGGGGTGAATATCCATCGTTTTCAGGGCGGGTTACTGCACACCAAGTCAGTAGTCATTGATCTGCACCATAGTCTCATTGGCACTGTTAACCTTGATATGCGCAGTTTGTGGCTTAACTTTGAGGTCACTCTATCTGTGGAAAATTTGGAATTTACACAGTCACTCAGTGAAGTCCAACATCAATATATGGCCAACTCGATAAAAATGGATGCACGCGAGTGGCGTAAAAGACCGTTATTTAAACGATTAGTGGAGCAGTTTTTTTACTTATTCAGCCCCCTGCTTTAACGGTTAATGTAAAAAGTAATGCGGCTTAGCCAAAGCCGCTTAGCACTCAGCAATCCTAGTTGAATCAGTTACTACTTTGCACTAAATATTATGTCACCATAATAAGATTCCGCTTGTTTACCGCTATTATCGGTGTCGGTCATAATCGCTATAATATCTATATATTGATAGGCTTTACGGTTGGCTTTTTCACTGCCTTTGTCACCAAAAACTTCAATTAAGTCTTGGTATACATTACGTTTTTCTTGGTACCACTGACCCTTTTGTGCTTTCTTTCCGCGGACAGACATCATTTTAACACTTGAGCCTGCAAATGCGTTATCCCAAACCAAGCCTTTATCTTGATTACTCGACCAAACATAGTTTAATGATTTGGTGTTCCACACCAGAAACCCACCATCAATAACGACATAAACTCGAGCCACAAAGTCGTCACCATTTTTACTTCGCTCGTTTAACTGCGGCAGCGTCTTTTCAACTAACCAACTCCAATTTAGGTAGGGCGTGGCTCTAAGGTCGATTTGCTGTTTTAACACTAACCCTGATGCGGCATTATGGCTGAGTGCTTTTAACGCCAAACGTTCTTTATATTCGCCTATGCTGTATATCGATTCACCAGAAAATATTTTCGGTTTCCAATTATCAATACCCTTCTCATTCAATGAGGTAAGATTGGTAGCTGCTGTCACAGGCAAACAGACCGTGATGCTAAAAAATAAAATAATCCATCGAAACATACCATCCACCTATTAGCTTACAAATGTAAATGAGGTCGAAATTTAAGGAATTTATTCGTTCCATCCAATATAAGACAGGTTCAATACTTTGAAAAAAGAGCCGTTTACTTGGGCTATCTGTCTTTAATTTCTCTCGAGTGACTCTTGTTGGTATATATCTACACAATTAATCTTTTATGTGCTTTATCCATGATAAATTCTGCGAAATACAATGATGAACGCCATAATAATGACAGCTATTACTAAAAACAATTATTGTGATGTCCGGACGTATTATTGAGAATTAACGTGTATTTGCTGTTAAACAATCCTATCAGCGGGATGATTCACTCCATCACCAGTAACCACATTGCCTAAATCAAATGGATTAACATCTTGTAAACAAGCTATGTTATAACCAAATTCAGTTGGGTTTGAGCGTCGTTGGTGATGAGTATAAATACCACAATGAGAACAGAAATAATGTTTCGCAGTATTGGTGTTAAATTGATAAAGCTTTAACGCGTCTTGACCTTTTACCACGCGGATCCCGTCTAATTTTACAGAACCAACAATCGCCCCTTTTCTACGACAAATTGAACAATCACAACGTCGTGGATTTTCGATGCCATTTGGCAAGGTGAGTTCAAGCTCAACGGCACCACAATGACATGTCGCTTTATGTTTCGGCTGAATGTCAGTATTTCCAACTCGCTTTATCATGAATAGATCCCTTTGCGATATCAATGCAAACATTTTGTCGTATTAAGTAAGACGTTAACTCAATAGAAGGTTGAAAACCACTAGTCTGATTCATACTAATGAGTACTAACATAATAAGACACAACAAAGCTGTAATTGATAAAGTAACAACAGCGATATTTCATTTTTTTGTTAATAATTATGTCAAACATTTATCATGATATTTTTACGTTTGTCATAGGCGCCGGAGGCTACAGATGGTATTGACTCATGATGTTCAACATCCCTAAGTAATTTCAATTAGAAATACCGATTTTCAAATGTTCGTAATTTACTCTCCTTGTGTTAATTTCATGATTACTTCATCTTCATGCTGAATTTATGCTTATAGGAATAAAATGAAAATATACATCCGCATAGGTATTCTAATCGCGACAAGCCTTACTGTTACAACAGCTGGTGCTGCGAAAATTAATAATGCCAATCAAAATCAAGTCGATCAAACACAACAAGACAATACATTATTAAAGCTTGAAGATGTATTTTCCTTAGAATATTCATCTGGCATCAACATTAGTAACGATGGCAAAGAAGTCTTTTTTGTTCGTAATTACATGGACATCAATAGCGACAAAAAGCTGAGTAATATATGGAAAGTTAATCATAAAAAGCAACTTACTCCGGTTACCGATGGCCTCAATGTTGAGTATTCACCAACATTGTCACCTGACAATACTAAGCTAGCTTATATATCAACAGCGAGTGGAACTGCCCAAGTGCACATGAACTGGTTAAATACCGGTAAATCATCACAAATTAGTCATCTAGCTCAAACACCCAATAACCTGAGCTGGTCTCCTGACGGTACTCAACTGGCTTTCACCCTATTTGTACCCACTAAACCCAAGTCGGTCGTCACGCTTCCAGGGAAACCAGAAAAGGCTAATTGGGCCGAACCTGCTATTTACGTCGATGATATGTACTATCGTACGGATGGTGTGGGGGTGAATAAGTCTGGTAAGCATCACATCTTTGTCATGTCTGCTGATGGCGGTGCACCGCGTCAACTAAGTTTTGGTCAACAAGATCACACCAGCAACCTAAGCTGGAGTAAAAATGGCCAACAGATTATCTACTCCTCGAACAATCGCGATGACAGCGATCTTGAATGGACTGACACCAATGTGTTCAGTATTGATATCAACACATTACACGTTAACCAATTAACTGACCGAACTGGGCCAGACACTTCCGCTAAAGTATCACCAGATGGGAAATTAATTGCTTATCTAGGATCAGATCAAAATAATAAAAACTACGAAAACACTGAGCTGTATGTCATGCAAATTGATGGTACCAATAAGCGTACCTTAACGGCAGATTTAGATCGCTCAGTAAATGACATAAAATGGGATAATAATAGTCAAAATATATACATAAGTTATAACGACAAGGGAGAAACCTATGTCGCCAAACAACCTTTAAATGGTAAACGGGTAATTGTTGCTAAAAACCTTGGTGGTCTTGCGTTTGGTCGACCGTACACAGGAAGCGACTTTGATGTTGCCAATGATGGTAGCATTGCTTTTACCTACTCAACACCGCAACGTCCTGCTGATGTAGCCATAACAAAAAACAATAAAACGACAGTACTCACCTCCTTAAATGAAGATGCTCTGGGCCATAAGACATTGGCTAACATTAAAGCAATTAACGTTACATCGTCATTTGACCAAAGGAACATACAAGCATGGGTGGCTTATCCACCTGGTTTTGAACAAGCTAAAAAAGCAGGGAAAAAATACCCGCTAATTCTTGAAATTCATGGTGGCCCAGTTGCCAATTATGGCCCTCATTTCGCCGCTGAAATACAATTAATGGCAGCCAGTGGCTATGTTGTGGTTTATGCCAATCCAAGGGGCAGTGACAGTTATGGTAAAGAGTTTGCCCAAACTATTTATAATAATTATCCCAGCCAAGATTACGATGATTTGATGTCAGTTGTTGACACCGTAATTGCACAAGAACCCATCAATAACGATGAATTGTATGTAACAGGAGGTTCTGGCGGAGGGGTACTGACGGCATGGATAGTTGGACACACTGATCGTTTTAAAGCTGCTGTGGTCGCCAAACCTGTCATTAATTGGGTTAGCTTTACACTAACAACAGATATACATTCATTTGTGATTAAGAATTGGTTTGAAAAAATGCCTTGGGAAGATACTGCACATTACATGAAACTCTCCCCGCTGAGTTACGTTGGTAATGTGACAACGCCGACAATGCTATTAACTGGTGAAGCCGACCTGAGGACACCAATAGCTGAAACCGAGCAATTTTACCAAGCCTTAAAATTACAAAATATTGATACTGCAATGGTGAGGATCCCCGACTCTTTCCATGGCATCTATAAAAGACCGAGTAACTTAATGAGTAAAGTTGCCCATATTTTATGGTGGTTTGAACAACATCCATAAAAACTGCATTTTAAAATAATAAAGGGATGCTAATTAGCATCCCTTTATATTTATAACTATGTCCCGTCCTGAGATAAGTTAGTATTACTGAACTTTCTCAGCAGCTAATACGCTCGCCATTGATGGCACTATTGATACTGGGTCAAGACGCATTTGAAACCAGTTTAAGCGCCAATCTAGATGCGGCCCAGTAACACGTCCTGTTGCGCCAATTTCTGCAACTTTATCACCCTGTGCGACTTTGTCTCCGACTTTTAAATACAGTTTACTCAAATGCAAAAACGTTGAGCTAACTCCATAGCCATGATCGATAATAACAGTGCCACCCGAATAAAACATATCGGGTTCTGCTAGGGTAATAACCCCATCAGCAGGAGCAACCACAACCGTACCTGTTGGACGCGCAACATCAACACCAAAATGAGGATTGCCTGGCACATCGTTATAAACACGTTGACTGCCATAAACACCTGAAATTCTGCCTGTTACAGGCCAAATAAACGATTGCATAAACGCCACTTGCTCGCTAAACAGGCCTCGGGCGGTGCGAGTCTGTTTGGCATCTTTAGCGGCCCTTGCTTGGGCGACCGGATCGGGTTTCATTATTTTTTGGCTAATACCGGTTACCCGATCGATTTTGTAATGTCTAGCCGCTATTTTTAACGGTTTAATTTCAGTTAATCCGTCTGGATAAATGACTTTAAATACTTGTTCTGGCTTAGCGTCTCTATCAAAACCTATCGCAAACTGACCGTTTGGGGTGACTTTTACCGGTTGACCATTGAGCAAAATTTTACTGCCTGCTGGCACGCCTCCTCGCACTAAAGCCCCTTGCTCAAACTGACCTTGAAATGTCACCGCAGCGACTGCGCTTGCATTTAGCCCACATAAACTGACCACCAGCATTGCCGCCGTTGAGATTGACTTTAAAATCGTATTGTTTAATAACATAATTGAAACGCATTCCTTGTTAATAGCGACAAAAAATATAAAAAAAGGGCCACCTAAAGGCAGCCCATTAATAATACGTGATTAACCTCTTACCGCAATGGCCCCTTTGCCAATACCTTCATAAGCGATAACTTTAAAGTGACTTTTAGGCTCTTTACTAGCCAATGTTTTCGCCATGTATTCTGCTAATAGCTCTACTGTGGTGTCATGGGGAATTAAGTCGCAGCAATGCTTAGGCATCGCTAATTGAAAATCACCTTGAGGCGCAACATAGTGAAAACCAAAATGAGTTTCGTCACTGATTTTAGTTTGCTTTGATAATTCAAGAGTATTAACAGGCACTAGGTCTTCTTCGGTGCCAAGGTAAATATCATTCCAACGCTCTGCCCAATATTGGTCCCATTTGGGTTCTGCGATGCCGTTTTCAAATATCGTTACTGGACTACGATGACCATGAGCAATACGTTGGCAATTACCGTCATGTTTACGTAATCCGTGGCTGTAGTGATAAAACGGGGTGTCGAGCACTTCACAGCGTAATGTCAGGCTGATGCCCTGAACATTTTCGGGTAATACTTCACGTAAGGCTTTTTTCAAAAAGTCATTCACACTTTCATAGTCAATCACTTCTGTTGGTATCAGCGCGAATGCTTGAGACGGACAGGCTAAATGTATATCACCTTTTTGACTGCTAAAATCCATCCACACTCGGTCGCCCTTTTGCTGCCAGCGCACTTCGCTACAAGCTGTAGGGATTAACAAGCGATGATCGGCAACGTCATCAATGGTGTTTTTGATGGTACGTTTTACTTTGGCAAAGTCGAGCACCATATTTTGCTCATCTAAACCGCCATCTAGTAGCACATCGACAATCCAGCTTTCGCCTACCATTCCTCGAATTGGGCAAAGATAAGAAAAATCAATAACAGTTAAATCTTTTACAAACAGTTGCATTAAAGCTCCTAGGCAGAAAAACAGTCCACCTCAGTATAAATGTATTCCAATCAGCGCATGCCAGTGGAAGGTCTATCTTACGTGATCGATATTCGTACTACTATCAACTCTTCGTCTAATATTAATCTACTATTTTCGAGCAAATAATCAAAGAGGATAAGTCATGCGTTAACATTCATAATACCGAAATAA
Source organism: Shewanella polaris (assembly GCF_006385555.1). Classification (NCBI taxonomy): domain Bacteria; kingdom Pseudomonadati; phylum Pseudomonadota; class Gammaproteobacteria; order Alteromonadales; family Shewanellaceae; genus Shewanella; species Shewanella polaris. The sequence goes on along the minus strand of NZ_CP041036.1, from coordinate 1,824,439 downwards.
GACCACGTTGATACCATAAAGGCTATTAACAACATTCTAAACAAAAGCTAAGCTTTGAGCGAGCGAACATTATCAATAAATGTAATAAATCAATAATGTCGCTTCAATAGACCACAATGTAAATAATATATTGATTTTCAAAAGACAACACCTACAAAAGGATGAGTGTTTTTATCGTTCATTTGGGGGGATTAGGTATTTACTTCCTAAACTCTTAGGTTGATGGTTACGTGTTGCGTGTTGTATCTTGCGAGTAAATTATGACGGTTCTTGGGATCCGCCAATAAACATCACGATTAAGGCAATAGTGAAAAAAATCTGACAACACAGTAATAAAAATAATAGAAGTGACTGCATTACACTGCTCCTTGCTAACCTATGCTGTTAAAATCTATTGTGTATGCAGATATTAGCAATCTAATACGCAAAAATTGTGCAGATTCAAAGGAGTTTTCTATACTAATAATCAAGGGCCGTGATTCTTAATGGTCGGCTAAGAGAGCATGACTTTGGTCGCCAAAGCATTAAAAAAACGACCGTCTTAATCATATTCTACTAAGTTGAAGAATTACTCTACTTTATAACCCACTCCATAAATGGAGTGTAATAACTCTTTTTGTTTACTCGCTTGGGCTAATTTATGACGTAGATTTTTCACATGACTATCAATGGTACGTGAACTAACAATACGATCGTCAACATAACAAACCTGCATTAGACTATCCCGAGAATGCACGACTCCAGGTCTTTTCATCAAAGTGTGCAATAATCTAAATTCAACGGGTGTTAATTCAACGTCTTGCTGATCGACATGACATTTAAAGCGTTCAATATTTATCTGCAAGTGCTTATAACTAATCGATTGTTCACTTTGATTACCGTGAGTATTTTCAACTCTTCTTAAAATCGTTTTAACTCGAGCGACGACTTCCCGAGCTGAAAATGGTTTACAAACATAATCGTCAGCCCCAAGCTCTAAGCCCATTAAACGGTCTATTTCATCAACCCGTGCTGTAAGCATCAATACTGGCAGCATTGAAAATTGCCTTAATTCACGACAAATTGTTAAGCCATCTTTATAGGGCAGCATAAGGTCTAAAATCATAAAGTCGATTTGTTGAGATTTTATGGTTTCAATCACATCACGACCATCATGCTGTACTAAAGTATTAAAACCTTCAAGGGTTAAAAAATCGACCAAAATCTGGGCGATTTTGGGTTCGTCTTCCACCACTAATATGGTTAATGGTTGTTGATGAACATGTTCACTCATACTCACTCCCTATGCGTAGGTAATCGAACTTCAATACAAAGTCCACCCAATAATGATGGCTTAGCTTTAATGGTGCCATCATGGGCTTCAACAATGTTTTTACAGATGGTCAAACCGAGACCAGCCCCGCTACCTCGACGAGTACGAGCACTGTCTTGGCGATATAATGGTTCAAATAAATGTTCGCATTCTTCAACACTGGCACTGGGTTTTGTATCGTTGATAGTTAATATAATCGTTTTGGCTTGCTGCGATAATTGTACGTCAATTGTTCCTGGAGAGTCAGTGTAGGCCATAGTATTCATTAACAAATTAATAAATAATTGTTCAAGGCGATGCACATCAGCAAATAAATATAAGTCTGCCTTAATCTGACTTTGTATCATTAAGCCTTTATCTTGTGCACTAGCAGCAATGCTATTAAGCGTGCTTTGTAAAGATTCACTGACGTTAACTCGTTGAAAATGATAACGCAACCCGCCAACATCTGATAAGGATAATTCATACAAATCATCGACTAAGTGTTTCATCCGTAATACTTCTTGTTCAAGTGACATTAACTGAGTGTGATCAAAGCTTCTTATCCCTGCTTTAATGGCATCAATCTCCCCACATAAAATACTTAACGGCGTCCGTAGTTCATGAGAAATATCTGCTAACCAACGATTTTTGGCACTGCGGTTTTTCGATAATGTCATTGCAAGATGATCAATATTAGCCATTAACTGGCCTAATTCATCGGCACGAGTTGGTGTAAGACGCTCATCATAATTACCTTGCGATAAATACGACACACCCAACATAACTTGTTTAACCGGAATAAGTAAAAACCGTGATAACCACCAAGCAATTGTACTGGCAAGCAGTAAACACAATAAACCAATCCACAAACTGGTCCAACGTTGTTGCTGAGAAAATGCCGTAGCCGATGATGATTCCACCTGTCGAATAGGTTTACTGTATAAATAACCCACGATGCGACTATCTAGTACCAAGGGTAAGCTTATACGGTCATCGGCATAATCAATGTCAGCCCCAGCTATAAACTGTAGATCTGCAGAATATAACCCAGTGGGTGGACCAGAATGTTGTGCATCAAGCGTTGGCCGTTGTCTAGGAGGGCCCAAACGAGACTCAGGTCCCATTGGGGGACGTTTATTGGCAGGCCTTGGTGGTCTATGTGCCCCATCATCTGGACGGTTATTTCTTGGAAACGGTGAATTTTGGGCAATGGTTTGTATTAATAACGTTTGATTAATCGATTGCCAGACCGATGTGGATTGTTGCTCTTTTTCAACTGCGTTATCGATTTGTGAACCATTGCTGTCAGCATAGAGAGTTAATAAGTCATCAGATAAGTGCTGTAAACGCTCTTGTTCTAAACCATTAATATAATCTAAAAACCCTTGGTCAAAACTCCACCTCGCTAATGATAACGTGGCAATAAGTACAATACTTGTGAGGCCAACAAAGGCCAAAAAGAGTTTTTGAGATATTTTCATAAAACACAGTATAACCAGCTATATAAACGCAAACTAGTCGCAAAAAAATAACTAATTCTAAACTCCTTAAAATCTGCACAATTACTTCACATTGTTGGGTTATATTGTAAAAATTATATTGTAATACATTACCTAGCATAGGACTGTTATCATGACCCTTAACCCAATTAGTATTGGTATACTTACCCTTAGTTTATTCACATCAGCAGCTGTTTATGCCAATCCCCATGATGGCAAGCCACCTAAAGAAGCCATTGAAGCATGCGCTAATAGTGCAGAAAACGACCAAGTTAGCTTTGAAACTCCTCGAGGTGACACAATAGAGGCTACCTGTACGTTAATGGATGGCGAACTAGTTGCGGTACCCGCTGGTGGACCAGGCGAACGACCAGAAAAATCACGCAATTAATCTTTACATAAGCGAAGGTTAATCATCATTATGATAACAATGTGATTAACGGCACAATAAATGTTGCATGGTTTGAACTGATCAGCAATTTCTTTCATAATGAAAAGCCAACACCAAGGAGCCGATATGCAAGTAAGCAGTGGTAACACCATGACGCAAATGTCATCAACTGAAAGTGCCCAAAGACCTCCTCGTCCAGACGGTCCACCTCCACCACCGCCAGGAAGTGTTCCTCCGGGGTTAGAGGATGCCGTTTTATCATTGACTGATGAAGAGCAGGAATCCACTACAGAGATGTTGGCTTCATTATCATCTGAGCAGCAAGACTCATTAAAAGCCATGTTAGATGAGTTAAAGCCAATGACTGATGGTTTGAGTGATGAAGATATTGGTAGCATCTTTTTTGAAGCACTGAGCAGTATTTATAATAGTGACAGCAGTGAAACTGCCAGCAATAGCTCGACGTCAATTCAAGTCGACACTTATGCTTAGTACGTCAGTATTTTTGTAATAAAAACAGCCAACGTTATGCGTTGGCTGTTTTATTCTGCCTTTTATAAGCTGAATATTATACTCACTATATTGTTTTGTTTTGCGTAAACACGGGTAAAAAGTCATTCAGTTCTTCCGGCAACCGTGGTTTACTAAACAAATACCCTTGTACCAAATCACAGCCATGGAGCCGCAGAAAATCTGCTTGCTCGGCTGTTTCTACGCCTTCGGCAATTATCTGTAAATTCAATGCATGCCCCAATGCAATCACTGCTTTTGCAATCGCTGTGTTATTAGGATCATGAGGGATATCCCGCACAAACGACTGATCAATTTTCAACTTATCAATGGGTAATTTTTTAATATAATTGAGTGACGAATATCCGGTACCAAAGTCGTCAATACTCAAGGCTATCCCCATCGCCCCTAATAATTTTAAGTCACGAATAATTGCATCAGGATCTTGCATCATACAAGACTCTGTTACTTCTAACTCTAAATGTTTAGCGGGCAATCCTGTTTCTAATAAAATAGATCGTACTTTATCGACAAAATCATTTCTTTGCAGTTGTAAACTGGCGACATTGACGGAAATGCGTTCAAAAGTTTTTCCTTGAGTCAGCCATTCAACCCCTTGTATACAAGCTGTTTTTAATACCCATAAACCAATATCCCAAATTAAACCAATTTTCTCAGCTAACGGAATAAACTCTCCTGGAGGGATATTACCTAAAACAGGATCTGACCAGCGAATTAACGCTTCAAATCCACAAGGTGTCAAATCAGACAATGTCAATTTTGGTTGATAAACTAAATAAAAATCTTTATTAACCAACGCTTGATGTAATGCTGTTTGCAGTTTTAATTGCACCACAGCTTGCTTAGTCATCGACTCAGTATAAAAGGCATAATTATTACGGCCATTCAATTTTGCACGATGCATCGCGGCATCTGCATTACGTAACAAGCTATCTTGGTCATCACCATCACTTGGATAAATAGCAATCCCCATACTGGCGGTCAAGCGCACCGATTGAGAGTTATCAAGTATAAATGGCCGTTCAAACACACTACGAATACGGTCAACCGATAACGTCACAGAATCAGTCCCCATAATACTGGGTATCATTACTGAAAACTCATCGCCACTTAATCGGGAGAGTACATCAAAATCAGACAAGGCATAAGACAAACGCTTAGCAAGCTCAATTAAAATCTCATCGCCTATCATATGCCCTAAACTGTCATTGATCTGTTTGAAAAAATCAATATCTAAAAAGATAATTGCCAACTGTTTTTTTGCGCGGTGGGCATGATTAACTTCTTGTTCAAGTAACGACATAAACTGCATTCTATTTGGCAGTTGGGTCAGAGGATCAAAATAAGCAAGATTTTTTAGTTTTTCTTCATTTTGTTTTTGCGCTGAAATATCGGCAAATACTGCTACATAATATTGAATGAAATTGAGCTTATCGTATACGGCACTAATAGTAATTGATTGTGGAAAGATGGCACCATGCTTTCGTCTATTCCATATTTCACCATGCCATTTACCTTGAACAAGTAATGTGTTCCACAAACGCTCAAAAAAGATCTTGGGATGACGCCCCGAATTGAGCATTCTAGGATTTTGCCCTAATACTTCTTCACGGCTATAGCCTGTAATATCTGTAAACGCTTGATTAATTTCAGTTATATTCCCTTCTCTGTCAGTAATAACCACACCTTCAACTGCATTTTGAAATACATTGGCCGCTAAAACTAACTGCTCTTCTGCCTCTTTATGCTTGGCAATATTACGGGTCATACCGATAACACCGCTTAAATCACCTTGGGCATTACGGATCGGTGATTTAATGGTTTCAATCCACACCTTATTAAAATCGATATCGACTTCTTGGCATTCTGATACCACCACAGTTTTACCTGCATTAATCGCTAAGTTATCACCTTCAAGGAATTCATCTGCGGTACGCTGATCAAAAAGCTCAATATCGGTTTTACCGACAATTTGTTGTTTTGTTTTCTGCCAAGCAAGTTCAACACTTTTATTACATACGACATATTGACCGAGAGTATCTTTAACCCAAATGTGTTCATCAAAAGCATCAATAAAAGATTGTAAATTAATATCTAGAAGCACTGAACCTTTTGCATCTACATCTAAGTCGTTTATTTGATAACGAATGGCATTGCTTAACATATTTGCTATGCGCGTTTGAATAATTGTTAACGGCTGAAACAATGGAACTTGAGAAGATTCGATATTTTTAGCACTAAAGCTGATCACTCCAATAATATGACCTTGGGGTGAACGAAGAAGTTGATGAAATATTAGGGTATCTTGCTTTGCTGATTTTTCGGAGTGATGTTGCGCAACAAGCTTCAATAAACTCGCTTCATGCAGTAATTGGGTCTTTTTGTCTATACTGTGGCTTGTACAAATAGCTTCAAAACTATTTTCAGCATTAAATTGGTAAAAAATGATAGCAAGATGAAACTCGGCAGAAATATCATTGATTTCTAGCTGCCATTCTCTTAATTTCGCTTGAGAAATAGCTTTTTTCAACATACTACCTTCCTAGATTCGTGTTTATTGAGCAATGTTCGATGCAGCAAATATTAAGCATTAGTATGTAAATTATATCAGAACCTATCCTATTAGTTGCATTTAAACAACTATCACATCAAAAATAACATATTATACCAATCCGCATTAGAATTTGCTCTTTTAGCGAAAATTATCAGTGAGGTATTCGAGGCAGCCTTTTGAAGACATAGTCGTTCTACGTTAAGAAAGGCTAACAAAGAAGCCCGCTCTGATAAATTCGCCCTTCGGGGCTGTGTCACAACCCCCATTACTGCTTCAAATGACTTTGATGTAGAAGACTACACCTACAGTCATTTTCATTGTACTGGGCCTAGTGACGCAGCCTAAAATAGATCATATTCTAATAAGGATTGGTATTAAACCCACAATAATAAAGGAGCCAACAGGCTCCTTTAAATATCATTACTATTAAATAGATAGTAATAGACTGAATGTTAACTATTTTTCAATGCTGCTATGCGTTTTTCCAATGGTGGATGGCTCATTAAAAGTTCTGTCATGGAGCGTTTGCCATTAATACCAAACGCTGACATTTGTGCTGGCATAGCACCAGATTCAGGACCTTGACGTAAACGCTCTAACGCGGCGATCATTTTTCCTTTACCAACCAGACGAGCCGAACCTTCATCAGCTTTATACTCTCGAATACGTGAAAAGTAAGCCACTATTATTGAGGCCAAAATACCAAACAACATATCCAGTACAAAAACCACCGCCATATAGGCAAACATACCTAAACCTTCGCCTTCATCATCGTTACTGGCAACAAAATTGCTAATAATTCCGGCAACAACACGTGCAGCAAAAATAACAAAGGTATTCACCACACCTTGAATTAACGTTAAGGTTACCATGTCACCATTTGCCACATGGCTGATTTCATGGGCTAATACACCTTCTATTTCATCTTGAGTCATGCCGTAGAGCAAACCTGAACTCACCGCAACTAAGGCATTATTTTTACTTGGCCCAGTGGCAAATGCGTTCAACTCTGCAGACTGATAAATAGCCACTTCTGGCATCTTAATAGCCGACTTTTCAGCTAAACGAGCAACGGTTTCAACTAACCAACGCTCGGTATGATCACGCGGTTGGGTAATAACCTCGCAACCCATGGTTTTTTTTGCCATCCATTTTGATATGGCCAAACTGATAAACGAGCCACCAAAACCAAAAATGGCAGCAAATACTAGCAATCCACTCATTGTTGAAGTATTAACTCCAAGAATAGACATCACAATTGAGGCAACCAATAAGATGGCAAAGTTGGTTGCGATCAACAAAAATATACGCTTCATTTAAGCTCCTGTAAGGCAATATGCCGATTTTTCATTACTACTATAGAGACATAATATGTCAAAAAATTAAAGTTTCAAGTGTAGTTATATTAAAAATTATTTATGACGTTTATATAGCTATGTAAAACATACAGTTGAATATTTGACAACTGGGATTAACCAAAAATTATTAAATCAAGCTCAACATGCTGCGTAATTGACAACCCTGTGTCAGCAACGATTAATCTTTGATAAACTATAAAAAAATATAACCACAAAGGATTATTCATGGCTATCAATGCATTAATGCTAAGCGCTTCACGTGTCGGCGATTCTGCTTATTTAACCCATACTGTTGAGCTTATACGCCCATTAACACAACCAGGGCAACAATGGCTGTTTATTCCTTACGCTGGTGTCAGTATGAGTTACGATGAGTATTTGACGAAAGTACAAGCAGCTCTTGAACCACTTAACATAAACATCTCTAGCATTCATCAATTTGCCGATCCCAAACAAGCGATCCAAGATACGGCAGGCATTTTAGTTGGTGGTGGCAATACATTTCAATTACTGAACGAACTGTATCGATATGACCTTATGCATTTAATCCGCGAGCAAGTCGAAAATGGCATGCCATATGTGGGATGGAGCGCAGGTTCAAACATTACCGGTTCCAGTATTCGTACTACTAACGATATGCCCATTGTTGAGCCACCCTCTTTTACCGCATTAGGTATACTACCGTTTCAATTAAATCCTCATTACACTAATTACCAAATGCCGGGTCACAATGGTGAAACTCGTGCACAACGCTTATTAGAATTTACGGTAGTCGATCCATTAACCCCAGTTATTGCAATCCAAGAAGGCAGTGCCCTATGGCGTCAAGGCGAGACACTGCAACTGATTGGCGATGAAACGGCTTACTTATTCCATGGAAAGCAACAGGAAATAGAAATTGCCGCTAATAGCGATTTGTCAGACTACCTATAATAGTTTTCTGCTATACCCCATAATGATGTGAATTGTCATTAGCACAAATAAACCCGTTATACTTAGCAAATAAGTCCAACGGGTTTATGTCCATTAGTTATTCACTAACGTATTGATTTCTTTCACTCGGGATATCGGTTAAATACTCGATAAACTCCACTTCAAACCCATTTGGGTCGATAAAATACCGACTTTTATAAGCAAGATTTTCAGCCCCCATAATGGCAACGTCAAAACCAACCAATGCTAACCTAGCAACCAATGCATCAATATTATCCACAACGTAAGCGAAATGTGCCAAACCCAATGCATTACTTTTAAGATCACGCACCTCACCCGTACCGGAATCATTTAGCGATAAATAATGGTAATCGTCGCCAAAGTGAAGCCATTTCCGTGGCGTACCATGCCAAACAGACTCGCCCCCTCCACGTACCCGCCAATGAGGAAATGCCGCTTTATAAAAAACTAATGATTCATCTAGATCGTTCACAACTAAATTTAAATGTTCTAAGCGCATATTCTATCTCCTTATTATTGATGTGACACAGCCTAATACCTCAAGTTTACTTGAGGTAAAGCGCTAATTTTGCCAAAATAATAAAAAATTTGGGGTGTATATGTCAGAAGAAGCAGTATTGAGTGTTGGCCAAGTGGCAAAACGTTGTGGAATGAATGTTTCGGCGATTCACTTTTACGAACAAAAAGGTCTGATAAAGAGCTGGCGAAATCCAGGTAATCAGCGCCGCTACCCACGAGACGTTATCAGGCGAATATCGCTCATCAAAGCCGCACAGCAATTAGGGATCTCACTCGATGAAATACGCCTAGCCTTTGCCAGCCTGCCAAATGGAAGAACTGCCACTAAACAAGATTGGATAAATTTATCTAACCTTTGGAAGCAAACCCTGACGTTGCGAATTGCCAAGATGCAAAAATTGAAAGATTCACTCGAAGGCTGCATCGGTTGTGGTTGTTTATCCATGCAAAATTGTCCACTGTATAATCCCGATGATATTCTTGGTGAACAAGGCCCCGGTCCGGTATTGTTAAATAAAATATAAAAAAGCCTAGCTTCAAAAGAAACTAGGCATCCGCAAAAAAAGCGTAAATAGGGGAGATAAAATAACGGATTAGGAACACGGCTTAAATGATAATTAACACTTAAGCCGCTAAAATAACAGCCTAACTAAGCGTATTGGTTGTGGTGATATCAATTTTACGAGGTTTCATTGCCTCTGGGATTTCACGCACTAAATCAATATTCAATAGCCCGTGTTCTAATTCCGCACCGATTACTCGTACATGATCCGCTAATTGAAAAGTACGTTCAAACCCACGCTCTGCTATGCCTTGATGAAGGTATTTCCGCTCATCACTATTAGGTGATTTATTACCTTTAACCAACAGGTTGTCGCCTTCACTCATAATATCTAATTCTGACATTGCAAAACCTGCAACAGCCATGGTGATGCGATAACGATTCTCACCTAAAAGCTCAATATTATAAGGAGGATAACCACTGTTTGTATTACTTGCAGCGGCATGTTCCGCAAGTTGTGCTAAACGATCAAAGCCGATTGCACTGCGGTAGAGAGGGGTTAAATCTGGAGAAATATTAAAATTACGCATGTTCATATCCTTGTCTAAAGCAATATGTAAAAATGACCACTTTATATATTTAGTGGTGTAATGTTTTTCACAGCCCTTTCGGCACTGTGGTAGCAAGTTTACTGAAACCTCAATCGAGCATTTCGTTAATCATTCCTGCTACAAAATTAGATATATGGACCGCCTGTAATATATCAAGTGTTGCCAGTAAATTATTTATCTAGTTGTTATTGCGCGTTAATCATCATGAATAAAATCAATAGCCAAATAATCGTTAATTTCTAGTACCATGGATTAATATTGATTTCACACTGATGACTTTTGTCACTGGTAATTTTGTTTTAAACCGTCACAATAATAGACAATAAATAAAGATAAATAAGGACACATTATGAACCCAGCAACAATGGTATTACTAATCCCTATATTGGCAATTTTAGGCAGCTTTATTGTTAGTATAATGAAGCTGAAGCAACGACAATCGCATACGACTGCAGAACAAGAAACTAACAATAAAGCACTCCACGATGAAATTAACGCCCTGCGTCAACGAATTGAAGTTCTTGAACGTGTTGTTACCGAAGATGCTTATGACCTAAAGCAAAAAATTAATAACGCTTAATCAAATGACCGACATAACAAAGCCACCGTATTGGTGGCTTTGTTGTTTAAAAAACGCTGTTAGACATTAAACTCGTTAAAGACTACTGACTAACGGCAATTGAGCGACGAAACAGTGCAAGACTGCAAACAAAAAAGATAACCCCTAATCCAATGATATTGAGTAACTCTGGCCACACAATACTAATATCGGCACCGCGAAACACAACTGCCTGAGAAAAAGCCATAAAGTGACGCGAAGGGAAAATCCATGTAAATGGTTGAATGATGTCTGGTTGGCTCTCAATCGGAGTGATCCCCCCCGAGAGTAACATCATGGGTATTATGACAATCATCAAAAGAAGTGCAAACTGTGCCATAGTACGGGCAATGGTACCGAGAAAAATCCCAATAGATGCAGCTGCAAATAAGTAGATGGTCGTACCGCCAAGTAATAACCATCGAGACCCAGCAATGGGTACATCTAATACGGTTTCGACCATGAAGAACAGTGACAACGAAAATGCAACCAACACTATCAATCCGTTAGCCCATACCTTTGACATGATAATTTGAAACGAAGTCAATGGCATCACAAGTAAATGCTCAATGGTGCCATGCTCACGTTCACGCAATAATGCTGCGCCAGTCAGTATAATAGCCAATAAGGTTACATTATCGAGCAGAGCACCGATTGAGCTAAACCACGTCATTGTTCCATTAGGGTTAAACGCCCGCCGCTGGACTAATGTCACTGGATAAGTTGTCGTTTCGTTAGAGCGATTAACAAAAAAGTTAACCTCCTTGGTTATGATGCTTTGAATATAACTGTTACCTAAGCTCGCTTGAGTCACTGCGGTAGCATCTACATCTATCTGTACACTAGGTAGGCGCCCATTACGTACGTCAGCTTCAAACCTAGGTGGAATAGTAACCACAAACATAAAGCGATCTTGATCCATTACTTGGTCAACCTCAGTAGACGAAATTTGCTCGGCTAAATTGAAATAAGGCGGATAGAAAGCGTTGGCAATGTTGCGAGAAAGCATTGAGTGGTCTTCATCAACTATGGCAATAGACGCATTATTAACTGACTCGCTGATGGCTGTTGACCGCGAATAAATCTGAGCGCTGAAGAGGAAAACGATAAGCACTACCATTACCCCGTCACCTAGAACGCTACGTAACTCTTTAGTACCGAGCCAGAAGATGTTACTCCAAGTTTTCATCAATTAAGCCTCCTGTTTTTTCAAACATACTGCAGCTAACACGACAAAGATAGGGCCGTAAATCGATAACATCATTAGGTCGCCTGTTAGGGCAAAGAAACTCAATCCTTTAGTAAATGCAGCAACACTCAAATGCATGTAATAGGTAGCCGGCCACATCATACCGATAATATATCCACCGCCTTCCAACGTTGATGTTGGCTGAACCAGTCCAGAGAAAAGCGCGGTTGGCAATAGTGACACAATCGTGGTGGCAAAAACGGCGGTAACCTGAGTTTTGGTCAGCGCTGAAACAACTAGACCAATACCTGTTGAAGCCCAAACGTAAAAAAATGCTCCTACGGTGAGGCCAAGTAGACTTCCTTTCAACGGTACTTGTAACAAAAAAACCACCAAGAAAGTCAAAATAAAAAAGTTAATCATACCAATACCGATATAAGGGATTTGCTTACCAATCAGGTATTCAAATTTATTGGTTGGCGTAACATAAAAGTTGGTAATGGTGCCGACCTCTTTCTCACGAGAAATACTCACGGCCATCAAAATGGCAGGAAAGAAAAGCAACAGCAAAGCGGGCGTTTTAGGCCCAATGGAATAAATACTCTCAAAAGAGGGGTTATAACGATAACGTGATTGGAGATCGACTTTATACAAAGCACTTGCATTAATACCAGCATCTGTCGCTAATTGTGTAAGATATCGAATATAACCGCCAGTGACATATCCCTCGATTGTGCCGGCTCTGGTAGTATTAGCGCCATCAATCCATGCAGAAATACTGGGTATCTCGCCTTTTTTTAAATCATGGCCAAAACCTGCGGGAATTTCTATCGCTAGGGTTATATCATTAGACTGAAGACGCCTTTCGAGTTCATCCTTGCTTTGTAACGCTGGCCTTTCGATAAAATAATGTGATCCTTGAAAGTTACTTATATACTGGCGACTCTCAGGTGTATGGTCAAAATCAAGCACCGCAAAAGTAAGATCCTCGATATCTAAAGATATACCATAAGCAATAACAATCAATAAAATAACACTGCCAAAAAAAGCAAAAGCCAAGCGTATCTTGTCACGCATTACCGCCATCATTTCAAGATAACTGTATGCCAACAACCTAGATAAACTAAAACCATGCTGCTTTACTTTAGTTGGCTGTGAATCAGTTAACCTTGATGATTCTCCAACTTGCATAGAATCCAAAACGGTAGGTTCTTCAGTAGTTGCTCCAATCGCTTCTTCCAGATAACTGATGAATGCCTCTTCGAGTGAGGCTGCACATTTGGCCTCTACTAGATGTTGCGGTTCATCATAAACAAGTACTTCACCAGCATGCATCAGAGAAATACGATCACAACGCAAAGCTTCATTCATAAAATGGGTAGAAATAAATATGGTCACTTTATCTCGACGTGATAACTCAACAAGTAGCTCCCAAAACTCATCGCGGGCGACGGGGTCTACACCTGAAGTAGGTTCGTCAAGAATGAGCATTTCGGGCTCGTGAATAACCGCAACAGCAAGTGAAAGACGCTGACGGATACCAAGTGGTAACGATGAAGCAAGCTCATCCATTTGATTGCGCAGCCCAAAACGGTCAACCAGTGTATTTATACGTTCTGTTGTCTTTGATGGTGAGAGATGAAACAAGCGGGCATGCAAGGTTAAGTTTTGTGAAACAGTTAATTCGCCATATAGCGAAAAAGCTTGTGACATAAACCCGACACGCTTGCGCATTTCCAGATCGTTCGCATCTACAATCTTACCGAATAAGAAAGCCTGACCTTCAGATGCAGGCAAAAGACCTGTTAGCATTTTCATCGTAGTGGTCTTGCCACAACCGTTAGAGCCAAGAAAACCAAAAATCTCGCCAGCTTGAATTTCAAAGCTAACGTTGTTGACTGCTGTAAAATCCCCGAAACGTCGCGTTAACCCCTTGGCAATAATAGCTGGTGATGCTTCCGTTTTGTTAAAAGGTGGGATAACAAGCTCTTTACCACTTCCCCGTTTTTCTTCAGGAAGCAGCCGCACAAACGTTTGTTCTAAATTTTTGGAGTTTGTTTTGATTTTTAGTTCCGCTGGTGTACCCGTATCGAGAACATGTCCAGCATCCATGGCAACCAGCCAATCAAACTCTTCGGCTTCGTCCATGTAAGCAGTAGAGACAATCACGCTCATGGTTGGCCTTTCACTACGGATCGCTTTGATTAATTGCCAAAATTGTCGTCTAGATAACGGGTCTACGCCCGTTGTTGGTTCATCCAATATCAATAGATCAGGATCATGAATAAGCGAACAGCAGAGCCCAAGCTTTTGTTTCATGCCACCAGATAACTTACCTGCTGGCCTTGATAGGAAAGCATTAAGTCCCGTTGCTTTAGTCAAGCGATCGATACGCGTTTTACGCTCAGAAGATCCTTGACCAAATAACTTGCCAAAAAAATCTAAGTTTTCGGCGACACTCAGCTCGCTATAAAGGTTCTTACCCAGACCTTGGGGCATATACGCAATACGAGGGCCAACTTCGGAGCGATGACGGGCCGAGGACATATCACCACCAAGCACCTCAAGGCTACCATGCTGCAATTTCCGAACCCCCGAAATAAGTGCTAGCAACGTCGACTTACCAACACCATCGGGACCGAGCAGGCCAACCATCATCCCAGAAGGAATGGTCAGTGACACATCTTCGATAGCATTCACTTTCTTATAGGTATGTGAAACACCCTTAATGCAGACGATAGGATAATCTTGTTGGTCCATGGTACTGCACCCACATTAGTTATTATTGACTGAGACGGGTTCGGCTTCCGGTGGTAATTTCTGAAGAAAGTCCGGCCACGGAGCAGGATTTTCTCCGGATTTAGTTGTCAGACGAATGTAAGCTACTCCACGCACCCCAGTCTTTACATCATCAATATGGCTCTTCACTAAATCTTGTGGGATACGCACCTTGACGCGAAACATAAGCTTTTCGCGTTCACTGAGAGTTTCAACCTGTTTTGGTGTAAATTGGGATTCGGGTGACACAAAACTGACTGATGCCGGAATAGCAAAATCTAAGATATCCAGTTTAATTCGAGCCTCAGCACCGATGGCAATATTATTAGCCTGGGCTGACGGTAAAAAGACTTCCATATACACATCGGCAAGGTTCACTACAGTCAGAACTTTACCACCACTCCCTAGGACTTCTCCGGGTTCGGCAAGTCGATAAATAACTCTACCAATAACAGGTGATTTGAGAACGCAATCGTCGATTTGAGTCTGGATCTCTGTAGTACTAGCTCTTACAGCGTCAACCATACGTTCTCGGTACACAAGTCCTGCTTTGGCGGCCACTAAGGCTGCTTTGGCAACGGCAACCTGACTTACACGAGTATCATAGGTTTCTTTGCTGATGTGATTATTTTTTATCAGTTCCTGTGCGCGATACAACTCTTGTTCAGCCAATACCAGTTCAGCCTTTGCCTGCTCTATGGCTGCCAAAGCTGATGCAACTTGGCTTTCAGCGCTGGCGACGTTTGCCTCTGCACCGATTAGCTGAGCTCGCAATTGATCAGTATTGATTTTAGCGACAACCTGTTCAGTTTGAACAAGGTCTCCCTCTTTCGCTAAAATGGTATCGACTCGCCCAGCTATTTTAGTTGATATATCAACCTCTACAGCTTCAATTCTTCCGTTACCGGAGGCGAATCCAGCAGCCAATGGTTGTACTTGAAAATATTGCCATAGAGCCCAACATGCAGCGATGACAATTACTAAAAGGCCACCATATATTGCTTTCTTCATAGTGTTATTCATTGTCTAAAAATCCTTCTTTCTGTAACAATAACCATTGTTTCAAAGCCGGAAACCAACTGCGCGTCGTCTTCAGCTAAAAGTATCCAATATCTTCCACTAAGTTGAATCAACTATCTTCATTATATGCCTATTAAATGACTATATTGGACCGTTGAACAATTAAATAATCGGCCAAGAAAGCCTAGATATGCAAAAATCTGTTATACATAAAATGAGGAGAGATAACAATGCGGTGTAATTGACCAAGCACCAATCAAAACGGAAAAACCATCCGGTGCGAGATTGTAAAACTGTCATCCTCACAGATAAATCCAGATATAATTTGTCGATGTTTTTATTTTACTCGCAATATCTGCAATTGATAATAATTTTACTCAGTAGCTAGCTTTAATCAAACCTAACACTACTAAAACAGTAAATAAGATCATAAACCTAACTAAATTTTGTAACAACGAGTTCAGTTAAACTTTGATATAGATCTCATTATTAGCTTAAAGCGATCAAGTAACTAGAATTAACACGAGCTAAACAGAACTATCTTATTCAACTTGATTAAGCATTTTACCCAACAACCTATCTAAAAGTTCTATCTCATAAACCGAAAAATTTACCAGTAAGCCACGCTGTATTTCTAACCATTCTATTACTCCATTTTCGATACGTTTCTTCCATACACCAGTAAACCAGTCCATGTGAGCAGATTTATCGTTAATAAAAGCAACACCTAATATCGTGCCATCACCCTCTAGTCGTTTCATTAATCCTATTACTTGCCTAGAAGGCGCAGAACTCACGCTGAACTATGTGGCAACACTTGAAGCAAACCATTCGGATAGATATGCTCTTGTTATCATAGATGGCGCGGGGTGGTATACGGATGATATAGCCAAAGACTTCAATAATTTATCGGTCCTAAATTACCACCCTATTCTCTAGAGCTAAATCCAATAGAACAGGCATGGCAATGGCTAAGACAGCACTGTTTAGCCAATAGGTGTTTTGAAGGTTATAACGATATTGTTGAGCAGTATTGCAGTGCTTGGAATACGTTTATTCAGTGCAAGGACAGAGTAAAAAGTTTGTGTACAAGAGACTGGGCTAATATGGGCAAAGTCTAATGCGGATTGGTATTATGTTCAGATAAACCAAGCCCTAATTTCAACGATGAACAGACGTAAAAAAGCCCGCTATATAATAGCGGGCTGTCTCACGACTCTTTCAAGTCAATTAGGCGCCTGGAAATGACCTACTCTCACATGGGGAGACCCCACACTACCATCGGCGATACTGTGTTTCACTTCTGAGTTCGGAATGGGATCAGGTGGTGCCACAACTCTATGGTTTCCAGACAAATTTTGCTTATCTAACGCATTCTTCTTCTTGATGCATTAAATAATAATTCGGAAAGCTGATTATGCTTTATTAAAGCGTACTTGAGTCTCTCACACTGTCTAAGCGCTCTATTCTAACACTAAGGTCATGCTCCCTTTAGTACGACCTCCATGGAAGGAGGAAGTGCTAGAAAATGTCGGGAACATTTTCAGTAAAACCCATCTGGGTTGTATGGTTAAGCCTCACGGGTCATTAGTACAAGTTAGCTCAACGCCTCACAACGCTTACACACCTTGCCTATCAACGTAGTAGTCTCCTACGGCCCTTTAGAGAGCTTAAAGCTCTAGGGATGACTCATCTTAGGACTCGCTTCCCGCTTAGATGCTTTCAGCGGTTATCGATTCCGAACGTAGCTACCGGGCAATGCTATTGGCATAACAACCCGAACACCAGCGGTTCGTCCACTCCGGTCCTCTCGTACTAGGAGCAGCTTCCTTCAATCATCCAACGCCCACGGCAGATAGGGACCGAACTGTCTCACGACGTTCTGAACCCAGCTCGCGTACCACTTTAAATGGCGAACAGCCATACCCTTGGGACCGACTTCAGCCCCAGGATGTGATGAGCCGACATCGAGGTGCCAAACACCGCCGTCGATATGAACTCTTGGGCGGTATCAGCCTGTTATCCCCGGAGTACCTTTTATCCGTTGAGCGATGGCCCTTCCATTCAGAACCACCGGATCACTATGACCTACTTTCGTACCTGCTCGACGTGTATGTCTCGCAGTTAAGCTGGCTTATGCCATTGCACTAACCGTACGATGTCCGACCGTACTTAGCCAACCTTCGTGCTCCTCCGTTACTCTTTGGGAGGAGACCGCCCCAGTCAAACTACCCACCAGGCACTGTCCCGAACCCCGATAAGGGGCCGCGGTTAGAACATCAAAACTACAAGGGTGGTATTTCAAGATTGACTCCACTCTGACTAGCGTCAAAGTTTCAAAGTCTCCCACCTATCCTACACATGTAGGTTCAATGTTCAGTGCCAAGCTATAGTAAAGGTTCACGGGGTCTTTCCGTCTAGCCGCGGGTATACGGCATCTTCACCGCAATTTCAACTTCACTGAGTCTCGGCTGGAGACAGCGTGGCCATCATTACGCCATTCGTGCAGGTCGGAACTTACCCGACAAGGAATTTCGCTACCTTAGGACCGTTATAGTTACGGCCGCCGTTTACCGGGGCTTCGATCATGAGCTTCTCCGAAGATAACCCAATCAATTAACCTTCCGGCACCGGGCAGGCGTCATACCGTATACGTCATCTTGCGATTTTGCACATTACTGTGTTTTTGATAAACAGTTGCAGCCACCTGGTATCTGCGACTGCCGTCAGCTTAGGGAGCAAGTCCCATCACCGACAGCAGCGTACCTTCTCCCGAAGTTACGGTACCATTTTGCCTAGTTCCTTCAGCCGAGTTCTCTCAAGCGCCTTGGTATTCTCTACCCGACCACCTGTGTCGGTTTGGGGTACGATTTCTACTAACCTGAAGCTTAGAAGATTTTCCTGGAAGCATGGCATCAACTACTTCATCACCTTAGTGACTCGTCATCAGCTCTCAACCTGTACATTTAAGTACGTATTCCCGGATTTGCCTAAGAATACAGCCTACTACCTTAAACGCGGACTACCAACGCCGCGCTAGCCTAGCCTTCTCCGTCTCTCCATCGCAGTTAGCAGAAGTACAGAATATTAATCTGTTTTCCCATCGATTACGCCTTTCGGCCTCACCTTAGGGGTCGACTCACCCTGCCCCGATTAACGTTGGACAGGAACCCTTGGTCTTTCGGCGAGGGAGTTTTTCACTCCCTTTATCGTTACTCATGTCAGCATTCGCACTTCTGATACGTCCAGTGTGGGTTACCCCTTCACCTTCAACCGCTTACAGAACGCTCCTCTACCGCGCACACCTAATGGCATGCACCCGTAGCTTCGGTGGTATGTTTAGCCCCGTTAAATCTTCCGCGCAGGCCGACTCGACTAGTGAGCTATTACGCTTTCTTTAAATGATGGCTGCTTCTAAGCCAACATCCTAGCTGTCTAAGCCTTCCCACATCGTTTCCCACTTAACATACACTTTGGGACCTTAGCTGACGGTCTGGGTTGTTTCCCTTTTGACAACGGACGTTAGCACCCGCTGTCTGTCTCCCGAGTAGTACTCATTGGTATTCGGAGTTTGCAAAGGGTTGGTAAGTCGGGATGACCCCCTAGCCTTAACAGTGCTCTACCCCCAATGGTATTCGCTCGAGGCGCTACCTAAATAGCTTTCGAGGAGAACCAGATATCTCCGAGTTTGATTGGCCTTTCACCCCCAGCCACAAGTCATCCGCTCATTTTTCAACATAAGTCGGTTCGGTCCTCCAGTTGATGTTACTCAACCTTCAACCTGCCCATGGCTAGATCACTCGGTTTCGGGTCTACGCCTTGCAACTAAACGCGCAGTTAACACTCGGTTTCCCTACGGCTCCGCTATTCGCTTAACCTCGCTACAAAACGTAAGTCGCTGACCCATTATACAAAAGGTACGCAGTCACGGTCTCAAGAACCGCTCCCACTGCTTGTACGTACACGGTTTCAGGTTCTATTTCACTCCCCTCACAGGGGTTCTTTTCGCCTTTCCCTCACGGTACTGGTTCACTATCGGTCAGTCAGGAGTATTTAGCCTTGGAGGATGGTCCCCCCATATTCAAACAGGATGTCACGTGTCCCGCCTTACTCGTTTTCATCTATGGTTAGTTTTCATGTACGGGGCTATCACCCTGTGCCGCTGTGCTTTCCAACACATTCCACTAACACCCCATAGACTTAAGGGCTAATCCCCGTTCGCTCGCCGCTACTAGGGGAATCTCGGTTGATTTCTTTTCCTCCGGGTACTTAGATGTTTCAGTTCCCCGGGTTTGCCTCACTACACTATGTATTCATGTAGTGATAACAGCTTATGCTGCTGGGTTTCCCCATTCGGATATCGTTAGCTCAAATGCTTATTACTAGCTCGCCAACGCTTTTCGCAAGTTATTACGTCCTTCATCGCCTCTGACTGCCAAGGCATCCACCGTATACGCTTAGTCACTTAACCATACAACCCAAATGAGTCTTTCTTTTTTCGCTTGTTACTCATCACGCTGTCGTTATTGTGAATCTCATTCGTCAGTCATGTAGCGCTGCTACACTCCTTCCTCATTCGCTTCACGGCTTAGACACCGTTTCGATTAACTGCGCTTACCTTTTGAATGAACAAATGATAAGAAAAACAGGGTCGTATTATGACCAGCTGGTTTTTACTTGTCTCACCTCCAGGGTAGGAAGTGGACTCGCCTTAGTTTTTAGAATATTCAAGACACTTAAACAGTGTTTTGAGAACTCAAGATACTGATGCTTTCGCATCAGTATTATTTTTCGCACTAACGTAATCACACAAACGACAACGAATTATCATCTATGCGCCTTTAGTTAGTACTATCAGCTTTCCAAATTGTTAAAGAGCGGGCTTAAAAAAGCCAAAGATAAAATTTCATTTATCTTTGGCATCTCTAACCTATGCATATGCTTATCGTCATGATAAGTGTAAATGGTGGAGCTATGCGGGATCGAACCGCAGACCTCCTGCGTGCAAGGCAGGCGCTCTCCCAGCTGAGCTATAGCCCCATTTACATGCAGTGAGATTAATATCAAGTAACCAATCATAAGATTGGCGAAGCCAAATCGAATTTTAACAAGTTAATTCAATGCGACGTTTAGTTCACTAAACGAGTATTTAATTAACGCAGATAAAATGAAGATTTGGTGGGTCAGAGTGGACTTGAACCACCGACCTCACCCTTATCAGGGGTGCGCTCTAACCAGCTGAGCTACAGACCCATTCTTTTTGGTCTTTTAATCCTTACTCGGCGTTACTTTCTTCGTTTCTCAGTCATGTGCTAAAAGCACACTCCCTGCGAGACTCATCAAGTGCCTTGATTAAGAATCAAAATCCTCAAAAATACCTTTCGATATCTTTCTCTTTCTTTCTATCAAGTAATCTGTGTGAACACTCACATGCATCGCTGCACTTTTAGGTATTGAGTTAGTCGTATAGGTAAGGAGGTGATCCAGCCCCAGGTTCCCCTAGGGCTACCTTGTTACGACTTCACCCCAGTCATGAACCACAAAGTGGTGAGCGTTCTCCCGAAGGTTAAACTACCCACTTCTTTTGCAGCCCACTCCCATGGTGTGACGGGCGGTGTGTACAAGGCCCGGGAACGTATTCACCGTAGCATTCTGATCTACGATTACTAGCGATTCCGACTTCATGGAGTCGAGTTGCAGACTCCAATCCGGACTACGACGTACTTTGTGAGATTAGCTCCACCTCGCGGCTTTGCAACCCTCTGTATACGCCATTGTAGCACGTGTGTAGCCCTACTCGTAAGGGCCATGATGACTTGACGTCGTCCCCACCTTCCTCCGGTTTATCACCGGCAGTCTCCCTAGAGTTCCCACCATTACGTGCTGGCAAATAAGGATAGGGGTTGCGCTCGTTGCGGGACTTAACCCAACATTTCACAACACGAGCTGACGACAGCCATGCAGCACCTGTCTCACAGTTCCCGAAGGCACACCAGAATCTCTTCCGGCTTCTGTGGATGTCAAGAGTAGGTAAGGTTCTTCGCGTTGCATCGAATTAAACCACATGCTCCACCGCTTGTGCGGGCCCCCGTCAATTCATTTGAGTTTTAACCTTGCGGCCGTACTCCCCAGGCGGTCTACTTAATGCGTTAGCTTGGGAGCCCAGTGACTAAGTCACCAAACTCCGAGTAGACATCGTTTACGGCGTGGACTACCAGGGTATCTAATCCTGTTTGCTCCCCACGCTTTCGTACATGAGCGTCAGTCTTTGTCCAGGGGGCCGCCTTCGCCACCGGTATTCCTTCAGATCTCTACGCATTTCACCGCTACACCTGAAATTCTACCCCCCTCTACAAGACTCTAGTTCACCAGTTCTAAATGCAATTCCCAGGTTGAGCCCGGGGATTTCACATCTAGCTTAATGAACCGCCTGCGTACGCTTTACGCCCAGTAATTCCGATTAACGCTCGGACCCCTCGTATTACCGCGGCTGCTGGCACGAAGTTAGCCGGTCCTTCTTCTGTAGGTAACGTCACAGCAGCGTGCTATTAACACGCTACCTTTCCTCCCTACTGAAAGTGCTTTACAACCCGAAGGCCTTCTTCACACACGCGGCATGGCTGCATCAGGGTTTCCCCCATTGTGCAATATTCCCCACTGCTGCCTCCCGTAGGAGTCTGGGCCGTGTCTCAGTCCCAGTGTGGCTGATCATCCTCTCAGAACAGCTAGGGATCGTCGCCTTGGTGAGCCATTACCTCACCAACTAGCTAATCCCACCTAGGTTCATCCAATCGCGAAAGGCCCGAAGGTCCCCTCCTTTCCCCCGTAGGGCGTATGCGGTATTAGCAGTCGTTTCCAACTGTTATCCCCCTCGACTGGGCAGATCCCTAGGCATTACTCACCCGTCCGCCGCTCGTCAGCAAAGTAGCAAGCTACTTTCTGTTACCGCTCGACTTGCATGTGTTAGGCCTGCCGCCAGCGTTCAATCTGAGCCATGATCAAACTCTTCAATTAAAGTTTTTTGAAATACTCTGTTAGGAATATCTCGGCTCAATGAATTCTGATTTACACCTTATAAACTCGGAAGAATCTATAAAATGCTTGTTACATATTGCTATGAACATTCATCGTTGCATTGAGTTGAAATTTTTTGATTACTTAAAGCAGTTAAACTGATTTAAGTAATTGTCGAATAACTCAATACCTGTGAATGTCCACACAGATTACTTGATAAATTGTTAAAGAGCGGACCTGGTAACTAGCGTTAGACGCCGTGTTCCGTGTCAGTGGGGTGTATTATAGGGAAAACATTTTATAGCGCAAGAGCTTTCTGTTTTTTTATTACGAATTCAACCCAACTGCGCACATTTTAAACTCAAAGCCACATTTGAGGATGTTTTTGCTGGCTTTATGAACAAAAACGGCTTACTAGAAACAATGTTGATTTTATTTTTTGTATTCTTATATGCCTTATTATGCGGTTCACCGAGTTATAAGTACGTAATTTGCCCCATTAAGGCTAAAATATTGCTGAAACAAGGTTAAATCGATGTTAACTCAACAAAGTCTTATTGTAAAACCCAATATAGCCATTTCGGACTGAACATATCTGCTTATCTTAAGAGCATTTATTATGAATGGATAACAAGGGCTACTTATATATGGGAAGGACATGTTAAAACGAAGTATCGAAGGAACGAAGTAAAACCAAAGGCTAGTTTATCTGTAAGTCGATGTTCATATATAAGTGGGCTAATGCTTACACATGAACTGACAGTAAACCAAGAATTATTACCCGTGTTGCGATTATTGTGTCAGTAATTGACTCAATTGACTTGGCACATCAGCAATACTGTCAACCACCGCGCTGGCAAGTGCAATACCTGCTTCATCTACCACTTTACCTGAGCGAACTAAAATAGCAGTGTTAATACCAGCAGCTTTCGCAGCACGCATATCATCAGCCTTGTCACCCACCATCACTGACTGACTCATGTCAATTTTTAAAAACTCAGCCGCTGAAGTTAACATGCCTGGTTTTGGTTTACGGCAATCACAGTCTTGCTTATATTCGCCTAAACCTTTTTCTGGATGATGTGGACAATAGTAAATACCATCAAGCTCGACGCCTTTATCTGCAAAGTTCCAATCCATCCATTCAGTTAAATGATGAAAATCATCCTCACTGTAAATGCCACGCGCAATCCCAGATTGGTTAGTGACGACAATTAATAGGTAGCCCATTTGCTTTAGCGCTAAGCAAGCTTCAAATACACCGTTTATATATTCAAACTCGTCCACGGTATGGACATAACCATTGTCAATATTGATGACACCGTCACGATCTAAAAATACTGCTTTATTCAACCTTACACTCCTTAAACGCTTTCTTGCTTTGATTATCCCATTGAGATGATTTTGGTGCCAGTCAATCTGTATATTTTTGTATATTTGTTTAAATGGCCACTTTTTCTGACGTTAATCAGCTCAATTGCATAGGTTTCACTTTATAAAGCTGCTGCTAAGCGTTACCCTTGCTCGAATAAATTAGTAATGACAATATAATACATGAACAATATACCTCCTATTATTCATAAAACTCGCACTCAACTTGTCGTTGAGGCGCTAAGAGAACGGATTCTTTCTGGTGACATACAAGGAGGAGAACCGCTAAGACAATCTGCAATTGCAGAACAATTGAATGTAAGTCGCATTCCTGTCCGTGAGGCTTTAGTACAATTAGAAGCTGAAGGCCTGATCAATTTCGAGCCACATAAAGGTGCAACTGCAACCTTGTTGTCTGTTGAACAAGTTACCGAGTTATTTGAATTACGCGCAATGATTGAATCAGATTTATTGGCTAAAGCTATTCCAAATTTAACTGATGATGCTCTTATTGAAGCAGAAGCAATTTTGGTTCAACTTGAATTAGCGTTTAAACTGAAAGAATCCGTTGCCAGTTGGAGTGAACTGAATACTCGCTTCCATACTCGTTTATATGCAGCGGCTAATCGCCCCCATACAATGGATGTTGTTAACGGTTTAAACACTAATTGCGATAGATATATTCGTCTACAGCTCCTTTTTACTGGCGGGATCCCTGTCGCAGAAAGAGAGCATAGAGTGTTGCTCGAATTGTGTAAAAATCGAGATATCGAAAAAGCAACGCAATTGTTGCGTGAGCATATATTGCATGCCTCAGCTTCGATAAAAAAACTGGTAGAACAAAAAGTTAAGTAATAAAAACAATAGCAAATCTTAGTAACGACTATTTAAGTCCATATTTTCAAAAACTTGCCATCAAGAGCTTCTCAGTTTAATTTGAAAGCCAAACTATTGATGTTGAAATTAAATTTTATTAACTATTGAAACGTATTGAGAGAATTCTTATGCAGTATGCACATATTACCGGTTGGGGTAAGTCTGTTCCACCCGCAACATTAACCAATGAAGATTTAGCCACATTCATGGAAACAACCGATGAATGGATTAAGACACGTACTGGCATCAGTAAGCGTAATATTAGTCATGTTAATACTTCTGAAATGGCATCGGTAGCCGCTAAGCATGCACTTGCTGCTGCAGGGATTGATGGCTGTGAACTGGATTTAATTATTTTAGCAACCGCTAGTCCTGATACTTTAATCCCCAATATTGCATCAAAAGTACAAGCCGATATTGGTGCAACATGTGGTGCATTTGACATTAACGCCGCTTGCAGTGGATTTTTGTATGGCGTTGGTTTAGCCAGTTCAATGATTAAAAGTGGTCAAAGTAAAAAAATTCTCATTATTGGTGCTGAACGTTTATCGTTTTACTTAGACTGGTCCCGCCGCGAAACAGCTGTTTTATTTGGTGACGGAGCGGGTGCAGTGGTCCTTGAAGCTAGCAATCAACCTGGTGGCGTATTAGGTTATGAGATAAATAATGATCCAGAAGGTCGTGACATTTTAAAGTCTGACTTTGGTTCCAAGATGGATAGATTGGATACAGACTCATTAGATTTTTATATCCACATTAATGGTCAAGATGTGTTTAAACGTGCTATTCATGGCATGGGTAGTTTAAGCAATACAGTATTAGAAAAATGCGGAATGAGTATCGATGATGTCGATTTTGTTATACCGCACCAAGCAAATGAACGAATTATTGATACATTAATAAGCCGGATGAAAATTCCGAAAGAAAAAGCTTTCGTTAATATCGCTGACTATGGCAATACATCTGCTGCAACTATCCCGATTGCGATTTGTGATGCATTATCACAGGGTAAAATTGTCCCTGGACAAACGATTTTATCATGTGCATTTGGTGCAGGATTAACCTCTGCAGCTGTACTATTTAAATGGGGAGAAAGAATAACCCCTATCTCAGTAAGTGATGCAAATTTACCACCTTGTGATAAAACCGCACTTGAATTGATTAAACCTGCAGTTGACTATTTTTTCAATAAAGCTAATAACCCAAAATAAGCTTTATTCAGTATCTAATAAAAAGCCAGTCTCGATGATTGGCTTTTTTATTTGCTAAGCAGACACCTTGATTAAGTCTTTAACATATAATTTTTTAATATCGCCCATCGCTGCCACTTGAGCCAACAATAATTCAGCACATGATAGTGCATCGACAAGCGCATTGTGCGCCGAATAAACAGGTAAATGATATCGTTCTCGACTCGCCCCTAATCGTAGCGAACCTTCCTTTAATACAGGTTGTTGCATTAAACAACGTTTCTTTTCTATTGCTAGCGTATCAATAAACACTAACGGAATAGATTGACCAAAGCAGCGTATTAACTGCTGTTGAATAAACTGTATATCTAACGGTGCATGATGAGCCACCAAAATATAGCCTTTAGTTTGTGATAAAAACCAGTCAATGGCCTCGTCTAACGTTAATGCCATATTCAATTGATTATCAACAATACCGTGAACCGTCGCGCTATGACCGACACTACCGTTAATTGCAATCATCATATGTTGTGCTTTCTCTAGTGGAATAACGCCCTTGATAATCGGTACCATGCCAATACTAATGACTTGATCATTGATGGGATCCAATCCTGTCATTTCTAAATCGATTGCCATGAGTGGCGCATCGAAAAATGGTTTTGTTAATGCTGGAGTGATTGCTTCTAAATAAGAATTGAGTGACGAAGGTAAAGTGGTAATTTTGTTACGCCACAACACGACTTTTATCCACCACAAATTAGACACTAAAAACTCCTCATAAACTTAAGTTTTATACCAGCTTGTGCATCATGGACCACTTTAAAAGCATCACGCAGTTGATGACGCATTAATGAAGAAAGATGTTGTGGTTTTAAAAAATTATTAACAGGTAAATTATTGGTCGCTTGGTAACCTTGATTAGCTAAACGCATATGCGCAATAAACTCATGGGCATCCGCCAAGTTAAGGGCATCTTTACGATTCATAATATTCGAGTCCATCAATACTCTAATTCGTTTGGCAGTATTCACCTCTTTTATCCCTGCACTTAACGCATACACTCTAGCAATGTCATTAATTAACGCACTGCCCTTATGCTTTAAATCCATGCCTTTAACTTCTGTTCCATCACGCTCAAGAACAAACTTTCTAAAAAATCCCAGTGGTGGAGATTCTGTAAGCGAATTACCCGCCATGCCAGCCAGAAAGATATCGTTATTTTTTGTTGAGGCTAAAACATCATCTTGAAGTTCACTAAATAAATTCTGTGGCCCAAATACTGATCGCATATCGAAAAAAATACTGGCATGCATTAAGGCTTTTGGTTCTGGGGTATTAACCCATTTTGAAAACAGCCCTTTCCATTTCACCAGTGATAATCGCCATTTAGGATTTTGCGCCATAATGTCGCCGGGACAATAAATATAACCACATTCATCTAATCCCTTACAGACTGCTTTGGTTAAGGTTTCAAAATAAGCAGCAGCGAATTCATCAGGCTCGTGAGCAAGTAATAAACCATTGTCTTGATCCGAACAGGCCACTTGATCTTGGCGACCTTGGGAACCAAAAGCCAACCAACAAAACGCCATCGGAGCCTGTCCTAAAATCTGTTGGTTCAGCTCAATAAGACGACGAGTTAATGCATCGGTTACTGAGGTTAATACCCGACCAATCTCTTCTGCTCTGGCATCGGCACTAATTAGGTTTTGTAATAGTAATGGGATCTGTTTACTCACTTGAATAAGTTTTTCTATGTTACCTTGTCGCCCTATTTCGCCAATAAGCAAAAGTGGCTGAGAGCTTTGAGAGCGTAATATATCAGTGCTAGTGATCATCCCTAACGCATGACTACCATCAACTACTGGTAAGTGGTGAATATTATGCTCGCTCATCGCCAACATTGTTTCGAACACTAACGCATTAGCGTGAGTTGTCACTGGATTGATTGTCATAGCTTGACTCACCAGTGTATTAACATCTAATCCTTCAGCAATGACACGATTACGTAAGTCCCGGTCAGTCAATATACCGGTTAATTTTCGGTTATCGGTAACTAACACCGATGACACTCTGTGCTCACGCATCATTTTAGCTGCATCCATCACACTGGCATGCGCATCAATCATAATGGGCTGAGATGACATAATTGAAGTAATACGACTAGTTGCAGTCAAGTCTTTAGCAGTAAATTTAGCTTCATTGCGCAAGCGTTTAGCAAAAGCACGGGCAAAAAACTGATCAAAGCTTCGATGCTCGGAACGCAATTTGGCAAACACGGATTGTGGTAAATGATAAACTAAACTGTCTTCAAGAATGGCTACTTTATTAACCACTTTCTCACCAGATAATAAGGTGGAAAATCCAAAACATTCGCCTTCTGCGACTCTATCAACCAGCACCCCTTCGGGATCGCGCACTTCAAATGCGCCACTACGTACAATGTATAATTTAGGATTGTCTTTATCAAACTCAACAAATGCAGAGGCTTTACTGTAATAACCAACTGTAATCAATTTTGCGCACCGTTGGATCACATCAACGGGTAATGAATCAAACGGTGAATGAGCCGCTAAAAACTGCTCTACTGGTTGTAACTCGCTGGCATCCATTAATCATTTCCCTATTGTGCATAAGCGAACAATATCACTATAGCAAAGCGTTTCGCTTATCTGCTATAGGACTAAAGCCCAACAAAAAGAGCGCCTAAGCGCTCTTTTTAAACAGTGTTGATTACAGCAGTTTAATGATCGTGTGCTTCACCTGACCCTTTAGGGAAACGAATCGACTCAACCATCGCGACTATTTCGTCAGGAATTTTAGTAGTGACTTTACTGACAGCAAAAGCGACACCAAAGTTAACCATCATTCCCACCATACCAATACCTTCAGGTGAAATACCGAAGAACCAATTTTCAGCTGAGTTGGCTGCCGGATTAATAAACTTGAAGTACATAATATAACTAGCAGTAAATAATAACCCGATCACCATGCCCGAAATAGCACCTTCTTTATTCATGGTTCTAGAGAAAATGCCCATAATAATAGCAGGGAATAACGAGGCTGCAGCAAGACCAAATGCAATGGCCACCACCGCCGCTACAAATCCAGGAGGATTAATACCAAAGTAACCCGCCATAACAACCCCAAAACCTGCGGCTATTCGTGCATACATTAACTCTTTCTTATCCGAAATATCCGGCATAAGATTTTTCTTGAGTAAATCATGCGACACAGACGTTGAAATAACCAATAGTAGACCAGCTGATGTAGACAGTGCAGCGGCTAAACCACCCGCAGCCACTAATGCAATAACCCATGCTGGAAGGTTAGCAATTTCAGGCGTAGCAAGAACCATAATATCTCGGTCAATGTTCATCTCATTTTTATCACCATTGGTGTAAAAAATCTTGCCATCGTTGTTCTTATCTTCCCACTTAATTAACCCTGTTTTTTCCCAGTTTTTAATCCAAGTTGGCGCAGTTTCATAAGGCACGCCAGTCGATTCTGGTCCATTGATGGTTTCAATCATATTAACGCGAGAGAATGCAGACAATGCAGGAATAGTGGTATACATAATAGCAATAAACACTAATGCCCAGCCCGCTGAAATACGTGCATCTTTTACTCTAGGAACAGTAAAGAAACGTACAATTACATGAGGCAAGCCCGCTGTACCAAACATTAAAGCACCGGTAATAAAGAACACATCAATCATCGATTTGGAGCCTTCGGTATATTGGGAGAACCCAAGCTCTGCCGATAACCCATCGAGTTTATCGAGTAAGAACACTCCCGTACCATTACCTGCGGCATCAATCATCTCAGCGCCAAAACCAATTTGCGGTAATATATGACCCGTCATCATTACAGAGATGAAGATAGCAGGAACCATAAATGCAAAAATAAGTACGCAGTATTGTGCTACCTGTGTGTAAGTAATCCCTTTCATGCCACCTAATACAGCATAAAAGAACACCACTGCCATACCAATGTACACGCCTGTTTCAACGTCAACTTCTAAGAAGCGAGAAAATACCACGCCAACACCACGCATTTGCCCTGCAATGTAAGTAAAACAAATAAAGATGGCACAAATAACAGCTACAGTTCGTGCTGTCTGTGAGTAGTAACGATCACCAATAAAATCTGGTACCGTAAATTTACCAAATTTGCGTAAATAAGGTGCCATACATAAGGCTAATAGTACGTAACCGCCCGTCCAACCCATTAGATAAACTGAGCCATCATAACCGGTAAAAGATACAATACCGGCTAATGATATAAACGAAGCTGCTGACATCCAGTCGGCTGCAGTTGCCATACCGTTCAAAACAGGGTGAACGCCACCACCTGCAACGTAAAACTCTTTAGTTGAACCTGCACGAGACCAAATGGCGATCCCGATGTACAGCGCAAAAGTCGCGCCGACAATTATATATGTTAATGTTTGAACATCCATTTTTAGTGCTCCTTAGTCTTCCTGAACATTGTATTTTTTGTCTAATGTATTAGCTTTCGCTACATAAACAAAAATCAGCGCCACGAATACATACATTGCACCCTGCTGCGCAAACCAGAAACCCAGTTTGAATCCCATAAAGGTAATTTCGTTTAACACATCTACTAATAAAATACCGCAGCCAAATGACACTGCAGCCCAAATTGCAAGCAAGCTAAGTACTAAACGTAAATTCTCACGCCAGTAACCCGCTGCCTTATCGTTATTTTCAAAACTCATTGTGACTCCCCATAAGTTATTTTTTCTAAAGTCATAGTTAATTTAGCAACTCAGGGGGGCACCACAATCAAGACCTTAGTCGTACTTAATTAACAAACGTTAACGTAAAACATAAAATACTATATAAAACAGGATGTTAAAAATAACAAATTAAAAATAACTTGTTGTTTCTTCAATTGAATTAGACCAAGGTCGAACAAGATTTCGCCATTAAAAGATTGGGATCTGCATCACAAAAGATAAAAAGGGATATTTGCGAGTAAAAAATTTCCGTTTGCGTTGAAATCTGTACTATTTCCAGAGATAAGTACTTAGATAGAAGTAAATTTTTTAGAATACAAATAATTAAGGATATTTTTTGACGTTGCCACGGATTAATCAACAACACCTATTATTCTCGATTCTTTTAGGAGTAATCGGATTTATCATCAATTGTCATCCAATACAATTTTTCGCCAACATCCAATTTGTATTAGGTAACACGGTCACTGTCATTGCAGCCGTTTGGATCCTTGGTACGCATTTTTGACAGCCATGATGGCATCTACAGAATTAATGTTGATATAAGATAGCCCGCATGTGTATTTGTTTTTGGGGATTGAAGCATTATTTTTAGGTTATGCTAATAAGAAGCTCACTGAACTGGCTTATATAATCGTCGTTTTGCTGAACGTAAATTTGGTGAATTAGTGGATTTTTGTTTGCGCAGCAAACAGAGCATAACGGTTGTATTGCTTGATTTAGATTTCTTTAAAAAGGTGAATGACAATTATGGTCATTTAGCTGGAGATGAGTGTTTACGGAACGTGTCGCAATTATTACAGAAATATTTTAAACGTGACATTGATATTGCGGCCCGTTACAGCGGTGAGGAATTTTTGCTTATTCTGCCTTTGTCCAACATCTTACATATTGAACATCATCTCGATGGCTTTAGAGAAACACTGTCACAATTGACATTCACATCACCCGAAGATAAACAGTCATTTAATGTAACTGTCAGTATTGGTGTTATTACGGCAAAAGCTGATTATGAAGCTGAACTCGATAAGTGAATTAAAGTCGCGGATGAGAACCTCTACCAAGCAAAGCAAAGCAACAAGGACATAACCAAACTATTATTAATACCATTAGCGACTAATATTGAGTGGTTTACTGTCTCATGGTGTCTCAGATTGATGTCCAAGAGTAAACTCATCAATTCGAGACATCATATATGGATAAAATGGATTCCATTTCTGACGCAGCATGTCATTCCCCGATATACTAAATATACCTCGTTCGCCTTGATAAATAGCTCTACCTATTTGGATTTTTTCGGAATTATCATCGAGCAATGGCCCATAAAGCGTATCTTCAATCGGAAAGTTTAACGCCACATGGGATAAAGAATACACATCTTTAGGCCAATTTAAATTTAATGCTAATACATCATCCGTTTTCGACTTATCAGTTAGCTCCCTCACCTGCACCTGATTATCATGTTGTGGATCATTCTCAACTAAGCTTAAGCGGTACGGCAACAGTTCAGGTAACCAAAAGGGAGCAAAAGATGCCAAAGGATCCTGAAACAGCAGTTGGTTGTTACTCCGTGTCCGATTCACGTCAAATAACACTAATTGATGATCTTTTTTTACTGGTAATCTTTGATATAACAAATCGACCACAGCCAGCGATGAAACAGTATCATCGACGACAGACTGAAACGTTAATATTGCAGGTATAGCATTAAATTGTTGTGCTGTTAATGATGCTAATAGAGTCTGATTACGTTGTGTTAATTGGTAAACAACATCGCCAGCATTAACTGCAAAAGATTGATATTTGAAAGGATCGTATTCAGTTTGAATGCTATTCCAATACAACTTATCTTGTCCAAGTAGCTTACCTAACTGTGCTTGCCAGTAAGCGCCTGCAGCAATAGGCGCTAGACCAATGGCTGGCGATAACATTATTATGCCATCAAAGCTCGTAGGTTTATCTAAGCTGATATTCTCTAGCTCATGATTTAACGCTAATGCCGCTCCAGTAGAAAATCCCACCACATAAATCGGTTTATTAGGTAGTTGTGCAGAGAGATGCGCTACAGCAAGTGATACCGCCCCAGCAAGATCAGGCCAGTTAATATCGGTTAATCCTGAAGGAATAGTTCCATGTCCAGGTAAACGTAACCCTAATACATGCGCCTGGTGCTGATAATGTTGAGCTATATGCGATAACATATAAGGTGAGTCAGACATACCGTGCAGTAATAATAAGCCAAACTCTGCTTGTGGGTTTGGCCATTCGAATGAACGGTTCCAATTTTGCTGCCATAACCCTGGATCAGACAGGCTATTACGTTCATAACGATTAATAGGAGATGCTATTTCAGGTTGATATTGACGGTAAATTTGCTGCTCTACTTCAGCAAATAGTTTATCTTCTAATTGTAAATATTGATTAAAATCAGTTAAGCCTGACTGTTGATGATATTCAGAGGTAAGATGTGTTGTGTGCCACAATGATAAATTAGGCCGTGCATTAAGCAGCCAAACGGCGGTGATAATCAACGCTAAAGCGATACCCAAGGCACCATAAAATGCGGCAAATAAAAAATGTTTAGTCGACCCAATCACAATTGCGCGCATAATAACCTTAGAAATAGAGATCAAATATAAACAAAGAACATAGGGTAACATTTACCGCCGAACCGCTAGGTATTCACCATTCATAATGATACTGGAAGTAACATGTCATCTGATTTATTTAGCCATATATGGGGACCAATGAATCCCGATATCATTTTTTATTTACCTACGCCTCCAGAACTATCAACACATTGGCAAGCCAGTCATCCCGATGCCATCACCCAACTGGTCACATTGAATGGTAATCACTGGCGTAAAATTGTCACCATTATGGCAAAGGTTTGTTGTTTAGATCACGATATGAATGCCAACAAAGGGATTGGTTGGAAACAGATCCGTGACCAATTATTTAATGAGCCTCATGATCAACAAACCGATAAACACATCAACATTCCATCACGCTTGCATTGCCAATTACGTATTGTTAATTCAAATGTTTATCATCATAACGAGGTTGTATTTACTCCTGAATCTTGGCATATTTTATGTGGCAAAGAAGTCCAGCAACTAATGGGCATAACGGAGCCTCAGCAGTATACATCACTAGATGAAAAGCAAAAAATACGTCACCAGCACACTGTGCTACTGACGCCATATTTAGATTATCGACAATATGCTAATACGTTAATAGAACTAACCCGGCAACACATCGCTTCAAGCAAAGTGTAATGTGTTAATCGTAAATCGTCGGAATAGGTTCACGTTTATGCTGAGTGCGTTTATAGATACTCACCAGTTTATCTTCAACAAACTTAGCGACATCTTTACCTTCTAAGAAGTCATCAATTTGATCATAGGTCAGTCCTAACGCGACTTCGTCTTCAAGTTGTGGCTTATTGTCTTCTAAATCGGCTGTTGGAGCTTTTTTTACTAATAAATCGGGAGCGCCCAAATACGCTGCTAACTGGCGAACTTGACGTTTATTCAAACCAAATAACGGTGCTAAATCGCAAGCCCCATCACCCCATTTAGTAAAGAACCCAGTGATACTTTCTGCACTATGATCGGTTCCCACAACAAGGCCACCCATAGCACCAGCAATATCATATTGGACTATCATGCGCATTCTGGCTTTTACATTACCCTTGAGAAAATCAATCTTGGCAGTATCCGTTGATGCCAATCCTACATCATTGAGGCCCGCTAGCGTGGCATTATGAATACCAATAACACCATCATGAACATTTACAGTCACCTGTTTTGAAGGCTGAATAAACTGACAGGCTAGCTGAGCTTCAGCTTCATCTTGCTGAACATGATAAGGTAAGCGCACCGCAATAAACTGATACTCATCACTGGCTTTTTCTTGATTAAGGCTATTGACTGCTAGTTGGCATAAACGTCCGGCAAGAGATGAATCAACACCACCACTAATCCCCAATACTAAGGTTTTACTGTGAGCCTCAGATAATTTAGCTTTAATAAAAGCAACACGGCGCTGAATTTCAAACTCAGGCTCAATGGCTTTGAGTACATGCATCTCTCTTAAGATTTGTCCTTTCACGTTTCGCTCCTGATTGCTTATTAATATTCTGACTTTCGATGCCTATTCTATAAAAATCTACACAAAAAAAAACGATAATGATGCTTCATTATCGTTTTTTTTTATCGACGATAGATTATCGTTCCCAATATGACTCTTCTAAACTGTCTTCCCGCTCAGGTAAACCGCGAGACAGACGCGGGCTGTGTTGAGCTAACACCTCGTATGCAACGCGATTAGCGTATTTGCACAACTGTGAAAATGACGAATAACATAAACCGTCTCGTTTGTGCTTACTTGAGCCGGGTATATTGGTTTTATGAAAAGTATTAGCTGATAAATCATGCAACAGCGCAGACAAGGCTCCATCTCCAGCGCCATTAGTATTACGGATTAATTCCGGCCCGCCCATATATGGCGCAATATGAGCATACACTTTTATCGGAATGTCGCAATCTGCTTGTAATTTAGGTCGCGAAAACTCATAGCGATTAAACTCAGGAATGGTACCAGGTAACAAAGTATGACTTGTTTCGCGTTTTTCATTATCATCGGTATAGCCTGCGGTATAAAGCCCAATAGGTCCTGCCGTAGTTAATACCATATCACACCATTCAAGCGCAGCTTCGCTGGCCAGTAATGGATCTTTAAAACCGGTTAATGCTTCACCTTCGTCTTCATTCATCGCTAAAATAGTGACGTGATCATTAATAAAGTTTTGCCACCATTGCGGATCTTCTTGAATCAAAAAACGCGTGCCTAAAGTTAATACCACTGGCACATCTGCTTCTTTAGCGTAATTAATCGCCGTCATTGCCGCATCGGTAATACCATCACCTTCGCTTGCTCGCATCAGGTAAGCGGTTAACACTAACGCAGAACTGCCCTGCACCACCTCTTTATCAATATACTCAGGTGTCAGCTTATCCATAGAGCCTTTACTAATAGCAAATGTGCGTTCGCCACAGTCTGAAATCAGTGTAAAGCAGCGACCGATAGGGCCATCAACAGGTTGTAAAAAGTTAAGGTCAACTTTAGATGAAGTATGACATAAATAGCAGTATGCGTAGCTACCCACCATAATGTGTTGACTCATGACCCCAAAAAGCACTGAGCGATCGTCGGCTAAAATAGAATAATTATGTACTGTGTTGCCAATAGTGCCACCAGCAAACTCGTCACTGATCATGTCATTGGACTTTAGTTCATTGTATAGATTGTGGGCAAGTTCATCATTGATAAGAGTCGAGTTACCCTTAGGTAATCCGTAGCGCTGAAGTAGGTCATCCTCAACTTTTGCTTCAATATCCACCAGCGTCTGATCGATCCCACAAATATAGGTTGAAATAGGTTGTGGTTGTTGAGTAAGTTGAGCCAATAAAGGATCACGACGGTTTACAGGGAAATAGTGTTTAGACTTACGTTGACCAGGAAACTTCATATTGGGCTCTCATAGCTTGGCATCCATGCAAGTGTGGAAATAATTACCACTGGCACTCTTTCAACGTTGAAAAAATGATTATCTGCGAAAATGGCGGCAGATTTTATCATAGGTCAGTATTATTTCTATATTACTTTTATCAACTAGCCAGCTTAATTACGGACTTATCTTAATTCACATCACAGTTCTATGATTATCCGTGGTTTTGTTGATACCAGAGTAGTGACGTGAATGCTCACTGGCTAGATACGAAAAAAGCCTGCTAGGCAGGCTTTTAAATGTGTAACTCATCAACGACTATTTTAAAACGTTAGCCAATTGTTCACTGACTTTAGCAACAGATTGGGTACCGTCAAACTTGTTATATTGAGTTCGACCTTCTGCAGCCACTTTGCCATAGTAATCGACTAATGGCTTAGTTTGCTCATGGTAAATACCTAAGCGCTTACGCACTGTGCTTTCTTCGTCATCTGGACGAATAGCTAAATCTTCACCAGTAACGTCATCTTTACCTTCCACTCTAGGTGGATTAAATTCTAAATGGTAAACACGGCCAGAACCAGGATGAACACGACGTCCACTCATGCGCTTAACAATTTCTTCGTCTGGCACATCGATTTCGATAACATGATCAATCTCAATACCATTTTCAGCCATTGCATCAGCTTGAGGAATTGTGCGAGGAAAACCGTCAAGTAAGAAACCTTTAGCGCAATCGTCTTGAGCAATACGTTCTTTCACTAAACCAATAATAAGGTCATCAGACACTAATTGACCTGCATCCATTACTTTCTTAGCTTCTAAACCTAATGGAGTGCCTGCTTTAACTGCGGCACGCAACATATCACCGGTTGAGATTTGTGGGATACCATACTGTTCCATAATGAACTGTGCTTGGGTACCTTTACCGGCACCAGGTGCACCCAATAAAATAATGCGCATCTCAAAAGTCCTCTTTTAAGTTTATGTTCTTTTTAGGGCGGCGATTTTCGCACATCTGCCACTCTTTTAATAGCGCTTTTGTTATGACATTAGACCTAAATCTAATAAGGCTTGTAACAAAAAGGCTTCAATTTGTTTAATACAGCAAAGTATATAATTTACGACGATATTGATTCGCTAACGCGTTACCCTGGCCTATTGCAGTCAAAATCTCCATGAAGACTTGTTTAACTTTGCCATCTGCGGCGTTCAAGTCTTTTTGTAAAATAGTGAACAATAACTCAAGTGCTTCTTCGTTACGTTGAGCCGCATTGAGTGCTTTAGCTAATAACACCACTGCATCAAGATTGTCTGGTTGTTCGGCAACATTTTGCTGTAGTTGACGAATTTCTGGAGTATCAGCGGCATCTTCGGCAAGTGCCAATTTAGCCTTTAAATTCTGATAATAACTATCTTGATCCGCTAAACCAATACTGGCTAATAAACTTTTGGCATCCGCTAATAAACCTTGCTGTAATGCCACATCTGCCATCACCAATCCCACTTCAGCGGACTGCTGTGCATCGATAAAAATTGTTTTTAACTGATCAGAAATTTTAGTTAAGTCTTCTGGCGATAACTCGTCTTGGGCTAATTGTTGCTTAACATCATCAAATTCTTGTATCCACATCGGTGGCAAATGCTTATTCAATAAGTCGCTAACTTGCTCTTGGCTTTGAAGCCCGGCAAAACCGTCAATAGGACGACCTTGGTCCAAAATTAATGTGGTCGGTAAATCTTGGATTTGAAAATAATTAGCAATTTCTAATTCAGTTTCGCAATTAACTTTAGCGAGAATAAATCGCCCAGCTTGAGCCGACGCTAACTGTTCCAACGTTTGCAACATCTGTACGCTTTCTGGTTGCTGTTGAGTCCAAAATGCCAATACCACCATTTTTTTCATTGAGGTATCAACAACTTGTTGAATATTGTCTTTAGTAAGATTAATGAGGTAGTCCATAAAGCCTCCGCAGCATGACAAAAACAAAAGCGGACATACAGTCCGCTTTTATGGTTTAAATCGAGTTTATTTTACGCTCGCCAATAACATTTGATTGGTTAGCTTAATAA
The DNA here is from genome assembly GCF_006385555.1 of Shewanella polaris. Taxonomy (NCBI): domain Bacteria; kingdom Pseudomonadati; phylum Pseudomonadota; class Gammaproteobacteria; order Alteromonadales; family Shewanellaceae; genus Shewanella; species Shewanella polaris. The sequence continues at coordinate 1,785,843 of NZ_CP041036.1, read as the reverse complement.
ACGCTGATGGATCAGCCAAACTGCCTTTTTCTGATAATAACGCTTGTTGTAATAACAAGTTAGCCCAATCAGCAAACAATTTCTCGTCTGTTTCTTTATTAAGATGTTCAACCAAAGGATGGGTTGGATTAATCTCAAATATCGGTTTAGACTCTGGTACTGGCTGACCAGCTGCTTCCATCAATTTAATCATCTGAGTCGACATTTCACCTTCACCGGCTACCACACATGCAGGAGTGTCAGTTAAACGCGAAGTAACACAAACATCTGAGACTTTGTCTGCTAAAGCAGCTTTAACGCGTTCAACAAGATCTTTAGATTCTTCGGCTACTTTGTCGTGAGCTTCTTTATCAGCCGCATCTTCTAGCTCACCTAATTCTAAATCACCACGAGTAACTGAATGTAATTTTTTACCTTTAAATTCAGTTAAGTGATTCACTAACCATTCATCGATACGCTCAGACATTAATAGTACTTCAATGCCTTTTTTACGCAATAACTCAAGATGTGGGCTGTTAGCTGCGGCTTCATAACTGTCGGCAACTATATAGTAAATCTTGTCTTGGCCTTCTTTCATGCGCCCAATGTAATCTTCCAAAGATACGGTCGTTGCTGCTGAGTTGTTATGAGTAGAGGCAAAACGCAGCAGTCCAGCAATACGTTCTTTGTTAGCAAAGTCCTCTGCAGGACCTTCTTTTAATACTTGACCAAACTCAGCCCAGAAAGATTGATATTGTTCAGGCTCATCTTTAGCTAATTTTTCAAGCATGCCTAATACGCGTTTAGTAATACCCACACGCATTGCCGTTGTGACATGGTTATCTTGTAAAATTTCACGAGAAACGTTTAGTGGCAAATCATTCGAATCGATTAATCCTCGAACGAAGCGCAAGTATGTCGGTAAAAACTGTTCTGCATCATCCATAATAAAGACACGTTGAACAAATAGTTTCAAGCCATGTTTATGATCACGGTTCCACATATCCCAAGGTGCTTTGGCTGGAATATACAACAAGCTAGTGTATTCTTGCTTACCTTCAACCCGATTATGAGACCATTTCAGAGCATCATTAAAATCATGAGAAATGTGCTTATAAAATTCTTGATATTCTTCGTCTGTAATATCTGATTTATTACGAGTCCAAAGCGCAGTGGCTTTGTTCATCACTTTCCATTCACCTTCGGTCGCAGCAATTTTTTCGCCATCAGGACCTTCAGACTCAGGAGTACCTTCATTCCACATTTGTACCGGAACAGAGATATGATCGGAGTACTTGGTAATAATTGAGCGTAGACGGTGATCATCTGCAAACTCGAGTTCGTCATCGCGTAGTTGCAAAGTAATTTCAGTACCGCGTTCATTTTTAGTAATACTTTCTACGTTAAATGAACCTTCGCCTTCAGACTCCCACAATACACCTTCGCTAGCAGGATGCCCTGCAGCACGGGTTCGTACAGTAACTTTTTTGGCTACGATAAAAGCAGAATAAAAGCCAACACCAAACTGACCAATTAATTGAGAATCTTTTGATGCTTCGCCGGAAAGGTTGTTAAAAAATTCTTTAGTGCCAGATTTAGCGATAGTTCCTAAATGTTCAATAACGCTATCGCGCGTCATACCAATACCATTATCAGAAATGGTGACAGTGCCTTTTTCTTTATTGGCACTGACTCGAACGCGTAAATCGCCGTTACCTTCATATAAAGCATCATCAGTTAACGCTAAATATCGTAATTTATCTGCTGCATCGGCTGCATTTGAAACCAGCTCACGTAAGAAAATCTCTTTATTTGAATACAGAGAGTGGATCATCAATTGCAGAAGTTGTTTGACTTCGGTTTGAAAGCCATGAGTTTCTTGTTGTGACATGAGTATTTCCCTTGGTGTTACGTTAAAACGATCACGAGTCGAAAAATCTACTCGCCTTAAAAATCTGTGTTAACCAAGAGATGGGGGGACATTACAACCTTTTCAAGGGCCAAGGTTACCTTGTTGAATAATAAATCGTCAGTTAAGCCCACATCCGCTCTATATGGGCATTTTTACAACATATACTCCTCATAATTCACCTAAAATGAGATAAAAAATGCCAACAAACCTTATTAAGGGTCTGCTGGCACAATGTTGTTCTCAATGAATAATAGCTTTGTTACAAAGGAATACGGCCATTGAAAGATAATGCTAAGGTGGTGCTATCGACGTATTCAAGCTCCCCACCTACCGGAACACCATGAGCAATACGACTGATCACAACATTGTGTCTTCTAGCCATATCAGCAATGAAATGTGCAGTAGCATCACCCTCAACGGTCGGATTAGTCGCCAAAATAAGCTCACTCACCTCATCAGAGGTTAAGTGGCGCTCAAGTAACGCTAAACCCAACTCTTCAGGACCAACACCGTCTAACGGTGACAAATGCCCTAACAACACAAAATAACGACCATTAAAATGTCCACCGGCTTCAATAGCAAGCACATCGGCAGGTGTTTCCACCACACAAATAATCCCTGAATTAATTCGACGGTGACTACTGCATATCGGGCATAGGTCTTGTTCGGTAAATGTCCGGCAACTTTGGCAATGACCAACTTCAGACATGGCTTTTTGCAATGAATCGGCAAGCTTAAGACCTGCTTTACGCTCACGTTCAAGTAATTGAAAAGCCATGCGCTGTGCAGACTTAGGGCCGACACCTGGCAAAGCACGTAAAGATTGAATTAATTCATCAACCAAAGGACTAAATTTCATAAAATTGCGAATACCTTAAATAACTAAACTCATTGTGATGTCACGGATGAAGCCGTCTTGTGATCAGCTAAGCCAAAATGCGGAAACACCAAAGCAGTGCGATTATTGTCTGTGCAGGGCTCGAATGCAAAGATTAATGCTTTTGTAGTAAGAAATGAAGCCAACAATTTTTAAATTACGCAGTATTTTTTGTTTAATGCTTAGGTAAAAACCCCTCATCGAAGACGAGTGACATGTTATAGCGGGCTTAAAGGTGAACGTCCGATGCGGGTAAATAGGTTATCTTCACACAGCAAAGAATAACTAACCAACCGAATGACAACAATATGCACTCACTTTAATGGCAAGCAACATAACCAGCTAAATAAGAGAATGCTCAAGTTTTGAAAGCCATCACCTTTCTGTCTGGCTCATCTGATATTCTATTAAACAAGTATTTAACATTTTCGGTTGACCCGAGAAAGAGATTCACAACGATATTGAAAACATCTCAAAAAGAGACATTTCCAAATTAAAGTGTCACCAATGCAAGGACTCAAAATGCTCGATACTTTACCATTATTAGGCAGTGGATTCGTTATTTGCGGCGCGATATTACTGGCAATGGCAATCGCACCAGTTTGGAAGCTATTTAGCCAACTACCAACAGGCGGATTACGCTATAGCTGGGGATTTCTTATTCTGCTGATATTGTTCTTCATTGTAGGTTATATTGTATATGCACAATTTAACTTGATGACATTTTCTCAACCACTTGATCTAGTGGTGCCGGTTATATTTTTTTGCGGTGCTATTTTTGTATTGGTTGTTTGTACCCTGTCCCTCAAAACCACCAGTGACATCATGCAGATGAACGCACTCAAGCAGGAAAATATCACCGACCCACTAACAGATATATTTAACCGGAGATACTTAGAACGTCGCCTCAAAGAAGAAACACAAAAGGCACAAAGTTATTCTAACCCACTATCCATCTTCCTTATCGATATAGATCATTTCAAGATTATTAATGATAATTATGGTCATCAGATTGGTGACTTAGTTTTGAAAAATATAGCCCAAAATATTAAAATGTCGTTAAGAGAGTCAGATATAATTGCTCGTTATGGTGGTGAAGAGTTTATTGTCATCCTCCCTCTAACTCAAGTATTCACATCTTATACTCTTGCTGAACGACTCCGAACGGTTGTGGAAAACTCAAAATTGGCAATCCCTAGCGATACTGGCATAGATATTATTTCAATTGGAGTTACAGTAAGTATTGGTATAGCAGGACTTACGTCTGAATGTAAAGACTACCAATGCCTGATTAAAAATGCTGATACAGCACTCTATCAAGCAAAACAAAATGGCCGAAACCAAGTCCGTATGGCGTAAGCGCTATAAACGCTGCGTTAATAAACTGCCTTTATCTAGTAAACCGTCACAGTACTCTCATTGTAATAGTCAACGATAACCCAAGCGTTTCAGAATGACATTTCATTCAAATTCGGTTTCGATATACAGTCGACTAACGAATAACTTAACTCACTGACAACACCCGAATGACAGATTAAAGGGGGGTATGAGTTATATGATGCAAAGTTTCGCTACTTATCTGAACGATAGCTAAAGACGTTATCAAGCGGTAAATTAAACACCTCTGCAATTTTAAATGCGACTTCAAGTGTTGGTGAGTATTTATTTGACTCAATGGCCATCACAGTTTGGCGCGTCACACCGATTTGTTCGGCGAGCTGTTTTTGGGTCATTTCATTATGTAAAAAACGTAAAGTACGGATAGAATTTGAAATGCCTATTTTACTGTCATCAAGGTTACTCATAAATCTCACCGGTTCGGCCCTTGTACAACTGCACACCATAATAGGCTAGTTCTGCCAGTAAAAATGCCACCAATAATATATGCAGCGGCAAGTGGGGAACATATTGCGGCATAAGGGTAAAACCTTGCGCATCAATATTATATTGAACCATGGCAAAAACCACTCCAACTTGCAAAATGATAGCGGCATACTTATAGCCTACCAAATTAATTTGTTTCTCTCTGACATCCATCGGTTGTGACAGTTCATCATCACTGATCAGGGCAAGTAATATATAACTCACTACCATCAATACAATGGAGTAAATAATAATTTGCAATAACAAGGACGATAACCATTCAATAGAGGCTAATTGCTCCGGCGACGCACTCGCTAACTGACTAATATAATGGTAAAAAATATAACCTGTGATTAAAAAATCAACCGATAACATTAGCTCTCGAAAACTGGTTTCTTGTAACCATTGATGTACTTTATGCTTATCTACCATGTTAACTCCAATCAACTTTATGTAAAAAATATTTAACTTAACAATCATATCGACAGGAAAAGAGATGTCAAATATTTTTAACTCGGAGTTAATAATTAAGTACTTTATGTTGATGGAGAATTTACATTAATATAATGGAATAACTGTATCGAATACCTATTGTGTAAAAGATCAATACTAGTTAATTCTTCTACACTATAACGAAAAAGGCTCAAGCATAATGCTTGAGCCTTTTTAAGTTGTTGTGTCCCGTCCTGAGATAAGTTGACACATTGGAGACTTATCTATGAAACCTTCAGTATCAATCAATATAAAACGTACTCAACGAGATTACACATTAGGCTTTAAATTAGCGGTTGTTAGTCAAGTAGAAAAAGGCGAGCTAACGTATAAGCAAGCTCAAAACCACTATGGCATTCAAGGGAGAAGTACCGTCCTAACATGGTTACGAAAACATGGTAGATTAGATTGGTCCCAGCCGATTGAGCATTCACCTATGTCCAAATCTACAGAAACACCCGCCCAGAAAATCAAACGATTAGAGAAACAAGTCTCCAATCTCGAAATGAAAAATATGATTTATGGCGATATGGTCGAGTTACTTAAAAATGAGTACGGTATTGATTTAGAAAAAAAGTACTTAGCCGAACGCTCTGGCTTGCCAAAGAAAAAGGCACTGTAAAGCTAGCGACAGCGAGTCGGCAGTTTAACCTATCAAGACAAGCTGTTTATCAATGGAAGCAGCGCTTAGCAGCAAGAGCTGACATGTTAAAACCGGTGATGACTATGGTTATGTATTGGCGTCAGTTCATGCCCAGAGTGGGTACGCGTAAGCTTTATCAACTCATCAAGCCACAGTTACTTGAACAAGGCATAAAGCTAGGTAGGGACGGCCTATTTCAGTATTTAAAACAACACAATATGTTAGTAAAGCCTAGGAAGAATTACACCAAGACAACCCATAGCCACCATTGGTTGAGAAAACACCCAAACTTACTCAAAGACAGAGTGGTGAAGAGCGTTGAAGAGGTATTTGTCAGTGACATAACCTACGTAAAATCAGACGAAGGAACTCACTATTTATCATTAGTCACAGATGCATATTCAAGAAAAATAATGGGTTATGAATTAAGTGATGAAATGAAAGCCAGTGATGTTGTTAAAGCATTGGAGATGACGATAAAGAATCGTCAGACAACCAGTGATGTCATTCATCATTCAGATAGAGGGATACAGTACTGCTCAGCAGAATATCAACATAAATTGGCTGCGAATGCGATAAGGCCATCGATGACAGATGGGTATGATTGTTATCAGAATGCGTTAGCTGAGCGAGTGAATGGTATTTTGAAGCAAGAGTTTTTACTTTACCGCTGTCGTACGATGAAGGAGCTGGCAATACTCATCAAAGAATCTATTAGGATTTATAACGAGTTAAGACCGCACCTTAGTTTAGGAATGAAAACCCCAAACGAAGTGCATGAAAAAGCCAGTCGGGAGTTCCAACTGGCTTAATAAAAACCGTCAACCTATTTTAGGACTAGACATTGTATCAGACAACCATTAAAACGGCATTTTCATTCCAGGTGGTAATTGCATACCCCCCGTAACTTCGGCCATTTTAGTTTTTTGATTTTCTTCAATGCGACGAGCGGCGTCATTGCACGCTGCAGCGATGAGATCTTCTAACATCTCTTTATCGTCTTCCATCAAGCTTGGATCAATTTCAACTTTACGCACATTGTGATTACCTGTCATGGTTACTTTAACCAAGCCAGCACCCGCTTCACCCGTCATTTCGGTGCGCGCTATTTCTTCCTGCACTTTAGCCATTTTATCTTGCATCATCTGGGCTTGTTTCATTAAATTGCCCATACCGCCTTTTCCACCAAACATAGTCATATCTCTCTAATTTAGGTTGTTAGCAAGTCGCCTTAATGGCGCTAATATTACTGAAATAAAATCGATTGGCAATCTTGCAAATACATTTTTGGGATGAAGATATATTCATCTTAAGCTAAATTACCGAATTTGTTCATTTATGAAGCATTAATGAGGGCAATTTCTTGTGCTATTTGCCCCAATTGTTCTGCCGGATATTCAATACTGTCACTGTCTAATTGAGCGGATAAACGCTGAACCATCCACTTAACGTTATCATCTATCAAAATAGCCTGTTGTGCTTGTGCAATAAGCTCACGATGAAAACGTTTACGTAACTCTAGCGGCGTTTCGCGTTCAGGCACTACCCCTATCTGAATTTGTACTTCTGTCGGTTGCTCGAGATATTCCGATAACGCCTGTTGCAATTGTTCGATCGCCGTTTGAGCTGACAAATGTTTTTGATTGGGTTTCAATACCAACACCATGGGATTTGACAATGCTGAGCACACTGAGTTTACACCTAGTTGTCTAACCCTACCGCCAACAGACACATTCGTCATCACTTTATACCAATGCAAATCAACCTCATCACCTTGAATACTGTGTGGTTCAAATGCAGTAACCTCATGGGATTGAGTTGTTGCAGGTTCAGCACTCATGTTCAGCGGATTAGCCGCCAACGAACTTGTAGTGAGAGTGCTAGCAGGCTTTTGATGCTGATTATCGATTGGATGACTGTTTGTACTCGGTTGTTGAATAGTTGCTTCAACAGCAGGTTTGATATCCTCATTGATATCGGCAAACGTGTTAACTTGCTCATCCTCCTTAGGCTTAACCCAAGGCGGTCTATCATAATCGACTATTGCCTGCTCTTCCGTTACAGAGCTTGGCTTTGCCTCTACAGATCCAACAGATGATTCATTAGCCGCAGTAACGGGTGTCGATACCGGTTTTACTTTTCTAGGTGTAATGACTTTTGCGGGCTCTTTTTTGGCAAGTTCTTCTTTTAAATGCAATGCCCCTACATCCGCTATGAGTAAATCACGGCTAGCTAACACCTCATCAAGAAAGTCGTCTGCAGTATCCTCAGAACGAGTGAGTTCTTGATTAGTCCCATGGTCAATAATGTCAGAGTTTTGTTTATTCACAATATCACGACTATCATCGTTGATATTGTCAATGTCATCACTTATCCGTTGTGGCTTTTGTACAGCATCAGTAACGTTACCAATATTGTTAGCTTCAGTTGCCTCATTTAAAGCCGAAAAAGCCATATACTCGTCATGATCTAGTGGCTCATATTCCATTGATGCATCACCTGAGGTGTCATAATCCATAAAAGCATATGCACTTAGCGAATCATCAACATTGTCACTTTTTTCTGCGTCATTGGTGTTTGCAGTACTCACTGCAGATTGTTGTTCACTATTTTGATCAGAGGTTGGCTGGTTACCATGTTCAGTGCTGAGGTTCGCCGAAGCCGTTACATCAAGATTAGCTTCAGTCTTGGCATCTACATCTTTCGCATCGCTAGTCTCTTGATGCTCGGCTTGCTCAATGACATGATTAGCCTCTACTGCAGTAGCGGGTTCAGCCTGCACTACATCGCTTTGTGGCGATGAGCTGTTAAAGCCTAAGCTTTGTGCTTGACTCATGACCAAAGTTTGTTCGGCTACCAGTGAGGCGATAACAGATTCATCGTCGACAATATCACTATCTTGTTTCTCAAGATCTACCGTTGAAACAATTTTCACCGGCGCTGTGCTCGAAGAAGATGGAAGAGTGTCTACTTTAGATTGAAGAGCTGACTTTGGGCCTGTTTCATTGACCTCTTGCCCTGGAGGTGATGAATGATCAATAACGCTTAAATCAATATTAGCGGGTGTCGTTGTTACCCAACGCTTCACTTGTTTTTCTGGGGTAAAGGCTACAGCTCGAAGTAACGCCATTTCCAAGCCAGATTTAGGATCGGGAGCAAAGGGTAAATCTTTACGACCGTTAAGTAACATTTGGTAATAAAGCTGGACTTGTTCCGGCGCTAATTGCTGCGCGAACGCCAAAATTTGTTCACTAAACAACGATTGTTGTGCAGTAGCTGGCGCAAATTGCGTTAAGGTGATTTGATGTAATAGCTCTAATAAGCTGCGCAGTACTTCTTCTGCATCTGCACCAAATGCCAATACTTTGGCCACCGTCTGCATCAATGGCCCAACCTCGGCGTCACACAAGGCTTTTAATAACGCTAACACATGTTGTTCATCAATACTGCCCAACATGGTTTGCACTTGTGTAAGCATCACTTGACCACTGCCAAATGCTATCGCTTGATCCGTTAAACTGAGCGCATCACGCATACTGCCATTAGCCGCTTTAGCTAATAAACTCAGTGCTTGCTGCTCAAAGGGTAATTGTTCTTGGGTGATGACATATTCAAGTTGCTTGCTGATTTCATCTTGCGACAAACTTTTTAAATTGAACTGTAAGCAACGAGATAACACAGTAACAGGCAGTTTGTGCGGATCGGTAGTCGCTAATAAAAACTTAACATGCTCTGGAGGTTCTTCTAATGTCTTTAGCAGTGCGTTAAAACTGCTACGCGACAACATATGTACTTCATCAATTAAGTACACCTTAAAACGACCACGGGATGGACGGTACTGTACATTGTCGAGAAGTTCACGAGTATCGTCGACTTTGGTACGCGACGCCGCGTCAACTTCAATTAAATCGACAAAGCGACCTTGGGCAATTTCAATGCAACTAGAACATTTACCGCATGGATTAGCCGTTATACCCGTTTCACAATTGAGGCCTTTAGCAAATAAACGCGCCAAACTTGTTTTACCCACACCGCGGGTTCCAGTAAACAAATAAGCATGATGTAAACGTTGTTGACTCAATGCATTGGTTAATGCCATTAATACATGGGACTGACCAACCATTTGTTCAAATTTAGCTGGGCGCCATTTGCGGGCGAGTACTTGGTAAGACATGAAATTCCCCACAGAGAGCTATCGGGAGTCAATCCCTTTAAAGGGGTTAACAATAACATGCCAAAGGCTGGCATGCTATTGTTGAGCAAGCATTTGATAGCGTAAAATATAGTTAACTGCTTAATAAAATAGCAGTTTATTTTACATTAATTACTCGCCTTCAAACTCGCATAAACTTAACACTTCAATTCCCAAATTTTGTAAGCGCTTCTCGCCACCAATTTCTGGTAATGAGATAACAAATGCAGCATGACTCACTTCACCGCCTAATTGACGAATAAGTTTTACAGTCGCTTCAATCGTGCCACCTGTTGCTAATAAATCATCAATAACGAGCACTTTATCATTGGCATTTATCGCGTCGACATGAATTTCTAAAGTATCTTTACCGTATTCTAAATCATAGGTTTCGCTAATGGTTTTACGGGGTAATTTACCCGGTTTACGCACAGGGACAAAACCAACGCCTAACTCTAACGCGAGTGGTGCGCCAAATAAAAAACCACGCGCTTCAGTACCCACCACTTTGGTGAAACCTTTTGATTGATAATGAGCCACTAGAATCGCAATAGTCGCTTTATATGCTTCGGCATTTTCAAGTAAGCTGGTGACGTCACGGAACATGATGCCTGGGATTGGATAGTCAGGAATGGTTTTAATGCTCTGCTTAATAAGCGCTAAACTGTCTTGGTTCATCATAATGTAGTTAACTCTGTCTGAAAGTGATTACGCAATAAAAAAGTCCACGTTATGGGTGGACTCTGATAAAAAAATACTGGGGGGGGATCTTATGCCCGTTTAATCTCAGTTGCAACTAGCTTACTTTAACTGGCCGTTTATTATTCTAACTCTGGGATCCGCCACAAAAAAAACAATAATATAAGCATCATGCACAGCAACATAAACTTCACCCATATAATCGGCACTATCACAATACTGATAGCAAAACTTAAGCTACTCATTATCATGGCTTTGCGTTTTAAAGTTCGGCTTAGGGCACGTTTGGATTGCCACTGATGAATCCCTTCGGCAAACCATGGGTGATTGACTAACCATTGATGAAGACGATCATTTGAACGGGCAAAGCAAAACGCTGCCAATAAAATAAATGGCACTGTAGGTAATAAAGGCAGAGCAATGCCAATTAAGCCTAATACTAGGCTACATAACCCTATAATCAGAAAAAAACCACGTTTTACAGCCATGTGGGACCCTATATAAAACAAAAACCACTCTGTTTGAGTGGTTTCATCATACGTCATATTTGCACGTTAACCTGAAATAAATGTTAAATTAACCCTGCAAATTTCAACCATGCTAGCGTCGCGGGTAATGTTGGAATTAATAACACCAAAATAAAACCAAAAAGATAAAAAATGTTGAACGGGTCTTTAAACGGCTGACTCATGATTATTCCTAGTTAAGGTTATGCGACTACGGTATACCTGCGTTCCTCTGTATCAACTGTACACAGAAATGGGTCAAGCCCAATGTGAAGCAGATCACAAAAAGCGGCTTATTTTAGTCACATCTACACAAAATAAAAACCCTAAATTAAGTAAGCTTATTATTCAAAGACAGATGAGATCACAATTCCCTTTTGGGCAAATTGCTGCAATAAAGGTATACAACCAGCCAATAATGTCTCACGGGACATTTGCGGATAGTGTTCAGCTAACCATTCGATAATAGCATCTACCTTTACGCCTTGTGGTGAATCACTCATTTGTTCAATATAAGCCAACACTTGCGCACTTAACGGTGTGAGTTGTAAAAACGCCACTTCGTCATCAAGATCTCGATAGACACAAAAAAAGTTCGCTTGTGCTGTCGGCTCTATAGGTTGGTAGTCAACACTAATATGCTGAACATCAAAGGCATATTGCGCCACCTTAGCACAAGCGGCGAGGCATAGCTGATGGTTATTTAGATCATCAATATGAATTATCTGAGACGTTGGCGTATCTGGCGCGACTGCCACACACAACTCTAACCATTCATAATGTGCTAACTGCAACATAAAAACTGGATCATGTTCAGTTACTTGATATTCGTGTTGTAAAAAACCTAAAAACTCACCGGCAATTTCAACAAATATTGGTGTCTTACAATCATGCGTTACAAAAAATTGTTGTACTAAGGCCTGCCACTGTTCGTCTTGATACAAACTTTTCAGTACAGGAAATGCACTCGATACAAAACCTGCGATATTATTAAAAAACAATTCGCGATAGATTTTCATCCGTCTAGACTCAATACCCTCAGGTAATGGCAAACTAGGATCACGGATGTAGTCCATGAATTGTTGTTGTACTTCAATGAAACCCATTATGCTTTCCTCAATACAGACTGCGATGCTAGAGCATTTTGTTGATATTGATGAATTTGATTAATCTCATTAAGGAGTATTTCAGTTTTAGGAATATTAAAATCACGCTCAAGCAATGTCGGATGCACCCCATGTAATTGATAACACTGCTGCAATAAATCCCATACTGGATCGATAATATCCGCACCGTGAGTATCGACCATTAAGTCAACCTCTTCTTCATAGTGCCCTGCAATATGCAGATAAGCGATTCGTTTGGTAGGCATAGCGGTTAAGAAAGCTTTGGCATCGTATTGATGGTTAATTGAATTAACGTAAATGTTATTCACATCAAGCAATAATTTGCAGTTAGCCTCTTGCAGCACGGCATTGACAAATTCTTGTTCCGTCATTTGTGCGCCTGGCGCTGCATAAAATGACACATTCTCTAAAATAAATGGTCGTTCAAGTATATCTTCAACTAGTTTTATCCGCTTAGCAGTATGGATAACCGCATCGTCAGTAAATGGGATAGGCATCAAATCATACATATGGCCAGCGCCCGAACAATAACTTAAATGCTCTGAATAAACATCAATATTGTGCTCATCCAAAAAGCGTTTTACGTTTTGTACAAATTGAGTATCGAGCGTCTCTGGACTGCCAATGGATAACGAAAGCCCATGGCAGAAAAAAGTATGTTGTTCAGTTAATTGCTTAAATTGACGGCCAAACTTACCGCCTAATGTCATCCAATTTTCAGGTGCAACTTCGAAAAATTCAATGGCCGATGGCACCTGCTGACAAAATTCATCGAGCATTTCACGCCGAAGCCCTAATCCAACATTGGCTAAGCCATGAACATGATTTGTCGTCATAATGTGTATCCTTGAATTAATCAGTAATGCTAAAAATTAGCTAAAAGGCAGATAAAATTAAGGCCTGAATCTCAGGCCTTAATTGTGTCAGATAAGCCTAGGCATTATCAAATAGATGCAGCCAATTATTTATTGCCGCCACATTTACCTTCACCACACTTGCCTTCTTTAACTTTCTCTGCAGACTTTTTCATGTCGCCGCCGCACTTGCCTTCGCCACACTTACCTTCAACCGCTTTCTCTGCAGACTTTTTCATGTCGCCGCCGCACTTGCCTTCGCCACACTTACCTTCAACCGCTTTCTCTGCAGACTTTTTCATGTCGCCGCCGCATTTGCCTTCGCCACACTTACCTTCTGCCGCTTTTTCAGCAGACTTTTTCATGTCGCCGCCACATTTGCCTTCGCCACACTTACCTTCTCCGCCATCAATTTGATAACCAGAAGTTAATTGTTGAAAACCAAATGGGTTAGCTTCTACTTGAGCAGAAAAACCAGCAGTCATTACAACAGAACCTAATGCAACCGCTAAAGTAGTTTGTTTGATTGAATTCATAATAATTATCTTCCTATATCTTGATTGTGTATGGTGACCAACATCATTGCCGGCTTGGTTAAAGAGACCCGCAATAAGTAAATTTTATTGCAAATAAATTTAAAAAATGTGAAAAAAATCTATTTATTTAACATAAATACTTGCTAGATAAGCCCCAAAACTGACGCCACATATATTTAACACAATTACAACATAAGTGCTATCGATATGATTATTATTAATAATTTGTTTAGTTAATCGACAAAATAACTCGCATTGTCATTTAGTACTGATATCAGATAATAAACACGCTAAAATGGCCCACTTTTGACTTCAACAAGGTGTACTGTGCGCGTTATTTTAGCTCCAATGGAAGGTGTGGTTGATGACCATATGCGTGAAATATTATCTGCCATCAACCCATTTGACCTGGTTGTGACTGAATTTGTCAGGGTAGTCAATCAACTCATACCAGACAAAGTATTCTACAAATTATGTCCTGAGTTACATCATCAAGGCTTAACCGCATCTGGAACTCCAGTACGAGTACAGTTATTAGGCCAAGAACCTGAATGGATGGCACAAAATGCCGTAAGAGCTGTAGAGCTAGGTTCAAATGGCGTTGATGCAAACTTTGGCTGTCCAGCCAAAACCGTCAATAAAAGCAAAGGCGGCGCCGTATTGCTGCAGTATCCAGATAATATTTACAATATCGTCAAAGCCATGCGCGATGCCGTGCCATCTGAACACCCTGTTACCGCCAAAATCCGTTTAGGCTACGAAGATAAGTCATTATTTATGGAAAATGCCTTAGCAGTGTACGAAGCTGGCGCAACTGAACTTGCGATCCATGCGCGCAGTAAAACCGACGGTTACAAACCACCGGCTTATTGGGAGTACATTACTGAAGTGAGACAACGATTACCGATCCCTGTTATTGCTAATGGAGAGATCTGGAATGTGGCTGATGCACAGCGTTGTATCGATATTACCGGTTGTGACAGTGTGATGATTGGTCGCGGCGCCATATCGCTACCTAATTTAGGGGATACCATTAAAACAGGAGCAACCCCATTCAGTTGGCAACAAACCCTAAGCTTACTAATCGACTACACCGACAAAGAACTGAATGGACGTAAGTCTGACTATTACCCCTCACGGATTAAACAGTGGTTTAGTTACTTGAACCGCCAATATCCAGAAGCAGATACATTATTTAGAGAGTTAAGAGTATTTAAAACCACTGAAGAGATAGTTAAAGTAATACAGCACGCCCACCGAACAATAAACGAAGGCTAACATTCTGTTAACGTAACAGCCTTAGAATCCGATTAAGGCTGATATAAAATAAACCATCAACTTTTTGCTGCGCTGTGATTAATGCTAGCCATACACAGCAACAGTTTCATTGTGTTTTTTTAGCTTAGAAATACTCAATCTCCCCCTGTGTCAGGATGGTTAGAACACAATGCTAAACTAAACTTTTAGCTGAAATAAGGTCTAACTAAAATGAAATTAACATGGTTAACCTTGTCAGGGTTGAATAAACCATAAATTATTATTTATCTTTTTATCGCAGAAATCTTATTGAGAATTGATCTTCATCATAACGTCTGACTTTTTTGTGCCTAGAATAGAATTTATACATTGGTTTAGACAGTTGAAGGTTATCTCAGTTGCACAATACTCAAGACACATTGCATGAACTTGAACAACTCGAACGTATTTTGAGATGTGAATTAATGCAACTTATCAAGAAGCCATTACAAGCCACTGATGTTGCTCATATCTCTATGAAAACGCCTCTTGGGAACGTTATTGACTACTTGTCACAAATCAAACTATCCAATACCGATACTTTCTCTAAGCTAATGCGGCTCGAAGCGGCTTATTGTCAACTTGAACTCGGTCTCTATGGCATTTGTTCCGATTGTGAGATGGACATAGAACCGTCACGCTTAATCGCCGATCCCACCGAGCAACGTTGTGCTCAATGTGAACAAAAATTCCTTAGTGAACATAGACATGAGTTACGTTTAAATCACTAGCGAGATTTCATCATAATACTACTCACCCAACTGCTAATTTATTCAACTCATATTTTATTCAATTTTTATTACTCAGAAGTAAATTCATTTAATTGTCTAGTCCTGAGATAAGTCTCCAATGTGTCAACTTATCTCAGTACGGGACACGTAACCATGTTAGGACGGTACTTCTCCCTTGAATTCCATAGTGGTCTTGAGCTTGCTTATACGTTAGCTCGCCTTTTTCTACTTGACTAACAACCGCTAATTTAAAGCCTAATGTGTAATCTCGTTGAGTACGTTTTATATTGATTGATACTGAAGGTTTCATAGATAAGTCTCCAATGTGTCAACTTATCTCAGGACGGGACACATCGATAAAAAAAGCCGGCTAATTAATTAGCCGGCTTTTTTATTAACAACAAATGTTAGATTAGAACTTCACACTTGCACGAACGAAGAAGTAACGACCTAATACATCATAAGTATAAGGATCGGTATTTGAATCTAAGTTACCAGTGTAGTAAGGAGGTTCTTTATCAAAGATATTGTTAACACCACCAGATAGACGAACAGTTTCGGTTAAATCATAAGAACCTGAAAGGTCATGATACACGATACTATCTACTGAAGGAGCATAGCACTCTGAAGGATCATCCTTACAAGCTAATGAATCCATGCCATCAATATAACGAATTTCGTAGGTAGCACTCCAATCATCACCACTGGCTGTTAGGTCAAGGTTTGTTTTGATTTTAGCATAGGCACCAACATTACCCGTTACATAGCCACGATAATCAGTTACATTGCCGTCTTGATCAAACTCTTCATACTTATCTAAAATTGAAGTATCTAAGTTTGCTTTCCAGCTAAGTCCTGCAGCATCAAATACATACGCTATGTTGATATCATAACCAGCTGTATTAGTTTCACCAATATTTTGTAAACCGTTATCAAAACTGATACGTCCAGTAGCATCAATTTCAATATTTGAGGCTTGACACAATGCAGTATCAGTGTTGATTTTAGCACCGTTTGCATCTAAACATTGATTAGCCACATAATTAGAATCAACCGCGGTAATAGTGTTAGAAATATCAATTTTATAGTAATCAAGTGTTAACGATAAACCCTCTACAAAACTAGGAGAGTAAACCAATCCAAGTGTTGTAATATCAGCTTCTTCAGGTGTTAACAATTCATTACCACCAACAGTCACTTCAGCTTGAGTTTGATCGCTTGCAGGATGAACAATTTGATCGAACGATGGAGAAGCACCACCGAATAATTCATTAACTGTTGGCGCTCGGAATGCAGTAGAACGACCACCACGGAACATTAAGTCATCAGTCATGCGCCATGTTAAGCCCAATTTCCATGTTGTATCATCACCAAATGTATTGTAATCGAAATAACGCATTGCAGCGCTCAAATCAACTTGTTGTGCAAATGGTAAATCACTTAATAATGGAATAGCTAATTCTGCATATACTTCATCAACTTGAAAACTACCAGCCGTAGCTTCAACACGTGGGTCATTAGCAAGACCTTGTGCTGTCAATGAATCAGGAGTGTAATGAGCAGACTCTTCACGGTGCTCAACACCCGCAGCAAAACCTAATACACCAGCCGGTAAATCAGCAATATCACCAGAAAGTGTTGCAGCAAAGATGTCTAGTTCACTACCACCACTATTAACTTCAGTGTAGATGTAAGGAGCAATGCTATCACCTTCCCAAGAAGACTGTAGGAATGGATCAAAAGTGCCCTCTAATACTGCATCATCAATTGAACCTAAGTTGTGAAGATTTGCAAGGGTATCAACAGAATCGTTTTTACCTTTGTTATATGAAGCATCCCAAGTCCAACCGTTGTCGAACTCACCTTCTAAACCAATTACAATACGAACAGTATCAACTACTTGACTAAAGTTACGTGTACCAGACTCAACCATACGACGGCCATAACTCACTTCCTCACCAGCTGCAATCCAAGGAAGTAAATCATCAGTCATAAATCCACCAGCTGATTCTGGTTCATATGTCCAAGTTGAACTATTCCAAATAGGTTGCGGTGCCATTTGTTGTGATGACCAACGCTTTGAGTACATTGCTTCAGAGAAGAATGTCATGCTGTCTGACAACTCATATGAACCAGCAAGACTTAAGTTAATACGTTCCATTGGTGTAGATAAATAACTGTCTTTGGAATAGTTATATTTATCTTCATTAGTATACTCGTGATATTCACCACCGAGACCACTTAGTTCAGCGGTTTCACCCCAAATATGTCCACCTTCACTGTATGAACTACCACCACAATATAATTCTATGCTGCCAGCGTCACCTGTTTCAGATATAGGACAGTCAGAAAAATCACGGTCTGCTTGGCTTGCATCACCACGATTCGTGTACTGGGCATTAATAACAACGTTACCTTTGTCGAACGTGTTACCCATAGTGAAATCAAGACTTGTTTCGTCTGCGTCACCTTGTCCACTCATACCCGTTTGAACATTCATTTCTAAACCGTCAAAATCACGTTTTAGAATAATGTTAACCACACCAGCTATAGCATCTGTACCATAAACAGCAGAAGCACCGTCTTTTAATATTTCAACACGTTGGATCATTGATACAGGAATTGTATTCAAATCTACTGTTGATGCAGCACCTGTACCAGATGCAATCATACGGCGACCGTTGACTAATACTAGTGTACGGTTACTACCTAAACCACGAAGGTTGATAGATGTATCACCACCAGAACCATTGTTTACGGCTGCGTTAGTCATCGCGCCGCCAGTAGAGGTCATTTGCTGTAAAATATCATCGATAGACGTTGCGCCAGAAGAAAGAATTGCTGAAGCATCAATTACACTTACAGGGCTAGCGGTTTCCATATCTGCACGCTTAATACGTGAACCTGTTACTTCTATTCTTTCAACTTTCTGAACTTGTTCTTCTGCTGAAACAGCAGCTGAAGCGAATAAGCCGGTTGTCACGACACTTGTTGTTGCTACAGCTAATAGACTACGACGAATAGCCTTAGCGGTTAATGTTACTGAACTCATGGATAATCTCCCTATGACTTATATAAAACACATACAAGTAATTATAATTTTTATATGGATAATTGGTGAAACCAATTATCGAGCACCATTATTAATGAATAAAAAACATTTAGTCAATATAGGCAACATGTAAACAACATATAACACAAAGCTTAGTTGCAAAATTAATTTGACTTGCAAATAACCACCATAAATCAAAGGCTTACAATTAATGGCGAAGAAAGCAAGAATAAATAGACTCAACAAAATGTTAAAACAAACGAATAATACACCAAATAAAAACAAAAAACACACAAAAAAATCACATACAAGGATTTAAGTTAACGTAAGTAAAGCAATATAAAAACAACAACCTATAAATAAAAACATTAATAAAATTTTAATATTTTAAAAAAAAATCTGATTGTCGCAAAAACAACCACAATCACATTTCGAAATTACTGATTATTTATTCAATAATTATCTAAATAAGATTAATAAAGCAATATATATTCAGTAATGAAGTAGTAATTTCACTTTCTCAACACAATGTTTGTGCATAAACAACGACTAATACAGCTCTATTTCATTTAAATTTAGCCTTATTCAGACTGAGATCTGCGTCATATTTCATAAATTCTTAACAACACTCATTACAGCAGCAATGTTAATGAAATGTAGCTTATGATAGTGACCAATGAATCTCACCAATGCCCCCTCACCCCACAATAGATTTCACTAACCATTGTGAATATAAAGATAAATTATCAAACTATATCTTATGCATTCCCTTTTTTGTAGAACAGAATCAAGTAATAATCATTCCTGTTTCATGATAACTGGAGCCACAATGTGTGAAGTTCTGTATTGATGATAATCAGGGTATAAATTAATCAATGATAAACATAGGAATAAGCATTTATAAAGCAGAAGGAACAATGGCACCAAAGACAAAAGTATCGATAAAGTACACTATTACAGTAAATATCTTTTCATTGGGTATGTGCAGATCTTAGCAAACAGAGGGGCTGGACTATGTCTCTATTGATTTAGAGATCTAATGTAAATGAGTATTTTAATAAAATATAATCAACACTCAACATTTCTAGCCCAATTACCTCATAAAAATGATGTTGTTTTTCTACTACGCGGCAGTATGTTCGAATAAGCATCTTAGCTGTTAAACTTAACACTGTGATGTAAAACTTTTTAAAAGATCATTAACGCTTAAAGGATGTAGATTTAGCATCAGGTAAAATATAAGGTAAAGTAACTTCCAACAATTCAATAGCAAAAATAAGCTATAGTCCTTAGTTGCTCTGCAAAAAACGATCTTGCGTATGGAGGCTCTAAACCGGTTTGTAAACCCTTTGAACCTATTCCAAAGGGATGTGTTTACCATAAATAACAATATGTGGTAATAACGAGATCCAGCAGTAATGTACAACGGTCATAATCTTCTGACATAGAAATAGGCCACAACAATTGTTGTGGCCTATCATGAAACATCAAAAAATTGTACGAATAAGGACTATTTGTGTTAGCAGCCAGATAGAAATTTACTGCAATAGACTGCGCAAATTAATCACACTGCCTTATTTGTTAAGATACAACTGCACTTTAGTTTAGAACTTAACGGTTACGCCACCGTAATACTGGCGACCAATAGTGTCATACACTTCTGGTACAGTACCACCGTCACTACCATTAGATACACTTGATGGCTCTTCGTCAGTGATATTTTTAACACCAGCACTTAAGGTAATCATATCAGTAACATAATAAGTACCAGCTAAGTTATGATAAAGAATGGCGTCAACGTCATCACCAGTACTCAAGTCTTCCATTTGACCAATATAACGGTTTGAGTAGATAATATTCCAACTGTCTTGACCGGCTTGGATATTAAAGTTATTACGAACTTCAGCGTAAGCACCAAAGTTACCATCAATCATATTGGTATAATCGATACCTTCTTGCTCGAAGTTTAATAGGTAAGTGGTATCATTGTTAATTTTCCAGTCCAGTGATAAAGCAGCAAAGTGATAGGCTAAGTTAAAGTCTATACCGCTAGTATCTTGACTACCTACGTTCGTTAAAGTGCTTGTTAAGTCAGATAAATCACCATTTGAACCAATGTTAAAGGTTTCACAAGCAGAGTCAGAAGCATCGGCATAGCATGCATCAAGTCCGGCTTGAACGTCTAAATAAGTGATTGCATTTTTCACTTTAAAACGCCAGTAATCAAGTGTTAACGATAAACCATCAACATAACTTGGCGAATAAACTAAACCTGCAGTGTAAGAGTCTGACTCTTCAGCTTCTAAGTCTTCATCAGAGGTATAACGCACTAGAATTTGAGGATCTTGTTCATTACCCCAAGGATCTGTTAAATAATCGTAAGAACCTGAGTCCCCACCGAATAACTCACTAATGCTAGGCGCGCGGAAACCTGTTGCAGCAACTGCACGAAGCATTAAATCATCAGTTGCTTCATATGTTAAACCCACTTTCCAAGTAGACGCTTTACCAAATGTGGAGTAATCATCATAACGAAGAGCAAATTCTCCGGTTAATTTTTCAGTGAAAGGTACACTAACCTCTTCAAACACGGAAAATACATCGTAATTGCCGCTCGTTGCATCTTGTTGTGCTGCCGTACTGTCACCAGCAATAGTTATTTCATCTGGATTATAATAACCACTTTCATAACGGTATTCTGCACCAATTGCAAAAGCTACAGCACCTGCACTTACGTCAAATAATTCACCATTTAAGCCTGCAGAAACAACATTTAATTCATTACCTCCATTCGAATTATCGGTATAACTTATGTCATTAACAATGGCATCCGTTAATGAATCACCACTGAACCATGCATCTTGATTAGCATAAACTGATTCAGACAAAAGGGTTGCATTGATTGAATTATCAATACTCGAATCGGCTTTGTTCTTACCGTAGGTATAATTGATATCCCAATTCATGCCAGTGTTGATATCAAGCTCACCTGCGAGGCCTGCTGATATACGGTATGTGTCGGTGTCTTGAGAATAGATTCGAGGACCTGCATCCGTTATACGACGACGATATTCAACACGACCAGTATCATCAGCAGCAATGCCACCATCGGTCATTGCATCGGTAAGTGTTACACAAGAACTGTCAGTATCAGTGTCACATACATCTAACATTACGGATGCAGGCTGTGGCGCGAGTTGTTGGTTAGATTTACGTTTAGTGTAAAGTGCATCAGCAGTTAACACTAAGTTATTGTCCAACTCTTGAACCATGTTAGCAAACAAACTATAGCGTTCATTAGGTGTTTGGTAATAACTGCTAGTGGTGTAATCGTATCCAGTTGTACGATCAACCCACTCACCAGCATCGTTTTGAACCATACCATCTAAAGAACCTGTAGGTATAAAAGAACTATAACCAGGTTCAGTCCAGCTACGATCTGATTGAATAACACTTTCACGTTTAGAATATGCTGCACCAAATGTGTAATTACCGCCATCAGTGTTAAAACCGTATAAACCACTGATTTCGCCAGTTTCACCATCGTTTTCGCTGCTGGTACTACCGTTAAGATCTAATTGAAAACCATCGAAATCTTTCTTGGTAATAATATTAACAACACCAGCAATTGCATCAGAACCGTATACTGCTGATGCACCATCTTTTAAAATTTCAACACGAGAGATCATCGCAACAGGAATAGAGTTCAAATCAACAGAACTATCAGCACCTGAACCAGAGTTAACCATACGACGGCCATTTAACAACACTAACGTACGTTGTGAACCCATACCGCGTAAATCGACCTGTGCGACACCATCAGATCCATTATTGGAACTTGAACCTAGAGCGGCACCAGCCATTGACGTTTGAGCTTGAAGTAATTGGTCAACTGAAGTGAAACCTTCAGCGCGAATGGCTTCAGCAGAAATGATGGTTACTGGAGAAGCTGTTTCCATGTCTTGACGTTGAATACGAGAACCGGTGACTTCGATTCTTTCAACTTTCTCGTCATCTGCTGCAAATGCTAATGAAGAAAATAAACCTGTTGTCACTACACTTGTTGCTGCTACAACCAATAAACTGCGACGAACAGCCTTAGCGGTTAATGTTACTGATATCATGAATAACTCCCTATAACTTGGAATAAAATAAAACAAGTCGTTATATTTTTTAATTATAAATAATTGCTGAACGCTAATTATTGGGAAACATTATTAATGATAAAAAAACCTTTAGTCAATAAGGGCAACAAGTAAACAACACCACATCAATCCCAAACAAAGATAATTAATTTGACAATAATTATCTCTACACCAATCAATAACATAGCAAATTTAATGACAATTCTTTAATTAACTTTACTTTCAACGATAAAATATTAGACAGATATTAAACATATACAGTTAAATATTTTAATAATTAGACACATTAATAAATCATAAATAGAACATAAGATTAAATAGACTCACAATTTAAAACAATTACTCATAAAATTTACATTTAATAAAATTATAATATTAAAAAAATTTTAATTTTATTCATAAAAACATACGGAATAAGACCACAACTTACTTGATTATTTATTTATTAAATATAGATTTTTACCATCAAATGCTATTCCAAATCGCTAGTTGAGACTTTTTTATGGGAGCTGATACATCTAACAAAATTGAAAATATTGTTTACTTTCCGTACTACACAAGTGGCATTTCAAAGAATTATAAAAGTTAGCTTGATTAACGATAAAACATAACCTCAACAACAAGCGCTTGATAGATAATGTTAAATCTATGTCTTTCAAAGCAGAAATAATTTGAACAGATGAGAGTTACTTCTACATTGCTAGTAAGCTAATTTAGAAAGATGAACACCGAACAAAGAAGCACAAAAAAAGGAGCCGAGGCTCCTTTTTTATCAACTTACAGCAATAATTAACGAGTGCGTGGGCACACTTCGTCAGCGCTGAAGAAGTAAGCTATTTCACGTGCTGCTGATTCAACTGCATCAGAACCGTGAACTGCGTTTTCGTCGATGCTTGCAGCATAGTCAGCACGTAAAGTGCCACGAGCAGCTTCAGCAGGGTTAGTTGCGCCCATGATTTCACGATTAGCTAAAACAGCGTTTTCGCCTTCTAACACTTGAACCATTACTGGACCAGACGTCATGAAAGAAACTAAAGCACCAAAGAAAGGACGTGCGCTATGTTCAGCGTAGAAACCTTCAGCTTGCTCTTTAGACAGGTGTACCATTTTAGACGCGATGATCTTAAGACCAGCGGTTTCAAAACGGTTGTAGATAGCGCCAATGTGGTTTTTAGCAACTGCATCTGGCTTGATAATAGAAAATGTGCGTTCGATGGTCATAACTAGCTTCCTTAATGTGAGCAAGTTTTAAAAAATTCGCGCGGATTATACGTAATTTAAGTGTATATTCCTAGCCTTATCCGCACTCGTCAGTATATTTCATCATTTAATTGCGTCACATTTATTAATATGGCGTAATTTATGCTTTATGTGATTGAAGATAGAGCTTATTGCCTAAGGTCTCGACTTAACAGCCTTATCTATATTCTTTTCCATGAAGCATATAATGGCGTCGGCTACATCCTTCTGAGTGGCTTTTTCAATGCCTTCTAAACCAGGGGATGAGTTTACTTCCATCACAACTGGACCATGGTTAGATCGTAATAAATCAACCCCAGCGATATTTAATCCCATTGTTTTTGCAGCACGAAGCGCGACTGAACGCTCCTCTGGAGATAGTTTAACAAGCGTTGCGCTACCACCACGGTGTAAGTTAGAGCGAAATTCACCGGGTTTAGCTTGGCGCTTCATCGCAGCAATTACTTTATCCCCTAGCACAAAACAACGAATATCCGCACCTTGCGCTTCTGCAATATACTCTTGCACCATAATATTGGCTTTTAAGCCCATAAAGGCTTCAAGCACGCTCTCTGCCGCTTTTCGAGTTTCAGCTAATACTACGCCTATACCTTGAGTACCTTCTAACAATTTAACCACTAATGGCGCGCCGCCGACCATATCAATCAAATCAGGAATATCACTGGGTTTGTTGGCAAAACCAGTAATCGGTAAACCAATGCCTTGTCGTGACAAAAGTTGCATTGAACGTAACTTGTCTCGTGAACGCGCAATCCCAATTGAACCATTAACCGCATATACACCCATCATTTCAAATTGGCGTAGTACAGCTGAACCATAAAAAGTCACAGAGGCACCAATTCGCGGGATCACCGCATCAAAATGGCCTAAGTTTTTACCCGCCATATGAATACTCGGTTTGGTCATATTGATATTCATATAACACTTTAGTGGGTTGATAACCTTGACTTCATGTCCTCGGGCAACGGCTGCCTCAACTAAACGTCGAGTAGAATATAATTGCGGGCCTTGAGACAGTATTGCGATGCGCACAGAGTGCTCCAAAATTGTAATTTTCCGGCATCATACTCTGAGTTTTTTTTAAATCAATAACTGGAATGAACACAAATAAAAAAAGAGTCAATCTGATCAGATTGACTCTTTTTTTGTGATCAATTACTCGTTAGAAGTGAGTGATTGAGACATTAATAAATCAACAAAGACTAGCCTTCGCTGACCATATTGACTGTGTATTTAGGAATATCGATAACCAAATCACAATCAACCACTTTGGCTTGGCACGATAAACGACTTTCTGGCTCTAGGCCCCACGCTTTATCAAGCATGTCGTCTTCTAGCTCATCACTTTCTTCCAGCTTATTGAAGCCTTCACGTACAACAACGTGACACGTGGTACAAGCACATGACTTTTCACACGCGTGCTCAATATTGATTCCATTGCGCAGTGCAACGTCTAAAATAGTTTCGCCAACTTCGGCCTCAAGAACTGCGCCATCAGGACAAAGCTCTTTATGGGGTAAAAATACTAACTGTGGCATTATTTCACCTATATGTTATCGACCGACTGCCCTTTTAGCGCCGCTCTAATAGAATTATCCATGCGTCGTGACGCAAAATCTTGGGTTTTATCATCTAGACTTGCAATCGCTTTCTCAATGGCATCTACATCATCTTGTTGTGCAACGGCATCAAGATGTCCAATCGCCACCATTAATTGTTCACGCTCTTGCTCATCGAGTAAATCAGAATCTTTAGCTAAAGCCGCATTAAGCGATTCTATCACCCGTGCAGCTTCAACTTTTTGCTCAGCCAACATACGACGAGTAATGTCTTCTTTAGCATACTTCATCGAATCTTTTAGCATGGTGGCAATTTCAGTGTCAGACAAACCAAATGAAGGCTTAACTTGAATGGTCGTTTTCACCTTGGTGGATTTCTCCATGGCGGTGACACTTAACAAACCATCAGCATCAACTTGAAACGTCACCCGAATATGTGCAGCACCTGCAGCATGTGGAGGAATACCGTGTAAGGTGAAACGAGCCAATGAACGACAATCTTCAACAAGTTCGCGCTCACCTTGCACCACGTGAAATGCCATTGCCGTTTGGCCATCTTTAAACGTCGTGAATTCTTGTGCTCGAGCTACCGGAATAGTGGTATTACGAGTGACGACTTTTTCCACCAAACCGCCCATTGTCTCAACGCCAAGTGATAACGGAATTACGTCGAGCAGCAGTAAATCTGACTCAGGTTTATTACCCACCAAAATATCAGCTTGAATAGCGGCACCAATAGCAACAACTCGATCAGGATCAATTGAGGTCAGCGGTGTTTTCTTGAAGAAGGCTTCAACTTGTTCACGCACTAAAGGCACTCTAGTTGAACCACCCACCATCACGGTTTCAATGACTTCATCTATACTGACACCGGCGTCGCGTAATGTGCGGCGACAGCTGCCAATGGTTTTTTTAACTAATGCGCTAATTAACTGATTAAATAAGCTCTTATCAACAGTACACGTTAAGATTTTTTCGCCTATAACAACTGATGCTTCAATATTGTCATTATTGGTTAATGCTTCCTTAACTCGACGAGCTTCAATCAGTAATTGTCGTGCCAGTTGATTGTTAGGCTCGGTAATGCCCCACACTGTTTGTAAATGGCTAACAAGCAGATGATCGAAATCATCACCACCTAGTGCAGAATCGCCGCCAGTGGCTAACACTTCAAACACGCCACGATTTAAACGCAGAACGGAGATATCAAATGTGCCACCGCCTAAATCATAAATGGCAATCACACCTTCTTGCTTTGAATCTAATCCATAAGCAATTGCAGCGGCGGTAGGTTCGTTCAGTAAACGTAATACCTTAACGCCCAACAATTCAGCGGCATCTTTAGTGCCTTGACGTTGTGCATCATCAAAATAGGCTGGCACGGTAATCACCACACCTTCTAACTGACCACCTAAAGTCGTTTCTGCACGCGCTATCAAGGGTTTTAAAATTTCGGCAGACACTTGTATGGGATTAACCGGCCCCATAGGAGTAGAGAACACGGGTAAGCCATTTTCACTCGCATTCAATGCGTAGGGTAACCGATGTACACCAGACTGAATATCAGTCAGGCTACGCCCCATAAAACGCTTAACAGATACGATAGTATTTTGTGGATCTAAAGCAGATATTTCTTGAGCTTCATAGCCAACAAGCACTCCGCTATCGCCATAATGCACCACAGAAGGCAACGAATGACGACCTTGTCCATCAGGTAAAGTCAACGCTTGCGCACTTCTTACAGCGGCAACAAGTGAGTTGGTGGTACCAAGATCAATCCCTACCGCAAGACGATGCTGGTGCGGTGCGGCGCTTTGGCCAGGTTCTGCAATTTGCAACAGTGCCATAATGTTCCAACTTGTTGTGTTATCGATTAGCTGAACTAATCATAAATAAGGTTAAATTTTAGGTCTATTTAGTCAAGAAAGCGGTCTTCTATTCGCGCCAACTCATCTTGCAATTTTGCCATAAACTTCAACTTACGAATTTGATCTGCCGCTAATAATGCATCAGCAACATCTTCACTTGCCAATAGAGTCGCTAATTTAGCAAATAATACCGACTCAAATTCAGCAAATGATTCATACAATTCATCAATGGATGCTTGCGGATCGCTACTTTGTTGTATGTCTTCCAGCGCTTCACGCCACTCCATTTGTTGCATCAAAAATGCACCATCTTTTAATGTGGTGGTTTCGTGGCTTAATTCAATACCACGTAAGCTCAACATATGTTCAGCACGACGTAAGGGATTTTTTAACGTTTGATAGCCATCATTAACTTGTGCAGTACGCTGAACTGATAACAACTTTTGTTGTTCGGTATCATTAGCGAATTTATCGGGATGTACCGCCCGTTGCAGTTCGCGATAGCGCTCTGCAAGTAAGGCGGTGTCGATATCAAAGGCAGGTACAACATTAAACAGATTGAAATAATTCATGGGCAGACATCATGCTTACTGTTTGATATAAAACGGCTTAACAGTTAAATAATAGTTAAACGGTGAAACTCTCACCGCAACCACATTCACCCTTTGCGTTTGGATTATTGAACTGAAAACCTTCATTAAGGCCTTCTTTGACAAAATCAAGTTCAATACCTTGCAAATAAATTAAGCTTTTAGCATCAATGATGATATTCATACCATCGATATTATAAACTTCATCATCGTCATTGAGTTCGTCAACGAACTCAATGACATATGCCATACCTGAACAACCTGATGTTCTCAATCCTAGGCGCAAGCCAAGGCCTTTCCCGCGATTAGCAAGAAACGATCTTACTCGATCAGCCGCTGCAGGGGTCATTGAAATTGCCATCTTAACTCCAGGTATTACTTAGCTTGTTTACTTTTATACTCTTCAATTGCTGCTTTAATGGCATCTTCAGCCAAAATTGAACAATGAATTTTAACCGGTGGTAATGCTAATTCTTCAGCGATGTCAGCATTTTTAATGGTCGCGGCTTCATCAACACTTTTGCCTTTAACCCACTCAGTAACTAATGAGCTAGATGCAATTGCACTGCCACAACCATAAGTTTTGAATTTTGCATCTTCAATAATGCCATCAGCATTAATTTTAAGTTGCAACTTCATTACGTCACCACAAGCGGGTGCACCAACCATACCAGTTACTACTGATGGATCGTTTTTATCAAATGAACCTACGTTACGTGGGTTTTCATAATGATCGATTACTTTTTCGCTATAAGCCATGATACTGCTCCAAATTCTGTGTCGTTGTCCGTTTACGATTAATGGTATTACACTTAATTCAACTCAATCGAATTAGTGATGTGCCCATTGAACTTCGTTCAAGTCGATACCATCTTTGAACATCTCCCATAATGGAGACATTTCGCGCAACTTATCGATAGATTCAGTTATCGTTACGATAGCGTGGTCAATTTCTTCATCGGTAGTAAAACGACCTAAAGAGAAACGAATTGAGCTATGTGCCATTTCATCATTTAAACCCAATGCACGTAATACGTAGCTTGGCTCTAAACTTGCTGAAGTACAGGCTGAACCTGAAGAAACGGCTAAGTCTTTTAAGGCCATCATTAACGACTCGCCTTCAACAAAGTTGAAACTTACGTTAAAGATGCCGCTGTAGCGATGTTCCATATCACCGTTAATATAGGTTTCTTCGATATGTTTAATGCCATTCCACAATTTATCGCGTAAACGAGTAATACGTGCACCGTCTACAGCCATATCTTGTTTAGCAATAGCAGCAGCTTCGCCTAACCCAACAATTTGATGGGTTGCTAATGTGCCACTGCGCATACCGCGTTCGTGTCCGCCACCGTGCATTTGCGATTCAAGACGAATACGTGGCTTACGACGAACATATAACGCGCCGATGCCTTTTGGTCCATACATTTTATGGCCAGAAATCGAAATCAAATCTACTTTAGTGGTTTGTACATCAATCGGTATTTTACCTGCACTTTGTGCAGCATCCATATGGAAGAAGATACCTTTTGAGCGGCATAATTCACCAATCGCATCGATATCTTGAATCACACCTATTTCGTTGTTAACGTGCATAATACTGACCAAAATGGTGTCGTCGCGCATTGCTGCTTCTAAACGTTCCATTGGAATAAGGCCGTTAGCATCGGGTACCAGATAAGTCACTTCATAACCTTCGCGCTCTAACTGACGGCAAGTGTCTAACGTTGCCTTATGCTCAGTTTTGCTGGTGATGATGTGTTTGCCCTTTTTACTGTAAAAATGAGCAATACCTTTAATAGCAAGGTTACTTGATTCTGTAGCGCCTGAGGTAAAAACTATTTCACGGTGATCAGCATTAATTAAATCGGCAACTTGATTACGGGCGACATCAACCGCCTCTTCAGCTTGCCAACCATAACGATGTGAACGCGATGCTGGATTACCAAACACGCCGTCCATTGTCATGTGTTGCATCATTTTTTCTGCGACACGCGGATCTACAGGGGTTGTTGCGGCATAATCTAAATAGATAGGAAGCTTCATAACACACTCCGTACTTAGCAGTCTCAGGTGAGGCTACATACAACGTACAAATAATTATTATATATCAATCAACATAGTTGAGTTACAAACTCACTCTATGTTCCTTTTGTATTTCGTCTTGCTTTAGCGAGATAAATTGAACGTCTCGTTTTTGCATTAAACCTGCAAGCGAAATACTGTTTAAAAAATCAGAAATTTGTTTACTTAAGTCGCCCCATAAAGAATGGGTTAGGCAACGTGTACCGCTTTGGCAGTTACCTTGTCCTTGACAACGAGTGGCATCTACAGATTCATCAACAGCATGCACGACCATGCCAACTGAGATATCGACGGCATCTAAACCTAAACGATAACCACCACCAGGTCCGCGGACACTCGACACCAAACCATTTTTACGTAACTTTGCGAAGAGTTGTTCAAGATAAGACAAAGAGATACCTTGTCTTTCAGAAATATCGGCTAAGGGCACGGGACCAGTAGCTGAGTGAATCGCAACATCCAGCATAGCTGTCACTGCATAGCGACCTTTTGATGTAAGTTTCATAACTTGTACTGCTCCCAAAAAGTATGCAGTAATTTCAACATACCCTAGTAATTTAGTCAAGTATTAATCCTACTAAAACACTCGGGTATTATGGTCTTGCTTATAACAAAAAGGTCCATATTTTCGCAGAGAGTATTTAACCTTTTTATGTCATAAAATTCAATGCCAACAGGATAATTAATCGTATTATCGGTCGATTTATTGACTTGAATCTACAATGACTTATTTATTTCTAAATACTAGGGTCGAACTTGTTAATGTCTTGTTTACGAATAGTGGCAGCTTTTCTAGAAGCATCATCAAATGCATCAACGTTCAACTCTGGTAATTTTTTGGTACACACCTCGCCACCCATAGATTGAATGGCACTACACACTTCTTGTACTTTTGAGTCCATTAAATGCATATGGTCCAGCATTTGACCAATAGCATTTGCTACTGGATCAGGATTATCTGGCGATACGGCATATGCATCAAAGCCATATTTTTTAGCCATCTCAGTGCGACGCTCAGTTTTCTCTTTTGATTGATTCGTCGGCGAAGACACCACTCGTCCAGGGATACCTACCACGGTATTATCACTGGCAACATCTTTAACAACGACAGAATTTGACCCCACACGCGCACCATCATGCATAGTGATCGGCCCAAGTATCTTAGCCCCAGCACCAATGACCACATTATTACCTAAAGTTGGATGACGTTTGCCTGGCTGCCAGGTTGTACCGCCCAAAGTAACACTATGATAAAGCGTGCAATCATCACCTATTTCAGCGGTTTCACCGATAACAACACCCATGCCATGGTCAATGAAAAAACGGCGACCAATGGTGGCGCCTGGATGTATTTCAACACCAGTTAACCAACGAGAAAATGTCGATAAACAGCGCGCAGTAAAGCGCCAGTTGGCGAGCCAAAGTTTATGACTTATACGATGGATCCAAATAGCATGCATACCAGGATAATTAAACAATATCTCGATAGTACTGTTTGCAGCAGGATCACGATGATAAATTGATTCTATATCTTCTTTTAACCTAGCGATAACGGCCATGATGTGTTCCTTACTACTAATCTATTTATCCATTTTCTTATCAATGGAGGTCAAAATACCCCGAAGAATATTCATCTCTTGCGCTTCAATACGTGCTCGAGTATACAAACGACGAAGTTTAGTCATAACTTGCCCTGGATGATTTTTAATCACAAAACCAGTTTTAGACAAAGTAGACTCTAGGTGAATGAAGAAACGTTCTAGCTCATCAGTCAATGGATATGCCTCTGTTTCAGCCGGAGTTTCAGTTTGTGCTAAATGGGCAACTCGGGTTTCATAACAAATAATCTGTACAGCTTGAGCAAGATTTAACGAACTGTATTCAGGGTTAGCAGGAATCGCCACGTGATAAGTACACTTTTGTAACTCTTCATTGCTTAAACCATGATTTTCACGTCCAAATACGATGGCAACAGGGCCGTTTAAACTTTCCTGAGTCAATTTTTGACCCGCCTCACGGGGATCTAGCATAGGCCAATCTAATGTACGACTGCGTGCACTGGTTGCAATGACTAAACTACAGTCAGCAATGGCTTCTTCTAATGAGTCAACTCGAGTTAGATTCTTAAGAATATCTGACGCACCTGCTGCAAGCGCTATCGATTGTCCATCTGGCTCAGTTCTTGGCTCAGCGAGATATAAATTAGATAACCCCATAGTTTTCATTGCTCTTGCTGTAGAGCCAATATTACCAGGGTGCGAGGTACCAACTAAAACAACACGAATATTACTGAGCATGTAGCACTTTCTTTTAACTAAAAATATTATCCGCATGTTAACACAATCATTAAAAATTACGTTATATGAAAATCTGCATTTGATATAACCCTCAAATAAAGTATAATGCGGGCGCTATTTTACTCGTTCTTTAACATCCAGGGGATTGCAATGCATCCGATGCTGACTATTGCCACGCGCGCTGCACGCGCTGCGGGCCAAACTATTATGCGCGCCTATACTGAACTTGACCGTGTTGAGGTAAGCAGTAAAGGTATCAATGATTTCGTGACTAGTGTAGATAAGGAAGCAGAAGCAACTATTACTTACCAAATTCGTAAATCGTACCCAGACCACACTATCATTGGTGAGGAAAACGGTGAAAACCGTGGCGATAATAATGATTACATTTGGATAGTAGATCCTTTGGATGGCACCAACAACTTCGTTCGTGGCATACCTCATTTTGCAGTATCTATCGCACTTCAATATAAAGGCAAAATTGAAGTTGCTGTTATTTACGATCCTGTCCGTGAAGAGTTATTTTCAGCGGTTCGTGGTAAAGGCGCTAAGCTGAATGATTTCCGCATGCGCGTAACCAACGTAAATGATTTAACTAGCACTATGATTGGCACTGGTTTTCCATTCAAAGCACGTCAACACACCGAAACCTATATGGCTATTCTAGCGGAAGTATTTCCGTTGTGTGCTGATATCCGTCGTGGTGGTTCAGCTGCTCTAGATTTAGCTTATGTTGCTGCTGGTCGTTTAGATGGTTTCTTTGAAATTGGTCTTAAGCCATGGGACATTGCTGCGGGCGACTTAATTTGTCGTGAAGCTGGCGGCACTGTTACCGACTTTATGGGCGGACACAACTATATGGTTTCAGGAAACATTGTGGCTGGTAGTCCAAAAGTGACAACTCAATTGGTTAAGACCATGCGCCCTTTGCTTAATGAAGCCCTAAAACGTTAGTCGTTTTATCCACATTGAGGTAATTGTTAATGTTAACAATTACCATCACAATTGATAAAAATCGCTAAAGCAGACTTTAGCGATTTTTTTATACCTTTATATTGTAACAGCTCCCCATACTTCTCATATTTTCCAACATTATGCACCCAGGTTGTTACTGAAATATCAGTGATACCCAAGCGTTACTATTCATAATCTCTAAATAAGCTATGACACATCTTGCAAAATCGAATCAGAACACTGGGAAAACATCCAAAAGTCATCAATAATGGTTTTTTAATTTTTCAAATGAAGATGACTATGCAATTACTACGCGGTTTAGGCCTAAAATCCTTAAAAAGTATCGAACACTTAGTATTATTTATTATTGCACTGGCGACAATATTTGCCATTGGCGAAGAAATTTTTCATATGATTGACATTCGCACAGTAGAACTAGCAGATTTACTCCTGCTGTTCATATATCTTGAAGTGTTAGCCATGGTCGTCAATTATATTGAGTCGGGTAAATTACCTATCCGTATGCCACTTTATATTGCGATTGTTGCATTGGCTCGATACTTGATTTTAGACATGAAAGGTATGGAAGATTGGCGTATTTTAGCCATCTCACTTTCAACAATAGTGCTCGCCAGTACCGTTATAGTGATCCGCTGGGGCCAATTGAAAATGCCTTACCCTAAAAACCAAGACTATGATAATTAATCACGTTAACTGCCACTGAAAATACCAAGTATCGATTACTCAGTATTATAATCGTAATTTTATCTTGCTTAACAAAATAGTTATGCTAAAAATTATTATAGGGTAGAAAATTACTGGAGGTTAAAAATTTATACGTTAATATAAAAGGTTAGCACTCAACACTAAATTTTAAAGACAGCAATAATGAGCTAAACAACAATTCAAGTTGCCGATAGACGGATCATTTCAAGGAGAAATACGATGAGCCAAGAACCAGCTGGATTCGAAGAAAAACGCGGTTCGTTACGTGTTGATATGGAAGCCGAGCGGATCCGATTGGATTGGATTAATGCACATGGTGAATCATGTATCGACCATGGTATTTGTATTGATCTTGCTCGCAAAGGGGTATTATTTGATTTTAAATTGTCTTTTAAACTAGGTGATTTGATAGCCTTAACCTTCAATGAAAATACCGACAAACAAAATACCATAAAAGGTCAAGTTTGCCGTTGCACCGAATGCTCACCTCATAGTTACCATATTGCTTTACAGCTAATTTAATTGATAATTTTTGCAGTCCCCTATGACTGCTCTATACTCAAGCTAAA
This sequence comes from Shewanella polaris, assembly GCF_006385555.1. Lineage (NCBI taxonomy): Bacteria > Pseudomonadati > Pseudomonadota > Gammaproteobacteria > Alteromonadales > Shewanellaceae > Shewanella > Shewanella polaris. The sequence continues at coordinate 1,751,031 of NZ_CP041036.1, read as the reverse complement.
ATAGTAATCAATATTTCAGTGCTATAAAGCTTCTAGAATCAAGGAATACAACATGATATTGCTGGTTGGTGGAGAAAAAGGTGGCAGTGGCAAAAGCTGTTTAGCACAAAATATTGCTGTGCATATTAGTCAAAAAAATGATGCAAATGTGCTCATGGTTGATTGTGATCCACAACGAACCACATCAGACTGGATCCAAGCTCGCAATAATGACCCCAATCTAAAAGCCATCAATTGTATTCAACTTTATGGCAAAATTCGCAACGATTTGCTAAGCCTAAATGATCGATTTGACTATGTTATTGTTGATTGTGGAGGTCAAGATAACCTAGCAATGCGCGCCGCCATGTCTGTCGCAACCTATGTTGTGCTGCCACTTCGTCCTAAGCGACGCGATCTTAAAACCTTACCTCATATGGAAGACATGCTCAGTACTTGTAAGATGGTCAATCCTAAAATGATTGCCGCCATCGTGATAACACAATGCCCTGCACTACCGTCTCAAGGTAAACGTATTTTAGAAGCTAAAGAAGTGGTTGAGTCTTTTGGTTTACGCGCACTCAATTCAGTAACATTTAGTCGCAATATCTATGATGATAGCGAAGAAAGTGGCTCTTCTGTGCTTGAAATCGATCCGAGCGGTAAAGCGGCTGATGAAATTAGAGCCATTACCGATGAGCTTTTTGCCATCCCACCAGAAAATAGTTATGAGTTTAACTGATCTTAAACGTAAGAAACGCAAAGATACCCAAGTCAAGGTATCTGTAGACGACTTTATTGAAGATGCTAATAATTATGCATTTGGTATAGGAACATCACATGATCAACCCGATATCACATCAACGGCTCAAGAATTTTTATCAGGACTCGATAAAAAAAGTACCAAAATTTATCGTCATGCCACTTTTACACTAACCGAGAAAAGCATTTCACAATTAGATGAAATAGCTAAAACCAGTAAAGTGGCTAAATCCAAAATTCTTAGAATACTCATTGATCAGTTTTATCAGCAAAGTGGCGCTAAACAATCTGATTTATTGCGTAAAGCGTCACGTTAACAACAACATTTTTCGATTAAAATCATCAGATATGTCGACATAAACTCTATGCAATAATGCATGATATTTACTTTTAAAGCCTGGCCTCTTGGGGTACTGATATAGTTTGTTATATTGACAATTTATCATGGTCGACTTATTACAATCGATAAAAAATGATAAGTTAGCTGAGTATCTAAACACATTAGTCTCAGCTCCCTCATAGCCTTGCGTTGATAATCGATTTCTACTGTTGATGGCTTTTTATATCATACTAAAATTGAGGTAATATGATTTTTCATTACACGGTTTCTCTGTGAACGAGATGCAACTAACGAGGCTTGACGGGCCAATGACTACTCTCTAACAATAGTCAAAAAATCATTTATCTACCATGTAATCCAAAGAGAATATATGTCGTTAATATTACTGCTAACGCAACAAATGTGCGTCTACTTAGTGATTGTTTACTTAGTCAGTAAAACGCCATTGTTTAAACTTTTCGCTGAAACATCAAAACGCCTCCCTCATAAAGTCTTTATCTATCTGGTTTTTTCCTGCTTTTGTATTTTGGCAACTTACTTTGGTGAGCAAACATCTGGAGCCATTGCCAATACTCGCGCTATGGGTGCTGTGTTAGGCGGGTTGCTTGGCGGCCCAATCACGGGATTATTGGTTGGTTTAACGGGTGGATTACATCGTTATTCGATGGGCGGATTTACAGATATAGCCTGTGCCATATCAACCGCCTTGGAAGGATTGTCGGCTGGAATAATCAGTTATTATTTTACTAAAGCCGGAAAATCAGAAATGACTTATCAGCCCATAGTCGTATTTGGGGTGACATTTATGGCTGAAATAATGCAGATGGCGATTATTTTACTCGTCGCTAAACCCTTTGACCAAGCTTGGGAACTGGTCAAATTAATCGCGCCGCCTATGCTTCTAATAAACTCACTGGGCGCAGCAATGTTTATGAGCATCCTTCGCGACCAAAAAGCCATGTTTGATAAATTATCATCCAGCTTCTCAACCAAAGCGCTAAAAATAGCAGAGCGCAGTGTAGGCTTACTTTCAAAAGGATTTGATGTCGAATCGAGTAAAAAGGTCGCTCAAATCGTTATCGAAGAAACTCAAGTCGGGTCTGTTGCTATTACTGATAGACATAAACTACTGGCATTTATCGGTATTGGGGCCGATCATCATCTCACTAATACCCCCATTTCATCGCAAATCACACTTGATGCTATTGCACAAAATAAGGTGATGTTTGCCGATGGCGTCTACACCCCTTATACCTGCTCTATATCAGCTCATTGCAGATTAGGTTCAAGCTTAGTTATCCCACTGCGCAGTAATGATGAAGTCATTGGTACCATTAAATTATACGAACCTAAAAATAAATTATTTTTGAATATTAATCGCACCTTAGGTGAAGGGATAGCAAGATTACTTTCAAACCAGATTTTGTTTGGCCGGTTTGAACAACAAAAGAGTTTATTGATGCAGGCGGAAATCAAATTATTACAAGCCCAAGTCAATCCTCACTTTCTGTTTAATGCGCTAAACACTATCAGCGCAATCATTAACCGTGATCCTCAGATGTCTAAAAAGTTATTACAACAATTGTCTCAATTCCTACGGATAAATCTTACTCGAACCACTGGACTAGTTACCTTAGCCGATGAGTTGGAACATATTGATGCATACCTTGCCATTGAACATGCACGTTTTATTGACAAACTAAAGGTCAGTATTAGTATTCCAAAGATATATCATCACCTAAAAATGCCAGCATTTACCCTGCAACCTCTTATTGAAAATGCGGTTAAACATGGCACCTCACGAATGCTTGAAGCCGGTATGATTAGAGTTGAGGCTTCAATAGAAGGTGATGATTTGTTACTGAGTGTCACAGACAATGCTGGGTTGTATCACCCCTCAAAAAATACTGAAGGATTAGGCATGAACTTAGTCCATAAACGGTTGCAAAACTTATTTGGTGAACAATATGGCATTGAAGTCCAAAGCCAAGCTGATGAGTTTACTTGCGTACAAGTACGCATACCGTTAGAGGAGCAAGTCTCATGATTTCATGCTTAATTATTGACGATGAACCTTTTGCCCGCCAAGAAGTGGCTGACCTTCTCGAAAAACATCCAGATATTAAAATATTAGGGCAATGCAGTAACGCCATTGAAGCCCTACAACAAATTAACGTGTTAAAGCCTGATCTAATTTTTATTGATATTCAAATGCCGCGGATTAATGGCATGGAACTCATTGCCATGCTTAATCCCGAACAAGTGCCAAGAGCGGTGTTTATTACGGCTTTTGATGAGTATGCAATAAAAGCATTCGACAACAATGCCTTCGATTACTTACTTAAACCTATAGACGAAAAACGCTTTAACCAAACGATAGAAAAAGTACGCGCAAATATGACGCCGCAACCAATGACACAAATACTGCCCGCACAACTAGCTCATTTGCCCTGTTACAGTGGCAATAAACTCAAAGTGATTGCCACTGCGGATGTCGAATTTGTTGTCAGTGATGTTGGCGGTATTCATGTACATTCAAATAAAGGCAACAGCCACACCCAATTAACCCTTAAGGTGTTAGAACAAAAAACCGCTTTATTTCGTTGCCATAAACAATATTTACTAGCCCCAAGTGCAATTTGTGAAATTGAAATAACCGACACGGGCGCGAAAGTCACCACCCATAGCGGTGCTAATGTGCCAGTTTCACGTCGTTACCTCAAAGAATTAAAGCAGTTGCTTGGCTTTCAATAGCCCTGTTCAAAATAAACTCAGCGTGATTTCTACCACACTTGTCGAGTATGTAGCACCGCTCAAGTCAGCTATTTACCGCTTACCTTGCCTTTTTAACCTGTTACTCAGTTAGCCTGCTTTTCATATTGCCGATGTTTTAAAATATCCCCAATATAAAAATGGGGATATAAAAAATGACTTGGTTTCTACTCTGTGTTGGATTACTCATTGGCGGCTATTTTATTTATGGGGCCTTCGTCGAGAAAGTATTTGGGATTAGCACCCAAAGACAAACACCCGCATACACTCATACAGACGGCGTCGACTTTGTGCCTATGTCTAAAGGTAAAGTGTATTTAATTCAATTACTCAATATTGCAGGTGTAGGTCCAATTTTTGGTCCTATTTTAGGTGCTCTATACGGTCCAGCAGCCATGCTATGGATTGTGTTTGGATGTGTGTTTGCTGGCGCCGTTCACGATTATTTCTCAGGTATGCTATCGGTACGAAACAATGGTCAATCAGTACCAAATTTGGCGGGTAAATACCTAGGTAAAAACGCCAAACACTTTATGAATTTTTTTGCGATTATTCTACTATTGTTAGTCGGAGTGGTATTTATCTCTGCTCCAGCAGGCTTACTCAGCAAATTAACCGGATTTGATGTTGCTATTTTTGTTGGCATTATTTTCTGTTATTACTTAATTGCGACCATAGTGCCAATCGATAAAATCATCGGTCGCTTCTATCCATTCTTTGGCGCGTTGTTAGTATTTATGTCACTTGGTTTAACCATCGCATTAATGCTTTCAAGCGAACATACCATGTTACCGGGCTTTGAAATAGGTGACTTCTTTACCAACCTTAACCCTAACGATATGCCATTATGGCCGGCATTGTTCATCACGATTGCCTGTGGTGCTGTATCTGGTTTTCATGCGACACAATCTCCACTCATGGCCCGTTGTGTTCAAAATGAATCAAATGGTCGCTTTGTGTTTTTTGGCGCGATGATTGGCGAAGGCGTTATCGCCTTAATCTGGTGTGCTATTGCATTGTCATACTTTGATGGTATAGAAGGTCTTAATGCCGGTATGGCTGGTAACCCTGCTAACGTAGTATATGAAGCATCTAACGGTCTGCTTGGTACCTTTGGTGGTTTCTTAGCTATCCTTGGCGTGATTGTATTACCTATCACATCTGGCGACACCGCATTTCGTTCAGCACGCTTAATCTTGGCAGAGTTCTTTAACATCAAACAAGTCGCGTTACCTAAGCGGTTACTGCTAGCGTTACCATTATTTGCTATCGGTGCAATGTTAACCCAAGTCGACTTTGGCATTATCTGGCGTTACTTTGGTGTTGCAAACCAAACCACTGCTGTATTGATGCTATGGACCGCGGCAGCTTACTTACTTCGCCATAATAAATTCCATTGGATTTGTACCGTCCCAGCGATGTTCATGACCTGTGTTGTTATTAGCTTCATGTTGAATTCATCAACATTAGGAGCAGGTTTACCAATGGTTGTGTCTACGGTAGCGGGAATGGTCACCACATTCATTATTGCAGCAATGATTATTATTAAAACCAAAGGTAAAGGTGACATTGATACTGATGATGACGAAGAGAAAATTGAATTAGCAAATGAGCTATAACCATTAATGTGGAACAAAAAACGGCAGCTTAAGCTGCCGTTTTTGTGTTGATATCACTTTGACAGCAATGTGGGTATAATATTACCAAACTCAATTAGCTCGCACGGTCCATGACACAAGCAAACAACCCGCTTCACGGCATTAAACTGGAAACCATTGTTACCGAACTCGTTGAAAAGTACGGTTGGGAGCAATTAGGCTCTAGAATCAACATTCAATGTTTCAAAGACAATCCGAGTGTAAAATCAAGCTTGAAGTTTTTACGCAAAACACCTTGGGCTCGTGACAAAGTTGAATACTTGTATCTTAAAGCCAACAAATTACCATTACCGCCGCCAAAAGATAATTCTCGCAAACCGGCTAGTCCAAAAGCCGTCACTGCCAGAAAAACACCCACAACCAAAGTCAGTGAACAAAGCGATAAGCCAAGCAAACCCGTTAATGCTGATATTTGGGGGAATGGTTAACATCATATAACCAATGCGATGAGTGTTGTTGTTGCAGCACTTATATGTAGCCTTTATAGTGATGTCAACGCGAAGCGCTACTAACGGAAATGTTAAAGTGGAAATTCGAAAATAATTCGCCACACCTTCAAGCCACCGCCAACCTGATAACTCAAGCCTAAGTGTTTTATTTCGACACTGTCCAAGCCAATAGCAGCAAAATTAATCGGTTTTGAAAATGCCAGAGTGGCGCCTATTTCATAGGTATATGAAGTGAGTACATCTTTGCCAACTGGGGTTACAAATTTAAGTTGGTTAAAATACCAATGTCCTGCAACAAACATCCGTGGTTCAACCCGCATATCATCCCATTGCCAATCATAATTAAAGCCAAAGTCGACACCACTTTTCAAAACAGAATACCCTTCGGTACTGTCGTTTTGATTACTTTTATAACCTGCATAATAAACTCGATTAACCCATACAGGGCTATAATCAGCTGAGCCAAAGCGATACAAGGTCGACAAGCCAGTCGAAAAAATACCCACATGGCTATAAGTGGAGAAATTATGCCCGTAACCTAAGTCGACATAGGATTCGACCGTTAATTTATCGTCCACCAGCCAATGGTATTCAATCCCTGGTGTTAAGGTAATCGTACCAACATTTTTCGGTAAACTGCCACCGGGCAAATCATTAAATGAATAATCAAAAAAACCAAACGATGCGGTAAATCGCAGTTTTAATAAATGGTCAGCAGATTTTTCTAGCTCAAAGCCTAACGGCACATTTATCACCGCGGCACTTTGGCCTGATGTACGGTAAATACCACTGCCTAAATAACTAGCAAAAGCATAATGGGAAGCATCGGGTTCACTGGTAAGCTCATCAGCAAATGCAGAGTGTGTTAGACAACTTAAGCATAAAATAGTCGCCACAGATAAACACAAGGAGGTTAACAAAGAAAATACAGCGGAAGGTTGGCAATGCAACAAACGTAAACAACGACACGATGATAAACCTAAAAGCCCAATTATTTGCCCTTGCTCCATCACCATACCGTTATTATTTCGTCAATTTATTCATCGTGAAAATGGTATTCCGACATCATATGACCTAGTTCAGTCGACTTAGTCTTTAAATATGATTCGTTATAACGGTTTTTACCCACTTGCAATGGAATACGTTCAACGACTTCAATACCAGCATCTTGCATAGCGGTGACTTTACGAGGATTGTTGGTCATCAACCTCACTTTAGTCACACCAATTTTCTCTAGCATTGGTAAAATCATATCGTACTTACGCATATCAGCTTCAAAACCTAACTGCAAATTGGCTTCGACCGTATTGGCACCAGCATCTTGTAACTCATAGGCTCGAATTTTATTGAGTAAGCCAATGCCTCGACCTTCTTGACGCAAGTACAACAAAAAGCCTTGACCTTTTTCTGCCACATTTTGCATTGCCGCTTGTAATTGAAAACCACAATCACAACGTAAACTAAATAACGCATCACCAGTCAAACATTCAGAATGAATACGACCTAGCATAGGTTGAGTAGGATCCAGCTGACCAAATGTCAACGCAACGTGTTCTTTACCTGTGGCGGTATCTTCAAAACCGTGCATAGCAAAAACACCCCAAGGAGTGGGTAACTTAGATGTTGCGATATATTTTATCGACATGAATTAACCTTACGACGACTAACTGTAAAAGATAATATTAAAACTTTGCAGGAGCAAAACCAGTGACTTCTTTAATGCCCATTTCTCGGCCTAATGCCGTCAAAGGGTGAACGACAATTAAGCCTTTAACTGATTTATTTAATTTTCCCATATCGGCTTGTTCAGCTTTGGTTAGTGGACGTTTAAACCCTAACGCTTTTAATGCTGAGCCTTCTTGGCTAAATTGGCGAGTTTGTTGGCCTTTAATACTTGCTATTCGCTTAGTAACAGCTGCCACTTCTTTTTTAAACTGCACGACAACAGCGGCGTCGCCACGTTGTTCAGCCGCAGCCAACTTGCGACGAAACTTGTCTAATTTATCATTCAATGTTTGCAGTTCTAGCTTTAAATTCATTTGATTACCTTAAATGCTTTGGTGTGTTTAGTGAATCGTTACACTTAAACGTTTATCACAACACCGTTTCGGAGGCAGATTATATACCCAAAACCACCTAAGATGCGAATAGCAAACGCTTCATATATGAATGTACTGGTAAAGTATTTCATCTCGAACATATATTCCAAGTATCGTTGCATTATATCAAACAATCAATGCCACCTTACAGCACATCTCATTCATTAATCGCAGCAATGTGTGTTTATTCACAGTACCGAACGTTACCTCAGAGTTTATAGCCTTGAACCTACCTACAGTCATGTTTAAATCTTACTCAATCCGCTTGATTTAACAGCATTCAAATCATTTCCGCTTGTTTTTTTTACATATAGCGCTAGAAATTATTGTAATGATTATAATAATCGTTATCATTCGCAATACAATTAACAAAGGCCACACATTATGAAGCCACTACACCTCTCTTTACTTGCTATTGCATGCCAAAGTGTCTTGTTTCCTTTTTATGCCCAAGCACAAGCACCAATTAATACTGCAGAATCTCAAGCATCATCAACCGATTATGAACGCATTACCGTATATGGCCGACAAAACCAAGTGGTGAGAAATTCTGGCCTTGCCACTAAATCAGACATGTCACTAATGGAAACACCCGCTGCGGTTGTGATTGTTGATGAAGCATTGATCGATGCCCAGGGTGTCAGCAATATGCAAGACCTAGTACGAAATATCAGTGGTGTGACTCAAGCCGGTAACAATTATGGTATTGGCGATAATTTAGTGATCCGAGGATTAGGCGCTAACTATACCTATGACGGCATGTACGGCGGCGCAGGCCTTGGCAACACTTTTAACCCAACACGCTCGTTAACTAATGTTAACTCAGTCGAAGTATTAAAAGGCCCTGCAACGGGCTTATACGGCATGGGGAGCGCCGGCGGCGTAATTAACTTAATTGAGAAAAAACCTGAGTTTGACAGCCAACACGTTTTTGAAGCCGAAGTGGGACAATGGGATACTTATTCATTAATGGCCGACAGCACGGGCGGGATCACTGATGATATAGCCTATCGTGTAGTAGCTAAAAGCGCGCGCAGTGATGGCTACCGCAATTTGGGTACCGACAGAGATGAAGTATATGCCTCAATGAAGTTTGTATTAGACGATAACCAAAATCTGATGCTGTCTGCTGCTTACATTAACGATGCGATCCCCGTTGACTCTATTGGCCACCCTATCCGTATTTACAATGCAGAGTCAGCAGATGGTAAAACAGCAGGAGAAGTTAATTGGCAAGATCTCGTCAATGATCCCACTAGCAATGGTGTACAACTCACCGATGCACAGCGCCAACAACTTGCAGACTCACTAGATGCCAGTGATGGGCAAACACCTTATGCATTTGGCCATAATGGTTTAATTTCACCAATGGCAAAAGACAATGAAGGTGAAGAGCTTCGCTTTAAGCTAACTCATAATATTTACCTTACCGACAACCTCTTCTTAAACCAGCAGTTACAATACCGTAATTATGAAACTAGCTTTGCTCGTCAAACAGGAGCTTATAACTACGTATATTCGGAACGTAACGGTGTGATTAACCAAAATCCACGAGCACCACTTGTTGAGAACGATGTGCTGTATCCTTATGCCGCTCGACGTCAGGAATACCGTAAAGTCTCAGCTGATGAAAAGTCATGGCAGTACTTTGCTGATTTACGCTACGACTTTGATATAGGTAACATTGAAAACGAATTATTGATCAATGCAAACTTTGAAGATCGCGATATTAGCTTTAAACAATATTCGATTTGGGATGCTGACTATACGCTGAAAGATAGCAATGGTGATGTGTCTTATCAAGGTACCCTGCCCTACATTTATGACATCCGTAATCCTAATTGGGCCGATGGTGAATTTGAAGATTACGACCCATTACTCACCAGCAACTATAACAAGTCTGTTACTGCATGGGGATTAGGAGTGCAGCATGTTGGTTACTTGGGAGCAGGTTTCACCAGCCGTATTGGCGTAGCCTTTAACGAAATAAAGCAAAGTTATGAACACTTAGGCGTTGATTCTCGTTACAGCAGCAGTTTAGCTGCACCACAACCAGAAGCAGATACCACTGATAACGGCATAACTTACAATTTAGGCCTAACCTATATGCCTACTGACGATATCTCTATTTTCGTTAACCACTCTAAAGGCCGTACGGCATACAGTGTGTTAGGTGATGTAACAGGTAATGAAGCTGACCGTGAAGATTCGCAATCAATTAGCAATGATTTAGGTATTCGTGTCAAAGCGTTTGATGATCAACTATTAACATCATTGGTGTTCTTTAAATCATCACGGACTAATATTGCTTATGCGAATCCAGATTATGACAGTAGCGCGGTCACGCCTGACATTGACCCGTACTTTTATGATGGTAGCGAAGACACCAAAGGGGTTGAGTTAGACCTTAATGCCTACCTAAGTGAACAGTGGAAAGTGAATCTTAACGCGGTATACCAAGATGCTAGAGACAACCAAAACCCAAATAGCAGCAGCTATGGTCAACACCAAAAAGGCGTTCCTTATGTTACTGCAAGTGCTTGGGTGACTTATGCGGCAGAATTGGGATTACCAGCGCCGGTATCGATTAGTCTTGGTGCCGAGCATGTCGGTGAACGCAGCACTAACTCTAGCTCATTCGGTATTCCCGACGGTTATGTGCCTGGTTATACCGTGGTCGACACAGCCATTAGTTATGATGTTGAACGTTATAAAATTCAGCTGAATATTAATAACTTATTTAACAAGTCATACTACGAAAAAGCAATGTTTTTGGGTGGTCTACCCGGCGAAGAGCGTAATGCAAAGTTAACCGTAACGTATCGTATTTAAGAACGTGACAATTAGGTAATAAAAAGCACTGTCTTTGACAGTGCTTTTTTATGCCAATCTAAGACTGACCCGAACGTTTAATAAAGCCCTATTAACTAGGATCGTCATGATTAAAGCGATGAATCACCTGATTGCTGCTTCCGCGCCACAATAGCGCGGGGTCAGCTTTATCTTGTTCAAACTTACCGTCAATCATCACATCAACTAAGTTGATTATATTTTGCTGTGCGACACTAAGATCGGCCAATTGATAACCGGTCCACAGCCAAATGTCCTTACCAGGGCATTCATTCTTTACTCGCGTAACCAGTTTTAATATAGCATCGAGATTAGCGGGATGCAGTGGATCGCCACCACTTAACGATAAGCCTCGGCGATAAATACGACTGTCGGTTAGATCCTTAATGATTTGATCTTCTAACGCTTGGCTAAATTCATGCCCAGCATCCACACGCCAAGTGCTTTGGTTATAACATCCCTTACAAGCATGCTCGCACCCACTGACAAATAACGTGCAGCGGGTGCCCTCACCGTTGATTACATCAATACTATGGTAAGCACTGTAATACATTATAAATGCTTCACTCTGCGTTTGACTTCTTCTTGCTTGCCAAAGTTGAATGGTCTTGCATCTGGGCTGCCCAGATAACCACACACTCGACGAATAACGGATACTCGGCTAGGCTCATGGTTACCACATTTAGGGCACACAAACCCCTTACTTGTACAATTGAACTCACCAATAAAACCACAATCATAACACTCATCAATAGGCGTGTTAGTGCCATAGTATGGCACTCGGCTGTAGCTATAATCCCAAACGTTTTCAAGCGCTTCTATATTATTTTGCATGTTAGGGTATTCGCCGTAGCAAATAAATCCACCATTGGCTATAGCTGGATATGGTTGTTCAAAATCAATTTTGTCATAAGGGTTTACACTTTTTTCAACATCAAGATGAAAACTATTGGTGTAATAACCTTTGTCTGTTACCCCTGCCACTACACCAAATTGCGCGGTATCAAGCTGACAAAAACGACTGCATAAATTTTCACTTGGCGTACTGTATAAACTAAAACCATAGCCCGTTTCTTGCTTCCAAGATTCAGTCGCTTGCTTTAAATGATTAATGATAGCGACAGCTTTCTCACGTAATTCTGTGTTATCAAACACATGCTTTTCATTGCCATACAAAGCATTTATGGTCTCATGCAGGCCGATAAAGCCTAATGAAATTGATGCTCGACCATTTTTGAAGATTTCACTAACATCATCATCAGCATTTAAACGCACGCCACAAGCACCTTCCATATACAAAATAGGTGCAACACGGGCTTTGACTCCCGCTAAACGTGCAATGCGAGTATCTAATGCTTTACGAGCGATTAACAAACGCTCATCGAGTAATTGATAAAAACGCTTTTCATCCTTACCCGCTTCTAAAGCAATACGCGGTAAATTGAGGCTTACAACACCTAAATTATTACGACCTTCGTGCACCAATTGACCATCCTCTTCATAAGTACCTAAAAAGGATCGACAACCCATTGGGGTTTTAAATGAACCAGTGACTTCTACTACTTGGTCATAATTTAAAATATCAGGGTACATGCGCATAGTTGAACAAGTTAACGCCAGTTTTTTAATATCATAATTAGCGTCTGTTGCTTTATGATTAACACCGTCTTTAATGGCAAAGACCAATTTAGGAAATACTGCGGTTTTACGGTTTTTACCTAGGCCAGCCATACGTACAGTTAGCATTGATTTTTGAATTAAGCGACACTCCCATGACACACCTAACCCAAAACCGAAAGTAACAAACGGTGTTTGGCCATTAGCGGTATGCAAGGTGTTGACTTCATATTCAAGTGACTGGAATGCGTCATGACATTCTTTTTCAGTTTGCGTCATCGCATAACCTTCTACGTCAGCCACTTGCCATTTTTTTGCCACTACAAGATGTTTTTGATAGCTGATTTGTACAAACTCAGCTAACACTTCATCAATACGGTTAATCGTTGTGCCACCATAAATATGGCTGGCCACCTGGGCAATAATTTGTGCCGTAACCGCCGTTGCGGTAGAAATAGATTTTGGCGGCTCAATTTCAGCATTACCCATTTTAAAGCCATGGGTTAACATGCCAGCCAAATCGATTAACATGCAGTTAAACATTGGGAAAAACGGTGCGTAATCTAAGTCGTGATAATGAATTTCACCCTTTTCATGTGCTTCGACAACATCTTTAGGTAACAAATGAGTTTTAGCATAATGCTTAGCAACAATACCAGCGAGAAGATCACGTTGAGTTGGAATAACTTTGGCGTCTTTATTGGCATTTTCATTTAAAATTGAGTTGTCTGATTGCTCAACTAAGCCTCGAATCGCACAATTTAATTTACTTTGTGCTTCACGGTGTTTGTCTCTGTCATGACGGTATTCTATGTAATGACGTGCTACCGATTTAAAAGGCCCCGACATCAGTAAATTTTCAACGGCTTCTTGTAGTTCGAGAATATCCACTTCAGTTTTCGCAGCCATTTGCTGTTCAACCGTTTGTGCTAACTGCAATGCATATTGGTCATCGGCTTGACCCGCAGAGTCCATAGCGGCCACCACAGCTTCTTTAATACGACATCCATCAAATGCAGTACGACATCCATCTCTTTTCACTACAACTAGCATACGGCCACCCTCGAAAGCACTACATATAGCGCTTAAATTCAACATAAACACAAGATAGAGGGTATTAGACACGCTAATCCTGAGCGTTACTTTGATCCAGATCATAATTGTCGGCAGTACTTATAGTGAAAAATACCTTGCTGTTAGCCATAAATAATGTAGGGATTTACAGAGAACAAATACCACAGAAAAATTTAAAATTGTTTAACGAAATAGGATGTCTTTAGCTATAAAGCCTGTCATGTCCAAACGTCCCTAGTGTGTTAGCCTAAGACCATATTAATCACTATTAATGGATAATGACCCATTGATATCGACTAACTAATTGATTACTAATAGCGGTTTTATCGATAGACGCAAAGGTTAAGAAGAAAAAAGAAGTTAACTAGGAAAGTCATAATCAATGCAATTCTCGGAACCGACATGCCTATAGAGAAAAGATAGATAAGTTGCCCGACAGTAAGACGCAAGATATTAATAATCTAGGACAATGATGTACATTAAATAATAGACTTTATGTATAAAAGGCCTAATACATTAATAAAGCAGCATTTACACCAAGAGGCAGTGCCACGCATAGACATGCAAGCACTACCAGAATTGGAGACCGCTATTTGTTATTTAATGTCGCTTTAAGTAAATGTTGAATATCCATTACAGCTTGTTCGCCAGCTATAATGGCTTCTTTGGCACGATGAAACTCCATAGTGCCAATATCACCGACATCAGGAACAATACAAATATCAGGTGGCTCGCCCATTAAACGTGAGCGTTTATGGCGTTGCTCTAAAATATCCATTGATTGCGACATAACAGCCAACATACCTGGATGGGATTTTGAACTGCCAAGAGCAAACTTATCAGATAAGCCATTCATGTAATCTTTGCCTTTACCCCATAAATCCATAAAGCCAGATTCAAGCTCGCGCTTTTCATCGATAGGCTCAGACTTAGTCGCTTTTCGGCTTTTTACTTGCTCTGGAATTAAATGCATTTGCCCACGACGATGACCGTTTAAATCCACCGCAATAACGATATCGACTCCCATAGAACGCGCTAATGACACTGGCACAGGGTTAACTACGGCACCATCAACTACCCAGCGGTTTCCTTGCTGAACAGGCGGCAAAAAACCCGGCATTGAACACGAGGCTCGAACCGCATGGCGTAAGTCACCTTCTTTAAACCAAATTTCTTGACCAGAATATAAATCTGTTGCCACTGCGGCAAAGGGACGCTTCAGTTGTTCAATGTTAAGATCACCAATGCGATTAGCCAACACATCAAATACTTTTTCGCCACTGATTAAACCGCCTTTACGCCACCCTAAATCCATTAACCCGAGCACATCCCAGCTTGAAAAGCCACTCACCCAGGTTTCAAGCTCAGCCAAATGATTATTGGAATAAGCTGCCCCCACTAACGCCCCAACTGAACAACCGGCAATTTTGTCAGGATAAATATCTAATTTTGCTAAACCATTTAACACCCCAATGTGGGCCCAACCTTTCGCCGCTCCACTGCCTAGCGCTAATCCCACGGTGAGCTTTGTCATCTTTATTCCTTTCATGCTCGATACATTAACTCTTTACAATAATATTTGGCTCAGTAAACAACTAGTGATGCCAAGTAAGCGCAAAAATGTAAAGCTAAAAAATAGCATAACTAAAGCGACTCTTGTTGGCTATAGCAAGGTGAAACCGTTATAATCCTTGGCTAGCATTTTTTAGGGGATTTACCTTTGCAATTTACCGATTTTTCGTTGGACAAGCGCCTGCTTGACAGTTTAAAGCACCTTGGCATTACTACGCCTACCGATGTTCAAGCGCAAGCACTGCCCATTGCCTTATCAGGTAAAGACTTAATGGCATCCTCTAAAACGGGCTCGGGTAAAACCTTAGCGTTTTTATTGCCTGCTATGCAACGGGTAATATCCACCAGAGCATTGTCTAAAAAAGATCCTCGGGTACTTATATTATTACCGACTCGTGAATTAGCCCAGCAAGTTTATGGCCAATTACGTTTATTAGTCGCCAATACCCAATATAAAGCCATCAGCGTACTCGGCGGTGAGAACTTTAACGACCAAGCTAAAGCCTTGTCTAGAGATCCACACTTTATTGTCGCCACCCCAGGACGTATTGCAGATCACTTACAACAACGTCATTTATATTTAAACGGCTTAGAGTTATTGGTTCTTGACGAAGCTGACCGCATGCTCGATTTAGGCTTTGCACCACAATTAAAAGCCATTAACGATGCGGCGGATCATAAACGTCGTCAAACATTGATGTTTTCGGCCACATTAGATCATGACAGCATTGGCGACATTGCAACAACCTTGCTCAAAACGCCCAATCATGTGTCTATAGGCGAATCTTACACCGAGCATAAAGACATTGAGCAACGGATTATTTTGGTTGATCATTTAGACCATAAACAAGCCTTGCTAAAACACATTTTAACGCAAGAACAACATAAGCAAGTCATTGTGTTTACTGCCACTCGCTCTGACACAGACCGAATTGCGACATTATTGGCCGCAGAAGGTTTTGTCACCTCAGCACTCAGTGGCGACTTAAAGCAATCGGCCCGTAACCAGATTATGGACCAATTTGCTCGAGGCCAATCACAGATACTTGTGACGACAGATGTGGCATCACGCGGCCTCGATTTAGTTAACGTATCGTTAGTGATTAACTTTGATATGCCAAAGTTTGCCGAAGAATATGTACACCGTATAGGCCGTACAGGTCGCGCAGGCGCTAAAGGCGACGCGGTATCATTTGTAGGCCCTAAAGATTGGGACAGCTTTAAAAAAGTACAATTATTTTTACGTAAAAACTTTGAGCCTACTGTTATTGAGGGCTTAAGAGCTAAATTTAGCGGTCTAAAAGATAAGCCTCAAGCAAGCAAAGCGGGTACAAGTGCAAAAGCTGCTGTCATCAGCAAAAGAGTTAGTGCGCCTAAAAAACCTAAAGCTGCACCAAAGAGTGATAAACGCTTTATTACTGGCGTTGATGTCGGCGACGCGCCAGTACGTCGTAAAGTCAAACCGATTCAAATTATTGAAGACGACAGCACAGTAGAAGATTAACTCGCACTCAAACAGCTATAGCCAAATAATGAATGTAGGGTAATCCATTACCTTACAACAAATGAACGATAACGAGCATGCCAATGGCACTCTCGAATGAATAAACCAGTAAGGATTAACATGAAAATTTGTGGTGTTGAATTAAAAGGCGGCGAAGCCATTATTTGTTTACTGACCTATGAAGGTGAAACATTTAATGTACCAGCATGTCGTAAAGTGTCATTCAGTATTTCACAATCGGCAACGACTGAATCAATTCGCGAATTCAACTTTGCGTTTCAAAAACTCATGACCGATTATAAGGTCGATGAAATTGCGATTATTGAACGTGAACAAAAAGGTAAATTTGCTGGCAGTGCTACCAGCTTTAAACTTGAAGCAGCAATTCAATTAAGTGATATTCCTGTATCACTTATTTCTCCTGTGATAATCAAAGAGCAATTAAAACGTAACCCGCCACAAGTTGACTTTGATTCATTGGATCTAAAACGCGTCCAACTTAATGCTTTTGACGTTGCTTATGTTCAGCATAATAGACTCATCTTCGGTAAAGTGTAACTTACTGCTGCCAATGTTCTTATTGGCATTACCGATATCCATACAGACATCGGTAATGCCAACATAAATCAGTTAATCTATGTCAGACACTAAAGCAAAAGCTCCTAAAGCACCTCCTAAAATGCCGATTAAGTCGGCAAGCCAAGCATTAAAACCCAAAACCGACATAAGTCAGTTAATCACCAGTGCCGACATCAAAAAAAGGCAGAGTGAACAAAGCGCGTTACGTTATTTGAGTGGTTATCAGCCAGATATTGTAGATAAAATTAGCCAATTAGTGGATACCAAAACATTAGGCGCCCACTTTTTAACCCGTTACCCAAAAATGCACGACATTCGTACCGACAAAGCCTTATACGATATGGCCATTGAATTAAAAAACACCTATATGCGTCAATCAGACCCATTAGCCAAAGTGATTTTTGATGACAAAATTAACTTAAGCCATCATGCCTTAGGTTTACATTCTTATGTTAATCGACGTCAAGGTAATAAAGTCAAAGCTAAAAATGAAATTAGGATTTCATCTCGCTTAAAGCACATCCCATTTGAACTCCTGCAAATGGTGGTAGTACACGAACTGGCTCACCTGCGCGAAAAAGATCACAACAAACCATTTTATCAACTGTGCACTTTTATGCTGGCAGATTACCACCAGTTAGAATTTGATATGCGAGTTTGGTTAGTTGCAGAAGAAGTCGGCCAATCGCCCTACGCGAAATAAATTATACAGTTTGAACCCGCCAAGGTGGATTTAAACGGTTATCACCCGCCCAATACAGTTTGAGCTTATTGCCGCTGGGATCGAATAACACCGCTTCACGCCATAAATAAGTTTCATCTGTCGGCATTTGGCTAAATACGATGTCTTTCTCTAGTAATTCATTCACCCACTCATCAAGTTTAGGATGTTCAAAGTAAATCACCGCGCCATGAGTCATAGGCTCAGACTCTAATGACAGCGAAAAAGAGCTCTCACCCATTGGGCATTCAAAACGAGCGTAATGCGGCGTATCCACGATTAAGGTAAAGCCTAAAATTTGATAAAAGCTAACGGCCTTATTCATATTCGACACAGGCAATGTCACTTGATTGAGATTCATATCATGCCCCTGATATCAGACCAACGTTTTTGATAAAAAATACTGTTTCATCATAAAATATCTTGCTGGGCTACCGGCAAACTTAATGATAATAAGCCGTGTCCTCTAAACGAACAATGGCTTTTCTAGGCATCGTCATCTTAAAATATCATTTCCAAAGAGTAAATAAATCGTAGTTTAGCTGTTAATATTTAGTCGATAAAAATAGATATCCGTATAATTGAGACATATACATTAATTAATGCATATGCATTATAATTTTAATGACAACATTAGTTCAATATGCAATATCACTTAATTAATAATTTAACATACCCAACACTTATATATTTTAGGATAAATTGAAAACGCTTTGATGGTACTTTTTTTAGTGAAAAATTAATACGACAAATAAAGTAAAAGAAAAATAAAATCAATAAATATAACAAAAATGTAAACTGATACTCATCATAAATCGAGTATAATATACAATTTCCAAAACTAAAAAGTATTAACGATGACGAACCAAACAAAAGTAATGGACTTAAATAAATCTGCTTCACATAGTGAGCAGTTAAAAGAGAAAATTCAATAAATAAAATAGAAGACAAACAACCAAATAAAAAATATGGGTAGGCATTGCTATTACGTAATGACATCCCCGACAAATCATCAATAGTCATATTACCAGTTGCATAAAGTGCAAACAAAGATGACAACAATACAACGCAAGCCATTAAAATATGACGGTTTTTATCATGTTTAATAATACTTGAACGTGAACCTTCATTTTGCAATACAACTGAAAGATAAAATCCTAATAAAATAAAAACAAAAGAATGTAAAACTGAGGGACCAGCAACGATTTCACCTCCACCATAAGTCATAGCAGATAAGTAGTGGCCA
This sequence comes from Shewanella polaris, assembly GCF_006385555.1. Classification (NCBI taxonomy): domain Bacteria; kingdom Pseudomonadati; phylum Pseudomonadota; class Gammaproteobacteria; order Alteromonadales; family Shewanellaceae; genus Shewanella; species Shewanella polaris. The sequence goes on along the minus strand of NZ_CP041036.1, from coordinate 1,731,809 downwards.
AAAGGTATAAAGGTAATGGGTTTTAATAGTGAAAAAAAGCTAAGTATATGAGGAATAAAACTTAAACCAATCGCGTATTTTAAACCATATCGAGAAATAAACAGTAATAAATACGGTGCAGAAATTAAAATTAAAGTGTAATATTTTAAAATATCAGTAAAAGGTGTACCGCCTAAAAAAATCATCATTCTTAATGTATAAGCAATACTATATTGCATAGACAGACCTAATAAAATGCAACTTAACGCATATAAAACATAACATTGAACCGCCCTTGTCCAAAGTTTTATTTTAATAAATGCAAATCCAGACTCATTCATTTTTCGTAAATATATTCGATGCAAAAAAAATCCAAAAACAACAATAAATAGTGGGGTAGAAGTTCTGAATACAAGATTCATAGACAATCCTGCATTATAATGTAATGCTGAAAATGTATGTGATGTCATCGCAAAAAAAATCGCAATACCTCTAGCGAGATCTAACCCGATAATACGATTCATAATATATTTCTCTTTATATTCACGAGCCTGTAATAATCGCCTTTAAAAATTATTCTCTTAACTGTAAACATAAGTAGAAAAATCACAAAGTATCGAAAATTTGTTTATTGTTCATGTAAATGGTGAGTATACAACGTTTGAAATTGTTACACCATTAACTAACTTTACTCCTGAACATATGTGGAATAATGATGTTTTATCATAAATACTGTTTCATCATAAAATATCTTGCTGGGCTACCGGCAAACTTAGGTACTGTACCTATGATGTTAAACCCTAGCTTTTGGTAAAAACGCGGCGCTTGAAAATCTAACGTATCAAGTTGCGCAATCAGGCAACCGCGCTTAATCGCTACGACTTCGGCAATTTTCATTAATTCTTGACCTAATCCCTTACCCCTATATAAATCATCTACCCAAACCACATTGATAAGAAAGTTATTATAAATGGTACGACCTGCTACACCTCCGATGATTTCACCCTCATCATTACGCGCAACGATGGTGAGAGGCTCAGTGGTTTCATCACCTAAATGTTCAACGTTAAATTGACGTAAACCAGCAGTGAGCAAAGCCACTGTCTCGTTATCTTCATGGTAAATAATGTCGATGTTCATTGAAAACTCTCAAGTTTATCGCTATGCATGTCTTTTTATTAAAAAAGACAAAACAATCAAGGTTATAATTTATCCGAAAAATGGAATTATGTTAAGTCTACTCTATTGATTATTGATTAAGTGTAATCTACACCATGGCTCTATTGGTGCTTATTACCAACTACAAATGAACTCGATGACATAGCAAATAATTCTAGAGTACGTGGTAATAAACTCAATTTTTGCGTCTAATAAAAAATGAGCAAAGCCAATCATTATATACGTTTTGAACAATATAAAATCCTTTCGCAAATAAAGCATAACCAATTGTAAATTAATACATTTAATTGAGTTAGCAGGGAAAAACCCAATTGTATTGTCTGTGTCGTACTTGTGACAATAGACATATATGATGATCAAATAAAAATATATAATGATCCAAACTCATTAGACAATTGGAGTCAAAATGAAACAGAATAAAGATAAATTAGTAAGAAGTGTTATTAACATCAGCTCAAGTAAAATGGGCGCTGGTGATGACGACTTAGGTGATATTCTAATGCAGTCATTTATTAACTCTCTTATTCAATTAGACCCATTACCTTCCACCATTATCTTATATAACTCTGGTGTTCTATTATGCACCAACGATTCTGCAGTTTTAGAGTCTCTTAACGCCTTAGAAGCTAAAGGGGTTAATATTTTGTTATGTGGAACATGTGCTGATTTTTATAATATAAAAGATAAGATTGGTGCTGGCACAATTTCTAACATGTATACCATTGTAGAAACCTTAAACCGTTCAGATAAAATTATTAATCCTTAATGATGAATTTATATTTTGATAACGGTGCAACCTCTTTTCCAAAACCGCCACAGGTGTCTCAAGCTATAGCTCAATATTTAGATGTCGATGGGGCGCCCTATGGTCGATCTTTCTATGAAAAAGCTTTTAAGGTGTCATCTGAAGTAGAAGAGTGCAGAGATTTACTGGCTGGTACGCTATCAATCCCTAACCCAGAAAGATTGTCTTTTACCCCAAATGCAACATTTGCTTTAAATTCAGTTATTAAGAATTTTAACTATAAACATAAACGCGTATTGGTATCACCTTTAGAACATAATGCTGTCATGAGGCCTTTACATTATTTAAAAGAAAAAATGGGAATAGAGGTTGAATTTCTACCAGCAAGAAAAGATGGCACTATCGATATTGATAAAGTGAATATTAATAAGTGTGATCTCGTCATCATTTCCCATATGAGTAATGTAAATGGTGTTATACAGCCGATTAAAGCCTTAAAACATATTCTCGAAGATGTTCCCATACTGTTAGATGCTGCACAATCTGCAGGACATATTGCTATAAATGTTGAAGATTGGGATATCGACTTTTTAGCGATTACGGGTCATAAATCGCTGTTAGGCCCAACAGGCACCGGAGCGCTTTATACATCACCGAAATATACCATTGAACCTTTATTACATGGTGGAACGGGAAGTCATTCGGAATTTTTAAGTATGCCAGAGGATTATCCAGACTTATTTGAAGCAGGAACCCCCAACATTGCGGGTATTTATGGGTTACATGCCGCACTCAAAAATAGGCCACAATCACTCCATTCTCAAGATGCTTTTAATACACTGTTAAACAAACTAGCCGCTATTGATATCATAAAACTGTATGTCTCTACGGATAGAAATAACCAAGGTGAATTGTTTTCGTTTAAATCCAAGGATCACAGTGTTTCTGAATTAGCGTTTACGTTATACAAAGATTTTGGGATCCAAACTAGAGTCGGTCTACACTGTGCTCCGGTTGCTCACTCATATTTAAATAGTTTTCCAGAAGGATTGATACGTATTGCGCTGTCACCGTACCATAGTGATGAAGATGTAGACTATTTGTACAACGCTATAAAAAGATGCGTTAGCCATGGATAATAATATTTTATACCTCTTCAATAATACAAGGGCGGTCATTTTAGCTCACAAAGCTATTCGTCAAATGAATCTTAAGTGCTTAATCATACCCGTTCCTAGAAGTATTAGTTCACAGTGTGGTATGTGTATTGAGACTAAAAAAAGCAATGAGGTTGATATAGATACTACCCTAGATGAATTAAATATCGCCTTTAAAAAGTGCTCTGGCTATAGCAAGTAGTAATCGCTTAATTACTTGTTGATTGAAATAATCACCAATCAACATACATAAACAGAATATTTAAAGACCCCCATTTAAAACGATGATAAAAAGTCATTTAATAAATACAAACTATAACGTTTGTTAATCGACAAATATGGACAGCCATATTAAAACAATAACATAGTGCCATTTTGATTGGCGATCAAACAAGAGAAGTAACTTAAAAGCGAAATGACCGATTAACCGTGATTTAAATGAATGATGAGTAACGAAATAAGTAAATATCAGTGAAAAATAGAGATTTCAGGCAGTAGTATCCTAACCCATATAATTTGGAGCCTTAAGCGGTTATAGATTCGATATGATTTAAGTTAACCCGCTTTTAAATGCTGACAACAACTCGCGAAGTGTCGTCGGCGTTTCTCTAAATGTTCACAATAGTGAGTCAGCTCTTGAAGTGTGCCCACTGGGCCGTGAAATAGCTTGCCAAATTCAGTGGTGAGTTTAAGCCAGTTATCTTGGGGGATATTTAATCTTGCGAGTAACTTAGTGCTATTGGCACTGATAGCGCCACGCTTATCGTTACGAATAATACGCCCTGTATCATCAACCAATTCAAGATAATCTTGCAGCGAAAACGCAATTCCTTTAGGTTGGTTGTTTCGCTCATTACCAATGAAAGTCAGTAGACTTTTGGGCTGCTCGCCTTTTAATGCCGCCTTAATACGCAGTTGAATGCTGGTATGGTCTGATTGCTCCGGACTCTCTACCATCTTGGCTCTGATAGGGTTGAGGTCAACATAAGCCATACAAGCAAGTACTGCGGCTTCATCAAGTAGCGCTTGAGATTTAAATCTACCCTCCCAGAAGCGCCCCGTACAGTTATCTTCTTGATTTGCTTGTCTTGCTATTGGCTCATTTAAACAGCGCATGAACCAAGAAATATCACATAAACGACTGCGATAAGTCGCAATAGAATGTTTCAACCTGAGCACTTCATGGGCTTCAACTAATTCAAGTAATAGAGATTCGACCCAACCACGGCGATGATTGTAGTTCCGACCAGAAATTTTATCATCGCCACAAAGGTAAGCACGCCGTACTACACGGCTACAACAGTGATAAAATGGCGTGTCTTCGACACTAATCTGGGTTCTACGAGGACGTGGCATAACAAACTCCTACATTTAAAACTTTTTTGAGTTTAGTAGAAGATGCTAAATCACGCGATTTATTGTGGCTGTCCACTTTTATAATTCATTGTGATTTAAATCTGTAAAGCTTGATTTGATCATACGAAAATAACTCATGCACAAAATGTTGTTTGGTAAACTTCTTGCGCACGAGTGGTAAATTTATTTTGACTATGTTGGTAAAAAAGTCATGGAGCAGTGGTTAGTTTTAGCGGAATATACAATTGTATATTCCGCACCAACGTTACCATTATTCCGACAAAGCCTTACCACGATCCCGAAACAAATTTACCAGGTTTCCGCTGAATATTTACCAGCAGGGTTCCGGATGAGCGAAATCTTAACGATAACACTGACGGCTTAAGCGTTCTCATTGAATCTATTTTTTGGCTTCAAAAGCAGCCAAAAATAAAGCCCCGCGAGGGGCTTTAGGTAAAAATTTACAGCCTGTTTACTTCTTCCACCGAGGAGGCCATTCCCATCTATTATTGTCAGCATAAAAAGACAAAAAGATAATGATGATACCTCCTATAGTAAAGATCACTAGGCTAACTATTTCGCTGGTTATAGATGACAAAACTAAGGTCATAAGCAAAATGCAAACAAATAAAGTAAACCACTTAAATTTGCTTAGATAATTAAATTCATTCAATCCATTCCTCCACAGCCTTTATTACAGGCGAAATATCTATACTAATGCTGTCTTCGATTGTTGTAGTAAGATGGTTACCAGAACCTCCTGCTGGTAAGCCTAGACCAAACTCAACCCCAAAAATAGGCTCATTTGGCATGCCTTCAGAGTCTAAAGTCGCACCAGGTTCGATAGTGATGACCCCAAAGTCAGCCTCGGCAGTTACTGCATCGCCTTGAAAGTCAGATAAACCACCACCTGAACCTTGGATAGATACACTTACACCAATGTCCTCTCCAGCAGATACTTTAGTTTCGGTAAAAGTCCCAATAGTTATCACACCTTTATCATAATTTATAAATCCTCCCGCTTGCCCGCCTCCTCCAATAGGTAAAATAGCCTCAACATCAACTCCAATAGCTAGCGTATCTTTCCCATCAGGATCTATGTACTTATACGGATTATTGTTAGCATAAGCATAACGATTAAAGTTGTGAACATTTTTAAACCCAATCGGATCATTCGAATAAAAACGGCCTATAAGTGGATCATAGTATCGTGCCTGCATATAACTCAGGCCCAAATCAGCATCATATTTATGACCGGTATAACCTACGTCATCACGCTTCTATTCGATTTCTTCACCAAAGCCTTTGTAATGTGAAAGCGTAACGATTTGTCCTGCACTATTGGTTTCTGCAACCGGTGAGCCTAATAAGTCGCTGTGTACAAATGTCACTCCCGCAACCGCAATGCTACTGGTAAATAATATCAACATCACTAAAATTTGTATTAGAATTTCATAGCTCGATACCACCACCTGATACTTTGCACGTTATTGTGAGTGATTTAGATACGGTAATTAGAATGAGTGGCCATATGCTTCTGGCATAACAAACTCCTACATTTAAAACTTTTTTGAGTTTAGTAGAAGATGTTAAATCACGCGATTTATTGTGGCTGTCCACTTTTATTTATATTTACCATAAAAAGGTTTTCCCTTTGGCTTCAAAAGCAGCCAAAAATAAAGCCATTTGCTAGTAGACTTGAAAACAAAAAAAAGCCCCGCGAGTGCGAGGCTTTGGATTCAATTGCGGTTGTTATGGCGCTTTTGCTTCATTATGGCATTTTAAAAAGAACTGTCGATTTGAGCGTATGATTAATACCAATCCTAGTATTATTCCTACTAAATCCATTGCAAGCTGAAATTGGACATAATACCTTGGCAGAAGGTCTGGATATCCGCCTAAGTTCGGTTGAACATGAATTTCCCAGTAGAATGAAGTAAAAACAACCGCTATAAATACAAACGCCAATGATACATATTTAAATTTATCTTTCAGATAGTTAAAGAAAAATGGCGAAAACAGGTTAACAATACTAAAAATAGTTAATGTTATTAACAATTTAGCCAAACTAGGTGAATAGAACTTGGCAATAGCCAGTCCACCTATAAAGGAAATACTTATTATGACCAAAGCTTGGTTCCTTTTTAGATTTAACCAACCAAACCCAAAAACAGTCATTGACGCAAACCCAATCGCGTGAGCCATTGCTCGTTCATCAATTTTTCCATCGAATAACGAAAACGCTGGTGTTACATAGTTTATTATTAACGCAATAGACAATAACAATGTGCCTAGTAGCAACTGTAGCCATGTGACTTTCTCTTCTTGCACTTAAATTTTACCTCTTAAAAGTGGAAATGCTTGAGAAAGTTAACACACTGTCATTTTTACAAAAATTAATTAAGCGTTAGAGACAATTATTTAATTGTCTCTGCCATTACCCCCTAAATCAATTAGGTTGGATTCAAAGCTGGCCCCTCTTCCTTGAAAAAAACTCAAACTCCCAAGCCAGATAAAACAAAGCCCCTCAGCTAAGTCAGCGAGTGCGAGGCTTTGGATTCAAAAATGCTTAGGATTGTGTGTCATATTTTCGGATTTTTATCCAGAGCAGTAAAAGTTTAATTAAAGCCCAAGCGCCACCGAAGCATAACAAGGACATAAACACAAACCACTCCAATCCGGGCTTTAATAAGTCAAAGTAAATACCCAACCGAAGCAATATCTCAAGTACGATACCTAATAGAATAATTCCCAAACCATCCAAAGAAGCAGACAGATACAAATAAAATCGTCCTTGACTCTTCTCTTTTTTTAACATTCTTTTTGTACCCCACAAGAGTCAGCTACTCCATTAGAATTAGCAACTGCATTGCCAACTGCATCTGCAACACCTACGGTATTGGACGATGAAGTACCTGTAGCTTGTTTTACATGTTGTATTAAATTTTGGTCAGACACTGACAGTTTATTAAATGCTTTTTGATTTACCATTGTCTTCGCTGCATCTATACCATCTCCCACTAATGAACCAGCAGCTCCTGCCGCAGAGCCTATTAATGCACCTGTCCCTACATTATCAGTCAGATTTTTGCCATCAATCGCATTATTGGCTACTGTTGAACTTGCTCCTATAGCAGCACCTCCAGCAGTATTCACAGCCGTCCTTCCCGCTAAACTCAACGATGCTGCTTTTGAGGCCAATCCTGCACCTGTAGCCCCTGCTGCACCAGAAACTAGAGCTTTACCCACATTTTTTGCAATCCCTGAAAAACTAGTATCCTTTATTTCACCAGTTAAGGCTTGTCTTGTCACTTCTAATGCTACACCAGCAATAAACCCCAATACCGGAAACTCTCCGTTGGGATCAGTATATTTATACGGGTTATTATTTGCGTATGCGTATCGATTAAAGCTGTGTGGGTTACCTGCGTATCCAACAGGATCATTCGAATAAAACCGCCCGATAACTGGATCATAGTATCGTGCCTGCATATAACTCAGGCCCAAATCAGCATCATATTTATGACCGGTATAACCTACGTCATCACGCTTCTGTTCGATTTCTTCACCAAAGGCTTTGTAATGTGAAAGCGTAACGATTTGTCCTGCACTATTGGTTTCTGCAACCGGTGAGCCTAATAAATCGCTGTGTACAAATGTCACTCCCGCAACCGCAATGCTACTGGTAAATAATATCAACATCACTAAAATTTGTATTAGAATTTCATAGCTCGATACCACCACCTGATACTTTGCACGTTATTGTGAGTGATTTAGATACGGTAATTAGAATGAGTGGCCATATTCTTCTGGCATAACAAACTCCTACATTTAAAACTTTTTTGAGTTTAGTAGAAGATGTTAAATCACGCGATTTATTGTGGCTGTCCACTTTTATTTGCATAACAAACTCCTACATTTAAAACTTTTTTGAGTTTAGTAGAAGATGTTAAATCACACGATTTATTGTGGCAGTCCACTTTTATTTTACTTTTATTGTTGCGCAAGAAACCATCAATCCCTTTGGCTTCAAAAGCAGCCAAAAATAAAGCCCCTTATGAGATCTCCTCATAAGGGGCTTAGGAATCAAAAGTATTAATTATTTTTCTTACTCTACCACTTCAAACGACAAGCCTTTGTAATGCGATTCTAAAATAACAATACGTCCGTCAATAACGCCAAATATCGTTTTCCCCTTAGCATGACTTTGATACATAGTTCCATCTTTTGCCCTTAAATAATGTAAGGACTCAAATATAAATTCGGCTGATTGCCCAGAATCGTCAACCTTAATATCTTCAACAATAGGTTCTTCTCTATCTAACTTGAGAGGGCAAGCGGCCATTGCATCTTTAATTGATGTAATCGCTTCATCAAAATTTTGTTCTTCTACCGACTCTACTCCACTAATTAATGAGTAGTTAAAAAATTTAGTATTTTTAAAGTAAAATTTTGTTGATGCTTTAAAATCACAATTACTGGCTGCTTTTGCAAGTTTATCGTTAATTTCATTAATTTGTGAGGCTGTAATAACCAATGAAGCATTGGATGAATATGATGCTAACAGCATAATAACTCCCAATAGCCTTAAAAGTATGTTTGCCATATGTTTCCTTCCTAATTATGAATTAAGGTTGTCATATTATAATAAATTCCCGTTTATGAGAGCTTTAACTATAAAGTTTACAATGAAAATATCACTTCTCCACTTTTCATAAAAAAATGAATTATCGCACTTAAAATAAGAGATATGAGACCAATACTACGAGCCTTCCAACCAGTAATGTTATGCCCTCTTTTATATGAGGGCTTCTCTGTCAAAAGTGTATTGACACCTTTTTTTCCTGCTTCGAATTGGAATGAAATACTTCCTCTAACTAAAGCATTTATCCCAAAAAGAAAAAACAGGAAAAACGCTATATCCGATTCATAAAAATTCATTTACTTCTATTCTTATTGTTTTTAAAAAACAAATAAATACTACCTATAAAAGGGCAAAGCAAAGCAATAATAAAAAACTTAATAGTTTCGAATGTATCATATTCTTGTCTTTTATATATTAAATAACCTAGCGGATAAATACTAACTAGTATTGTAATAACCCAAAAGAAAATACCAAGATATCTAGAGTTATCATTTGCATTTACTCCACCAGTAACAGCAATAGAATACAAAATAATTGCTCCTAAAACTAACACCCAAGTAAGTATCAAATTTTTCCATATCGTCAAAATAACTACCCCTTTAATTAAGCTTGCTAGTATCAACTTCTACTTCGACCTTTATTAAGCCAATATGTCCACCAACTTTCACCTTTCCGCTATTATCAACAGAAGTATTACCAGCATTTAGTGTGCCTGTGGCTTTCGCACCTTCTGTTTTGGTGGTCATTGTACCATTTTGAGGTTGAACCAGTGCTTCAGCCTTACCAAGTTGCACTTTACCAGTCATTGAGCCTGTAGAGTCACTAGCATTTAAACCTGCATCAGCACTAAACTCAATACCTTGAGCTGCTTTATCAGTAGTCATCACGCTTGATACCGCAACAGAGCCACCAGCGTCAAATGAACCAACTCCAGGAACATTTTGAGTTTTCACTTGTAAGCCCGCCCCCATACCAACTTTAACCGTTGTTGCATCGACTATTCCACTTTTAGGTATGCTTTCACGTAAACCTTGAACATTTTGAACCATGCCTTGAGGGTTATACGAACTCATACCTGTAGGATCTGTATATTTATATGGATTATTATTCGCATACGCATATCTATTAAAGCTATGTACATCACGATATCCGATAGGATCATTCGAATAAAAACGACCTATGACTGGATCATAGTATCGTGCCTGCATATAACTCAGGCCCAAATCAGCATCATATTTATGACCGGTATAACCTACGTCATCACGCTTCTGTTCGATTTCTTCACCAAAGGCTTTGTAATGTGAAAGCGTAACGATTTGTCCTGCACTATTGGTTTCTGCAACCGGTGAGCCTAATAAATCGCTGTGTACAAATGTCACTCCCGCAACCGCAATGCTACTGGGAAATAATATCAACATCGCTAAAATTTGTAATAGATTTTTCATAGCTCGATACCACCGCCTGATACTTTGCACGTTATTGTGAGTGATTTAGACACCTTCGTCGTTAGTCCCGTCGAATTATCTGTGATGATTGCCCCAACGGTACCCGTTTTACTTTCACTTACATTACGACAGTAGTAACTGAACGTTTTTGGGCTAACCCCACCCGTATTGTTGAAAATCGAATGGCCTGTGTAATACCATTCGGTTTCGCACCCCTTAGGACAACTTTTGCTTAAGGTTAGGGTGATTGATGCAGTACCAGACCCCGTCTTAGTGGTTTGGCATGAACTTGGGTTACAGGTCATGCTGGCCGTTGGCGCTGAAAGTGCGGCCGTGTTTGTATTTCCAGTACCATCCTTTGCAATAAGCTTGTCGTTCATAAAGACAAAAAGATAATGATGATACCTCCTATAGTAAAAATCATTAGGCTAACTATTTCGCTGGTTATAGACAACGAACTCAACCGCCAAATAGGCTCATTTGGCGTGTCTTCAGAGCTAAAGTCACATCGGGTTCGATAGTCATGCCCCCCAAAGTCGGCCTCGCCAGAGGTCGTATCGCGTTGAAAGTCAGATGTAGTGGTCGCTGGCCATAAGTATGAACCATGGTTCAGCTATCAAATACCCATAAAAAAATGCAGCCAATTGGCTGCATTTAATATTCATCACAACGATACCTCTGTAAGAAGTCTCTGTTAATTAGCCTAAGTCCATCATCATGCTACGGCTACGTACCAAAGTTTGAAAGGCTTGTAGTTGTTTTTGTGGTAATACTTTAGCTTCTGCAATTTTGGCTTTCATCGCATCAACTGGATGGCCATTAACAATATATTCATAATGTAAGTGAGGACCCGTTGAAGCTCCAGTATTACCCGATAATCCAATCAACTGACCTCGTTTTACCCGTTGACCACGTTTAACCAAAAATTTTGACAAATGCAGGTAACGAGTACGTACCTTATTATCATGCTCAATGACAATATAGTTACCCGCAAAAGCATGCTTCTTCACCAGTGTCACGACACCATCACCAGGCGCGACCACTTGAGTTCCTACTGGAACAGCAAAGTCAGTACCATTATGAGGACGAACACGCCCCGTGATTGGGTGTTTACGATTAGGATTAAAACGAGAGCTTAAACGATACTGTCTTTTTAAGGGAATACGTTGAAAAGCCGGAGTTAAACTCTGGCCATTCATGTCGTAATAGTTGCCATCAGTATTTTGAAACGCTGTAATGTCGCGACGCCCAGTATTAATACGAATACCTTCTATTGAGGTGATCCCTGATGGTTCTCCTTCAACAAACTGATCATTGACTAATACAGAGAAAGTATCACCGGCACGTAACTCACGAGAAAAGTTTAATTTAGTCTTTAATACTGATTCAACTTTTTGAATTTCAGCGGCGCTTAAGCCAGCATTTTTAGCTGAGACATAAAAAGAACCGTTGATTTCGCCACCGACAATGCGATTTTGCCAAACACCATCAATATTAATGTCTTTTACTTCATAGCTACCATCTTGAAAACGGGTAAAAACCACTTGATGTGCAGGATTAAAATACAGTTCTAACTTTTCTAACTCACCGTTAGCATTGCCCCAAAATTGGATACGGTTGCCCGGCAATAATGTATCTAAAGCCAGAACCTCTAAATCGGCTTCAAGTACTTTATACATAGTGCGTTGGTCTATTCCCGCTAATTCGAAGATTTTACTTAAGGTATCTCCGCTTTCGATCACGTGATTTAAAATCGGTTTAGCTTGATAAACAATTACAGGTGATTGATCTTGTTGAGCAATATGTGGCAATAAAGAATCGATATCGATTGCCACTGGAATACGTTGTGATGAAAACTCTTGTTGTGTTGGCCATAATAATGCAGCCCCGACAACAAACACACTTGCTAGCAATATTTTCTTGTGCAAGTTTGGCAAGTTCAACGAACTTACATCAGGCCTTTGGAAGCCCATAATCTTACTTATTAGCAATGTCTAATCCACCCTAAAAGATGACGCTTATATTTATTGTTTTTCTTTTACTGCAAATTGTTATTGCGATATTGAGGATAAAGTCAGTTAACGCTATGCCTTCATGGCTTTTTATCATCCATATGACCCAATATTTGACTTTTTACGTCTGGCTAAAAAGCTTAAAACACCGACTTTTGCAGTCAAATTGCATATCAACGCTCTTTTATATCAAAAAATAATCATAATACAAATATAAAATGTCATTTAATTCATAATTAATTTGTACTCGATTACAGTAATCACGGGAGTTAGCGGTAAATCAACTTCCGTTGACAGCAAATTCATTTTGTAATTTGCTAATGCCCAGCCCATTCATTTTATTCACTTTCACTTGCACGTTGATCCGCTCTTTCATCGCTTCAACGTGGCTAATCACACCGATCATTTTACCTGATGCATTTAAGTTATCTAATGCATCTAAAGCGGTATCTAGCGTTTGGCTGTCTAAAGTACCAAAGCCTTCATCTAAAAACAGTGAGTCAATGCTCGTTTTATGACTAACAAGGTCTGATAACGCCAAGGCAAGCGCTAAACTAACAAGAAAGCTTTCTCCACCAGACAAGGTTCGAGTGTCTCTCACTGCATCACCTTGCCAAGTATCAAGCACTTGTAATTCTAATGCATCTGACTCTTTGCGCTCCAATAAATAGCGCCCCTGTAAACGTTCAAGTTGCCTGTTCGCCAATGCCACTAAATGATCTAAAGTGAGGCCTTGGGCAAATTTACGGAACTTATCACCTTTTTGTGAACCTATTAACGAATGTAAATAAGCTAAGTCATCGTAATCTTGCTGCATTCGCGCCTGTTCGGCTAACAATTGCTGCTGCCCGACTCGTTTGGTGGCATCTTGTTCTAACTCAAGGCTTATACGCCAAACAGTTTGCTTGTCTTGTTGGAGTTTGGTTTCTATAGTTTGATGTTGCTGCGCAATCTCAGCATGTTGAGCAGCATTGTATCCTTGTTGCTCCCCAAGCTGCATAAGCTCGGTTTGTCGCATTAAGGCTTGCTCCGTTATGGTGTTAGCTTTAACAATGTCGTTATCAAGTTGCAGTTTAAGTTGCTGCAATGCCTGTCTTTCTTGTGGTGTTAATATCGCTTGTTCAAACGCTTGTTGATCGGCAAATGGACTGGCTTGCAACGCTGTTTGCCACTGACTTTGCAGTTGCTGACATTCTTGACTGGCTTCACTCGCTTGCGTCATCAACGATTGTTGTTGTACTTGCAAACTGGCCAGTTGTTTGTCTGCCGCTTGTAACTGCTGTTGAATGACATCAAAAGCTTGTTGAGCCTGTTCCAATTGATCTTGGCTGAGCTGTTTTTCATCTTCAATCACTTTATCGGCAAACAATGCTTGGCGTTGTTGTTGCACAGCTCTTAGCTGCGTATTGGCTTTATCAACTTGCTCGCTAACCGAAGTTAGTTGAGCACTAAACGCAGCAACTTGTAACTGGTTTGTCGCCAATTTTTCGGCTGTAATACTCAATTGCTGTTGATTATCGGTAGCTTGCTGCTGCGCCTGACTCCACTGTTCAAGTTGTTGCTGTAATTCATTTAGCCACACTATGGCTTGCTCAATTGATGGTGGCGTTAGTCCGGTGGCAGTAATTTGTGTTTCAAGTGCGGTGATTAATTGAGTTTGCTGCCCACTAACGGTGTCAATTTGTTGTTGATAATTGAGTAATCCTTGTTGCAAATTATCAAGCTGTTGCTGCAATAAACCTTGTTGATTTACGTGTTTGGCGAGAGTCTGCTCAGCTTGCGCAAACGACTGTTGATGCTGATGCACGTTTTTTTGACATTGGTTAAGCAGGCTTATGGTCGTGGCTAATTGTTGCTGTTTGGATTCTGCCTGAGCCATAAATGTGTTTAAGGCATCTTGTTGCGCTAGGTCTAATCTCAGGGTGACAGACAACAACTGAGTCTGCTGCTGCCATTGTTGTTGTGTGTCATGCAAATCGATTTGAACTTGGCTCAGTTGCTTAAGCGAATTGTCATAGTTCACTTGCAATGCTGTTTGCTGATTTTTAAGCTGCTCACCTTGCTGTTTAATCGCATCAAGTTCGGCTTGTAATTGCTGTGCTCGTTGTTCAGTAGCTGACACATTCAGCGCTTCATAACGCTCAACTAATGGATGCTCGGTGGAGCCACACAAAGCACAAGGTTCACCGGCTTTGAGTTTGGCGCGTTCTAAGGTTAAATTGGCAATGTGTTGCTCTTGTTGCAGAATGGTTTGTACATCTTTAACCTGCTGATTTTTTTCACTCCATTGGGTTCTCACTACACTAAGTGACTCTGCCAGTGCCTGTAATTCAATCTTAAATTGCCCCGACTCAGTGGTTAACTGTTGGCATTGCTGTTGTTGGCGAGCAAACTGACTAAACAGTTGGCTTAATTGATAACGCCCAGCTTGTTGGTCAAGCAACTGTTGATAATCACTATTCAGTTGCGACTCTTCTTGGCCAGCCAATAATTCCCTTAATACTTGTTGGCTATCGGATAACTTCACTGTCGCTTGAGTCAGTGCCACTTGTCCTTGAGTTACCTGAGGAACAACATCTGTTAATCTGCTTTGAGTTTGCTTAATGCTGTCTTGCTGAAGTGCGATTTGACTATGGGTTTGGCTGATCTGCTGATTTAATTGAATTGCCTGATTGTATTGGGTTTGCCAAGCGGCAAACTTTTTAGCCACTTCTTGACCTTGTGGTAAACTTTCTAGCTGCTGCTGGATCTGTTGTTTAGCCAATGTCAGGCTCTGTTGCTGGGTCAATAACTGTTGCTGTTTTTCTGCAGCCTGTTGTTGCTGCTGTTCGGTTTGCTGCTGGGTTAATTTGACTTGAGACAACTGATAATTCAACTGGTTTATTTGTTGATCTAATGGCTGCACTTGTTGGTCAATTAAACTCAGCAGGGTTTTATGAGCTTGGCTGACTTGTTCAACCTGTAGCTGACTTTGGCTTTGCTTGTGTTTATGGTTTTGCAACTCGACTTCAGCTTGGCCGGTTTGTTGACTTAACTGATCAATTTGCGTTGTTAATATTTGAACTTTTTGCTGCACTTTTTGTTGTTGTTCAAATAAAGGCAATATTTGCTGTGCGGGTTCACTGTGTTCAAGTTGAATTAATGCATCACGGTGTTGCTGCTGACGAGATAACGCCTGTTGCTGTTCATCATTAGCTTTAGTTAACAACTGTTGGGCTTGTTGGATATTGTCTGCCCACGCAATAAATTGGCTTAACTCAGACAATTGTTGCTGTTGGTGCACTATTGCTTGATTAAGTTGTTCAATCTGTTGTTGTTGTGCCACTAGTTGTTGTTGATCGAGTAATTCAACGCTACCAAGCTTTGCCTCTAACACCTTCAAATTGGTTTTAGCATCACTAAAGTTTTGGTGTACTTTCGCTGAAATTAACCCATAAATTTCAGTGCCTGTGAGCTCTTCTAATAATTCTGCTCTATCATTGGCATCGGCATTTAAAAAGGCCGCAAATTGTCCTTGGGACAACATCATCGACTTGGTGAAACGGGCAAAATCAAGCCCAGTGATTTGTTCAATTAATTCTGTTTTACGCTTGATTTGGCTAGCAAGAATTTTGCCATCACTGAGTATGGCTAACTCTACTTGCGCATCTTGTAAATTGCCGTCGGCTTTATCACGCGAGCGGCGCTGACTCCAAAATGCGCGATAGGCAACACCTTTAACTTCAAATTCAACTTCGGCTAAACATTCTGCGGTGCCACGGGTCATTAATTCATTGGTGGTTTTAGAGATATTACTTAATCGCGGGGTGCGGTGATAAAGCGCTAAACAAATCGCATCCAGAATGGTTGTTTTGCCAGATCCTGTTGGGCCAGTTATAGCAAATAAACCATTTTCGGCAAAAGGAGATTGAGTAAAATCAATTTTCCATTCATTTTTAAGCGAGTTAATGTTTTTAAAACGAAGGCTTAATATTTTCATGATTGCTCACCTTCCGCCATATCGTCTGTTATTACTTCAGTGCTGGTTTCAGTACTCATTGCGATGAGATCTTCCTCGTCGGCGTTATGGGTCATGGTTTCTTGCAGCACATGGCTAGCGGCAGTTTCTTGGGTATGTCGCTCAGCCTCAACATCGGAAACTACTTGGCTAAAGCATTGTTTAATGCGAGTTAACTGCGCTTGTTGTGCCTCGGTATCAAATTGCTCTTGGGCTAAACGACGAGCAAATACATCATTGACGCTGAGTTCAGATAAGGTTTCATTATCGAGCTGTTTAATGTGCTGTTGCCGCTGACTGCGGGCTCGTTTTAATTGCAATACTTCAACCGCTTTATCTTGGGTCATATCGGCAATGCGCGATTGCAAATCAGATAAATAATCTTGTTGAGACACTTCAATGCTTAACCAGGTCATTGAGGTCGTTTCTGTTTGTGGAGCAAATGCCTTCAATTGTTGCTCGATACTGTCTAGGTCACCTTTTACAACTTGCATAGGCTGAAACATTGGCACCATTAATGGCGTCACTTGGCTAAGCTTTGTATCAGCAAACTCAACTAAGAACACTGATTTATTAGCTTCGTTATGAGTTGACAACTCATCAAAGCTAAGCGCAATTGGCGAGCCGCTGTAACGGATATGTTCAGATTTTGCCACCACTTGTGGCCGATGAATATGCCCTAATGCTATGTAATTTGCCGCAGGGAAATGGGCTGCATTAAAAGCATCTAAACTGCCAATATAGATATCACGCACTGACTCTGATGTACTGGCACCCACTGTGGTTAAATGACCTGTTGCTATAATGGGCACTGGCGTTGAAAATGTACTATTGAGTTGCTCCGCTTGCTCAAAACAGCGCTGATATAACTCGCTAATGGCATCACCAAGTTTACGTTGTTTATCAACAGACGATTCGCCCGACTCACTGAGGACGACATCGCGAGGACGAAGAAAAGGTAAACCACACAATATCGCCCCAACCTCACCTTGGCGATTGAGTAACGGCATAACATGCTCATTAACATTATCGAATGCCCCTGGAATAACAGTGGTGTTAAGACAGGCTAATAAGTGCCTCGATTCGTTTAGCGTCGAGACTGAATCATGATTGCCACCTAATATGATGAGTTGGCAGCCAGTTTGCTGAATTTGAACAATAAATTGATTATATAACGCACGGGCGTAACTTGGTGGCGTACCCGTATCGAAAATATCACCCGCGACAATAAGGGCATCAACTTGATGGAGCGTTATTTGCTCAAGTAACCATGCCATAAAAGCTTGGTGCTCAGCTGCGCGGCTTTTACCATAAAAATATTGGCCAAGATGCCAATCTGATGTGTGAATAATGCGCATAACATCCCTTTGAATGAGAAAAATCAAAAAACACAATAATGGTGTTTCTAAAATTAAATTATCACTTTTACGATTACATATACTGCGACCACAATAATTTACCGCTCATACCCAATGACATAACCACTACTAACGGTTTAATAATTTTAACCCCTTTAGTAACCACTAAGCGTGAGCCTAACGTCGCCCCAATCGATTGCCCCACCAGCATAATCAAACCTAATACCACCACCACTTGACCACCAATTAAAAAGAAAATTAATGAGGCTATATTCGTCGCAAAGTTTAATAACTTAGCATGTGCTGTCGCCTTAGCTAAGCCAAAGCCAGCCAGAGATACAAACGCTAGCGCGAAAAAGCTGCCAGTGCCAGGACCGAAAAAACCATCATACAAACCAACACCTAATGCTGCGGTAAAGGCAAATACGCTTGGGGTGAGCACTTGTTGGCGATCGAGTTCACTGATTTTTTTAGAAAACAGAAAGTAACAACCTATGGCTAAAATCAAAAATGGCAAAACCACTTCTAGTAATTTAGCATCTATCATTTGCACCAATATGGTACCAATTGCCGCGCCAATAAATGCACATAACAAGGATAATTTTATACTGCGTAAATCAACTAAGCCATTACGCACAAAATATAAACTGGCAAAGAAACTACCACCACACGCTTGTAACTTATTAGTTCCTAATGCCGCAGCAGGAGGTAAGCCCGCCCACATTAATGCCGGAATGGTCAGTAAACCGCCCCCGCCTGCTATTGAGTCAATAAAACCAGCAATCAAGGCAACAGCAAATAACACAACAGCGAGTTGGAGCGTGAGTTCAAACATGGAGGCTCTCGTATATAACAATAAACGTGAAGTCAGTAAGACATTAGGCAAGGCGTTATTAGACATTCTTTAACGTCAGAATACAAAATGTTATCGGTAATTTATTCCAATTAGCTTAATTAACCACAACTTGCGCTAATAAGCAGTTACCAAAAAGTCTATTGTTCGGGTATCTATCTGAACATCGATTGGTATTTACACCTCACTATCACTTTGCTGCTCATTGAGTCATTGATATAGTAGCTAACTCAATGGAAATTTGGCAAAAGGTTTTATTATGATGGTGATTACTGGCGCGAGTAGCGGCCTAGGTGCTGCACTGACCCAATTGTACGCTGCAGAAAACCGTCCACTGCTGATCACTGGTCGCAGTGAGCAAAAATTAGCTGATGTTATGGCTCAGCTAACCCCTTCACAGCAAAACAACGTCCATACTCACACAGCAGATTTATGTGTGACTGAAGATGTCAGTCAGTTATTTTCGCGTTTATCAACGCCGCCAAGTAGTGTCATTCATTGTGCTGGCAGTGGTTATTTTGGCCCAATAGAACAGCAAACTCCGCAGGCTATTAATCAGTTGATCGACAATAATCTTACTTCAAGCATTCTGGTGTTGCGTGAGCTTGTTAGTCGTTATCGTGACCATAAGGTCAATGTGGTCGTGGTGATGTCAACCGCAGCGCAAGCAGGCAAAGCTAATGAGTCGACTTATTGCGCGGTTAAATGGGCTGTTAAGGGCTTGGTTGAATCTCTAAGACTTGAACTGAAAGGCTGCCCAATGAAGTTGATTGCTGTATACCCAGGAGGAATGGCGACAGACTTTTGGCAAACCAGTGGTAAAGACATTGATACATCAAACTTTATGACGGCAAAAGAAGCCGCCTTAATGCTTAAACAAGCTTTAATCGCTACTGAACATGGGTATGTCTCTGACATTACTATCAACCGAGGTTAATATTCCATGGCTAGTTAACCTCAAATCGAGGGAATGGCTTATTAATCCGAATTGAAGTTAGTGATTTTTTTTGAATGATATTTTATTTGGGTAACAACGGTTTGGTTGACCAATACCAGCAATATATCCACCCAGCAGGGGCAAAAATGAGGTTTAACACAATAGCGTAAAAACCAACCAAGGGTAAATTAGTGGTTTTTCCCTTGGCAAACTTTAAAGTAAAGTACACCACGACTAAGGTTAAAACGAAAATAATTTGGCCAATTAATGTTGCATTTAACGCCATGATTTCACCCGTTAACCATCAAACCCGTTATGCTGAAATAGCAACGACGTTAAGCTGATGATACATCTCATATTAGATTATTGATAAGGCTACTACAATGTGTAAAAAAGTCATCGAAATACTGGCGTCGATTAGTATTATTCTGTCCTTATCAGCTTGCGCTGAATTAAAACAGACTGGCAAAGATATCGGTCACACTACAAAAAAAGTAACTACTGCAATCGGTCACGGGACGCGCGATACCGTTAAAGCCATTGGTCATGAAACCAAAGAAGTCATTAATGAGATAAAAGAAAGCGATTAATACTGCGATAGTTTTTATTGTACATATCTCAAAAAATAAAGGCCGTTAATGCAGAGCATCAACGGCCTTTATTATGCAAATATGATTTTAGTGATGACAATGCTCGGTGCATTCATGATCATCATCTTCATCTGCAAACTCACCATCATCGGCTTGATTTTGCATCACGCCCCAACCGTCAGAAATACCGTCAAACTCTTTGGCAAAAGTATTCAATTCTATTTCTTTGGCAACAAGGGCTGCATATTCAGGCACCATCTGGAGACAAACAATCACTTCCCACTTAGTACTTTCTTCTTCAAAGTTAAGCTCAAGCTCACCTTGAATGTCTGTTTGACTCAATGCTTCTAATGCAGACTCAGCATCACGTTGGTCATCAAACACTAAAAAGAAATCGACTTCAAGTGATTGCGTTAAATCAATACCGGCTTCAGCCATTGCAGCCAACATTTGGCCATTGTCATCATCTGGGAATTGCATTTATAAATCCTTTACTGAGCAGGAACAATTTCAATGTTTGCGCCATTGAACGAAATAAGATCGCCAACAACACACTTTTTACGTTTACGAGTATCAACTTCACCATTAACGGTAACTTGACCTTCGGTGATAACATGCTTTGCTTCGCCACCGCCGTTCACTAAACCTTGTACTTTTAATACTTTGTACAGTTCTACGAATTCATCACCTTGAAGTAATGCAAACGCTTGAGTTTCAGTCGTCACAATAATTGCCTTTTAATCAAAATATGTCGGTTATTATAGCCTATGCCAGTTTAGCAAGCATCAAGCATTTTGAATGGACTATCAAACCTATATTGAAATCCTAACTGTTGGCTGATTAACTGACCGTCGATAATTTTGCTTGGTTGTTGCAGTTGATTAAACTGTGGCGCAATTAACTCAAGATGCTGAGTGGCCGCGGTATAAAATACATCTCGAGTAGGATGTTCATTAGCGGCAAGATTATAAATGGGTAAAGTATCCGTTCGAGAAAGGATTAAGCTAACGGCTGCAACACAGTCATCTAAATGCACCAGATTAACCGCAACATTGGCACCACTAACATCCGTTTTTCCAGCAAAAAAACGTCCGGGATGACGCTTAGGACCAATTAAACCCGAAAATCGTACAATACAACTATTTTCCATAGCAGAAAATATAGCCTCAGCTTGCAATAATGTTTCACTGGTTTCATTGAACGCCACGGCATTTTGTTCGGTGACAGTTTGGTCTAATGACGGATAAACACCTGTAGTGCTGATGAAAATCACTTTTTGATATTGGCGATCACCCATCAAACTTTTCAACTGAATTAGATAATCAAGATAGTCAGTTTGACCACGCTTTAGTCCTGGCGGTATATTTATCACGATGGCATCGGCATCGAATAACGCTGAATTTTTTGCTTTAATAGTCACATTGGCCAAATCTAATTGATAAGCCTCAATACCCGCTTGCTGTAATGGGGTTAAATCATCAGGATGACGTTTTGACGCTTTAACCTGAAATCCTTGTTTAACTAACTGTTTGGCTAGCGGAAAACCAAACCAACCGCATCCTATAAGGGTAATTGTGTTCATGTATTCTCAATGTGGCAAAGTTAAGTATTAATGATTAAAGTTATTGAAATAAAAGCTGATAGGACTATTGGCCTGTAATGTTTTTATGGCGCCTTCAGTTAATTCATCTAACTTCACAACTTCTTCAACTTGGACATCTTCATTAATTAAAAAACGAAAACTAGGCTCTGCACCACTAACATGACAAGACCAAACATGGGGCTGCTTAACATCAACAGTGGTCATCATGACTTTGGCAATATTGCCATCGGTTAAACGCACAATAGCACCGGGTGGGTAAATACCTAATATTTTGACCAGTACCGAAATTAATTTATCACTGTGTTTACTGCTATGATTTTTAAACAGAATGCCTAATGCAATTTGTGGGGTCTGGTATTGTTGTAATAAGGTTTCGTAGTCATTAGCTAATGACACAATCTGGGTAGTGAGTAGAATTTTGGCTTCGCTCAAATGATCAGGAAAACCACTACCATCAATAAACTCATGGTGATGTAATACAATATCTAACATGGCTTCAGGAAATAGCCCTGTTCGGTTAAGCATGTCATAGCCAAAATTAGGGTGCATTTTTAAAAAGTTGTTCTCGTGGTCGGTTAACTCACCCCGCTTACGTCTGATAGCCTCTGGCACCTTGAGCTTACCAATATCATGAAACAAACTGCCTAATGCAATATCACGAACCTCTTTTTTGGAAAGTGATAATGTGTGGGCTATCATCATACCAAGTACTGCTACTGAAATACCATGCTGAGTCACACTCACATCAGTCTCGCCACTACCCACTAAAGTCAAATGAGGGGTTTCACTTTCATATAAACTATCCACTAAATCTTCAACTAAGGTGGCAGCTTCGCGATAGGCGCCTTCAGGATCACTGACGACTTTGCCAAATACTGTTCGGCTATCGTTAACTGATTTAACAAAACGTTGTTGACTCACTCGCATACTTTTTTTGGCTAATGTACGAGAGTCAACTTCTTGCTTAACGACGTCTTCAGTTTGTTCAGTTTCAATATGGTCATCAATTTTTGGCAATAAATCATGGCCACTAATTAAGTAAACAAATGACACATCAAGACCTTTAATCATCTCGATTTGAACTTGTTTTTCAAGTTTAACTTTACTGCGAAAAAAAGGATGTTTTGTCCATGACAAAGGCAGCTTAACGGTTAACCCGATAACCATTTGCGAAACAGGTATTTTTGTTAATTCTGCTTTAGCCAAAGTATTGTCCCTTTTCACATTAGTCGTGCTATGGCTGAGATGGTAATGCCATTCTTGCACAAAAATCTAAGTCTATAGCGCGATGTTTATGAATGTCTTACATTTTCATTTTTTATTGTTGGGTAAATATAGTGCATTTATACCAAGACGTATATTATTTAGTACCTTACTTGAGACAATCATCATTGTTAGGAGGCATTTCAACTTGTTCAGCAGGATCATTCCCCGTCCAGTCAGCAAAGTAATAATATAACCGCTTCGATTTGAACACATAAATAATTGACCAAAAAAGAAACAATGCATCAATCGAATAGCCTACTTTAAACAGAAAATCATCGTGCATCATCCGTTGGAATAAAAATAACCCATCAATAATGAGTAATATCCATAAAAACCAGCGACTACGCTTAAACAGAGGTATGAATATTGGCCAACTACGTTTACGCTCGGCAATAATAAGTCCATAAATCAACAAAGCACCGACACCAGCGACCAAGGCCAATATAAAATCGCCTTTTTCAGGATAAAATAATCGCACTAAACCGGCACGGTCGTTAAACTGGGTTAAGGATGCAATAAAAATACACCATCCACGAGCTAAAAAAACCAGCATTAAATACAAAAATAATGGGGGCTTTATATGACCGTGATCATCAAGCCAAGTAATATTACTAAAGTTCACAAAATACTCTTATCGGCGGCTACAAGTATAAATAAAACATAAATATCAATTCTATTCGTTTGATGCATTCAACAAATCCAACAAACCTTGTTCATCAAGGACTTTAATACCCAACGCTTCTGCTTTTGCAAGCTTAGACCCTGCGGCCTCACCCGCTACAACACAATCAGTATTTTTGGACACGCTGCCAGCCACTTTTGCCCCTAACGCCTGTAAGCGTGCTTTGGCGTCATTACGATTAAGTTGCGTCAATGTGCCGGTTAACACCCAAGTTTGGCCTTTAAGGCTTAATTGTGATTCATCAGCTTGTTCAACGACAGGCCAATTGATTCCCGCTTCAAGCAGTTGCTCAATCACCTCAATATTATGTGGTTGAGCAAAGAATAACGTAATGTGCTTTGCAACAATCTCGCCAACATCTGCCACTTCAAGTAACTGCTCGATGCTGGCATTACGGATCCGTTCAAAATCGCCAAAGTGTTGCGCTAAGTTAGCTGCTGTTGCCTCGCCAACCTCACGAATACCTAAGCTATATAAAAAACGAGCCAAGGTAGTGGTTTTAGCATATTCAATTGCCGCAACTATATTGGTCGCTGACTTCATAGCCATCCGATCTAACATAGTAATAGAAGATGCCGTGAGCTTAAATAAGTCTGCAGGGGTTTTAACCAATTCTTTATCAATTAATTGCTCGACAATTTTGTCTCCCATTCCGTCTATATTTAATGCTTTACGGGAGGCAAAATGCTTAATTGCTTCTTTACGTTGTGCTTCACAAAATAATCCGCCACTGCAACGTGCTGTAGCTTCGCCTTCTATGCGCTCGACTGTACTTTGGCAAACAGGGCAATGATCTGGGAAGACAATATCTTGGGCATCATCTGGGCGCTTTTCTGGAACGACTGCAACAATTTGTGGAATGACATCTCCGGCACGACGAATAATGACAGTGTCGCCAATCTTAACGCCGAGACGCTCTATTTCATCAGCATTGTGCAAGGTTGCATTCGATACAGTTAC
This sequence comes from Shewanella polaris, assembly GCF_006385555.1. Lineage (NCBI taxonomy): Bacteria > Pseudomonadati > Pseudomonadota > Gammaproteobacteria > Alteromonadales > Shewanellaceae > Shewanella > Shewanella polaris. The sequence continues at coordinate 1,707,045 of NZ_CP041036.1, read as the reverse complement.
ACCGCCAACAAAAACGGGTTTAAGGCGGGCTACAGGTGTTACCGCTCCGGTTCTACCTACCTGAAAATCAACCGACTCTAATAAGGTCATTTCTTCTTGCGCGGGAAATTTGTAGGCGATAGCCCATCTTGGCGCTTTGGCAACAAACCCTAGAGTTTGTTGCTTAGCAATATCATTGACTTTTATTACCACACCATCAATTTCATATTCAAGCGCACTGCGTCTGGCCATAATATCTGCATAATACGCATAGACTTGCTCTAATGAATCAGTCACTTTTACTTCACTGCTGACTGGGATCCCCCATTGTTTTAATTGAGTCAACTGGCCAAAATGAGTATCTTGCATTGGCTGTGATTCGCCTTCTACCACGCCTAATGCATAAGCATAAAACCCTAACGCGCGTGAGGCAGTAATTCTACTGTCGAGTTGACGCAAGCTACCTGCTGCGGCATTACGAGGATTAACAAACACCTTGTCACCTTTACCGATTTGACGCTGATTTAACGCTTCAAATGCTGCTTTAGGCATAATGACTTCACCACGCACTTCGACTAAATCTGGAAATCCTCCACCACGTAATTTAAGCGGAATAGATCGGATAGTACGCACATTTTCAGTAATGTCTTCACCGACATTGCCATCACCTCGTGTCGCTGCGCGTTCAAGAATACCTAAACGATAGGTTATGCTCACAGCTAGGCCATCGAGTTTAGGTTCGCAAACATATTTAACACTGCCAACTTTATCTGTTACGCGTTTATTAAATGCTGCAAAATCAGCTTGTTCAAAAGCATTGTCGAGGCTTAACATCGGCTTAAGGTGAGTAATTTGGGCAAATTTTTGCAATGCCATGCCACCCACTCTTTGGGTCGGTGAATCCGCAGATTTAAATTGCGGATAATCATGTTCAAGTGCCGTTAAGCGTTTTATTAATCTATCGTATTCAGCATCGGGTATCGACGGAGCATCATCAACATAATAACGAATATTATGCAGGTTAATTGTGTCTGTTAGTTGATCCATTTCAGTTTGAATAGCGTGCATTGTGATATCCGTCATACGAGTTAGAACTATGATTTTATTAAAATAAAGTGCTAGAACAATTAAGGCCGCTGCTGCGGCCTTAATGAATATAGTAACCTACGCTGCATTCAGTCGTCGTAGATAGTCTTTTTTAATTTCTTCGGACCAAGGTTGACGTTGTCCGTCTAATAATTCAGCACCAAGATCCTCTGCTATTTGATATGCTGAGTTAAGCATAATAGTGAAATTCATTAACGGATCACCATAACAAGGTAGTGTCATAAACAACACCACACCTTGAGTCTCAAACTGTTCCATATTATCGGGATCAAACACACCAGGCTTAAGCATGTTAGCAACCGAAAATAACACCTTGCCAGTACCGGCATTGTCAATGTGACGATGGAAAATATCCATATCTCCAAACTTAAAGTGAAGAGACAATAAACTTGGCAATAGTTCTGCACCTTGAACTTGTTCACCAGCTTTAGCGACTACATGAAGCACCAAGACATCTGTTGGTTCAACGGGTTCATTTTCAATTGACACTTCCGGCTCTGCGGTTTCAGCTGGCTTAGCCGATTCCATAGTAACCGTTTTTTGTGGTTCATTCTTTGGCGAAGATACCGCAGAATAAGCGCTTGCTGTAACACCAGAGTAACTGGTTAACGGACCGCGAGTGGTTGAAGCATTAACGATTTTTTTTGGAGTGTTCATAGACGCATGAGAATGATTGCTAGGTGTTGGAGCTTGAATATCTTCTTCGTCTTCAATAAATAATGTTTGTTGAGTCGGTTGCGTCGTTTTAGTTGGCTGAGTCGCTCCCGGTTTAGTCAATGAGTCTTTTGATGAAGTATGAGATAAAGTAGGTTCAACATGAGTTGTTGGAGCCGATTCTGATGTATCATGGTTTTTTAAGGTGGATTTGATCGCAGGTTCGTCAACATCACCAGCTTTACGTACTCGTACTGCACCAATACCATCTGCGTCAAAACCTTCTGAGTCTCGACGTTGAGCTTGGTCTTTGTAAAATCCGGCCATCGGACTCTGCTTAGTTGATTTAGGTTGTTGTTTACGAATCGACCAAAAACCGTGCACTAACACCGCAATAATTGCAATTGCGCCTAATACGAACAACACCAGTTGTAGATCTTTCATTAGATTCCCTGTTTTCCTAATTTATACCGCGTCAACCATAGCAACAGCAGCTTCAATATCCACTGCCACTATTCTTGAAACGCCCGGTTCATACATAGTAACGCCAATAAGTTGATCTGCCATTTCCATGGTAATTTTATTATGACTAATATAAATAAATTGCACACTTTGTGACATTTCTTTTAATAAACGACAAAAACGCTCAACATTGGCGTCATCCAAAGGTGCATCTACTTCATCTAGCATACAAAAAGGTGCTGGATTGAGTCTAAAAATAGCAAAAACCAATGATAAAGCGGTTAACGCTTTTTCTCCACCACTAAGTAAATGTATGCTGCTATTCTTTTTACCTGGTGGCTGCGCCATGATGGTAACACCCGTTTCGAGCAGATCATCATCGGTTAACGCCAAATAAGCCTTACCGCCACCAAAGACTTTAGGAAATAGCAATCCTAAATCGTGATTTACCGTTTCAAATGTGGCCTTAAAACGGCTGCGTGTTTCTTTATCTATCTTACGGATAGCGTCTTCTAAAATTGCTAACCCTTTATTTAAGTCGTCATCTTGGCTGTCTAAATAGGCTTTTCGTTCTCGTTGCGATTCAAACTCTTCAATAGCGGCAAGGTTAATAGCCCCCAAACGTACAATTTTTTGTTTTACTTTATCAAGCTGTTGCGACCATTCGCTTACCGAAGCTTGCGCAGGTATGTCTGCTATCACGTGTTGCAACTGAATTTGCTGCTCTTGCAACAATTGCAACTGCGCATTCGCCTGCCCTTTTAAGCCCTCACGACGTAACTTTAACGTGCTTATCGTTTGAGTCAAGTCCTGTAACACCACAAGCTGTTGTTTTTGCATCAATACTGAACTGTCTAAACTGGTTTGCAACTCAGCTTGTTGACCTCTATTTTGTTGCAATTGCTGTTGTAAGGCTTGCTGTAGCTCAAGTGCATGGGTTAGCTGCGCTGATAATTGGGCTAACTGTTGCTCACCACGTTGTTGTTGATTATCTTGCAATTGTTGTTGTAACTTAGCGTACTGGCTTGATAATTCAATCTGTTTTTCAGTTTGCTGCTGTAATTGTTGCTGACTTAATGCTTGTTGAGTAGCGTGTTGCTGCAACCGCGCGTTTTGCTGAGTTAACGTCACGGCTGCTTCAGAGCGTTTGGTCTTGGTTTCGCGAAGTTTAGCTTGGCTATTTTGCCAAGCATGTTGCGCGACTTCATGTTGATTAATAGCGGTAGACAGTGTCTCTTCTTGAGTCATTACCTGCGACTCGTATGCCTCTATCTGCATTTTCTTATGGCTATAAGCCTGTTCAAGCTTGGATAGCGTATCATTACACCGTTGTTGTTTTTGTCGTTTATCAGCATTTTGCTGGGACAGACTAGCCACTTCAGATTGCGATTTAGTTTGGCTTATTTGCAATTGATGACACGCTTGTTGAAATTGACCTAATGCTAATTGGTGCGATGCAGCTTGTTGAGTAGCATCGGTTAATTGCTGTTGCGCCACAATCAGTTTACGTTCAAGTTCACTCAATTGAGTGGTTAACTCAATACGCTCTTGACTAAGTACAATGGCAGATTGGCCTGCCTGGGTGTGATTTAACACAAAACCATGACCCACTAAGTACCCTTCTTGGGTTGCAATGTATTGATCGTTATTTAGCTGTGGTAGTTGCTGCTTTGCCTGATCTAAGCTTTCAGCCCACACCACTGACTTAAGCCATGGAGCAAGATTAACCTTAGTACTCAGGGCAATATGATTAACTTGTTGTGATTGAGGTATAAAGCCTATGTTGGTTTGTTCAACGGGAATAATATCAGCGGTTAATACCGGCAATTGACTTAGCCCGTGTAGCACCATATCAACAGCTTTCTCCCAACCCGGCTTAACCTCAACCACTTGCCATAACTGTTGCCCTTCGGACTGAATATGACCTGCAAGTAATTCATCTATCAACTGTAAGCGTGAATGGCGATGAGTTAGGGTTTGCTTAATAGTTTGATAGTCTTCACGGCATTGTTCAACAACTCGTTGCGCATTCTCCAACAGTTGTTCTTGTTGCTGCTGTTGCTGTTTCGTGCTGGTTAGTTGCTTATCTATGTCAATCAGTTGTGTTTGAGCATCAGACAGCTGAGTTTGATTATCTTGCTGATCTAGCGCCGCTAGGTCTTGAGTCACCTGTTGTTTTTGACGTTCATCTTGCTGCAAACTTTGTTGTTGATGACTTAAGCTCGATTGCGACAAAGCCAATTGCATTTTATTTGCCGCTAGTGTTTCTGCATATTGAGTTAATTGCCATTGTTGATCGTCGCAAGCGTCTTCGATCACACTCAACTGCTCATCAATCAATGCTAAAGCCTCTTCAGCTTGTTCGCATTCAGGATTGAGAACATCCGCTTGAGCGACCAATGTTTGATAGGTTTGGGTTAAGCTGGCAATAGTCTGCTCTGCAGCACTCAACTGTTGTTGAATCACATTTATTTGTTGTTGTAACTGCGAGTCTTGTTGCTGTTGGTGCTGAAGTTGTTGCTCTAACTTGGTAATGTTATTACCGGTTAAATAATACTGCTCAACTAGTTTGTGTTCAGCATCACTTAACTCGGCAAGTTGTTGTTTAAGCTGAGTCACACTGGTATCGGCATGAAGCGATGTGGTTTGCAGTTGTTGTGCTTGAGTCTCTAATGCCACGGCTTCAATATCGAGCTTGTCGGTTTGACTTAGCAACTCTTGATAACGCATCACTAGCAACTGGCTATGTAACAGACGTTCACTACTTTTTAATTCGCGATACTGTAAAGCCGCTTTAGCTTGTTGGGATAATTTATCAAGTTGTGCGCCTAATTCGACCCTAATATCATTTAAACGCTCAAGATTTTCACGGGTATGACGGATTCGATTCTCAGTTTCACGGCGGCGCTCTTTATAGCGCGATATGCCGGCAGCCTCTTCAATAAACACCCGTAAGTCTTGGGGTTTAGACTCGATTAAACGTGAAATAGTGCCCTGTTCAATAATGGCATAGCTACGAGGACCAAGGCCTGTTCCCATGAATAAGTCGGTAATATCTTTACGACGGCATTTTTGGCCGTTTAAAAAATAAGTTGATTCACTTTCTCGGTTAACTTGGCGTTTAACTGAAATCTCTTGATAACTGGCATATTGACCAGCAAGCCTGCCTTGGGTATTTTCGAATACGAGTTCAACACCTGCAACAGAAATGGGTTTACGCGCCGATGAACCGTTAAAAATAACATCGGTCATCGAATTGCCACGCAAATTCTTTGCTGAACTTTCACCCAGCACCCAACGCACGGCATCAATCACATTGGATTTTCCGCAGCCATTAGGGCCGATAATCGCTGATAAAGCATTATCAAATGGGATTTTAGTTGGGTCTACAAACGACTTAAATCCAGCAAGTTTTATTTGTTTTAATCTCATGTTGCCAGTTCAGGTACGCATTAAAAGGAAAAAGCAGCTCACTTTATCAATTGAGCTGCATTTTGTAACGATTTTTATCCTGTTGATACAGTTTATCACTTGTTTTATTGTCTTTGGCTAGTCAAAATCGAAGCTATGAGTCACAAAGTAGGCGGGTTATATGGTAAACAACTCTCAGACCGTTAAAAAAAGCGGTGTAAATTATTTTCTTCAAGGCTTTCAATTAATTAAAAAACCGGGTTTACGTTCATTTGTGTTTATCCCTTTAATGATCAATTTAGTGCTGTTTGCCGGCGCAATGTATTTAGCGTTGGGTCAACTGACAGAACTCTTCGATTGGATGAATGGCCAACTACCCAACTACTTAAGTTGGTTACATTTTTTATTATGGCCATTAGCGGTGTTAACCATGCTAGTGGTGATGTCATTTATATTCAGCTCGGTAATGAACTGGTTGGCAGCACCCTTTAATGGTTTGTTAGCCGAAAAAGTTGAGCAATATTTAACGGGGAAAAACTTAAATACTGGCACGTCTATGGATATGGTCAAAGATTTGCCTCGTGTATTAGGTCGTGAATGGACAAAACTGAAATACTACTTACCTAGAGCATTGATATTTTTGGTGTTGTTTTGGGTTCCGGTGATAGGTCAAACAGCTGCACCTATTTTATGGTTTTTATTTACCGCATGGATGATGGCGATTCAATATTGTGATTATCCATTTGATAACCATAAAGTCAGCTTTGATGATATGAAATTTGCCCTTAAAAACACCAAAGGGTCGAGTTACAGTTTTGGTGCGGCCGTGACATTGTTTTCAATGATCCCCATCGTTAACTTTATCGTTATGCCAGTAGCGATTTGCGGGGCAACCTCGATGTGGGTTGATAAATACCGTGAAGCCTACAAAAACCCAATGATTGCACCTGATTAATTATTTAGGTTCGCCATTATCAAAAAAGCCCGATCAGTGTATTGGGCTTTTTTATACTCACTCAACATTCTGTAACAATTTAGATACATTCACAGCACAAATCAGACCTATCTTTGAACCGTTTTTTTGCGACAATAAACAAAATAACAACCAAATATAATAGAGTGTCTGTGAAAAAATTTTTTCTCCTCGCGCGAGTATTCTGCTTAATCTCAAGCATTGTGTCACTGTCTGTTTTCGCAGGATCTAGCCAACAATTTCATTTAGATATTCCCACCATTAATGAAGATATTGAAGTAGACGGTGAATTTAACGAACCAGCATGGCAACAGGCCGCACAGGTGATGTTGAAATATGAAACGTCTCCAGGTGAAAATATCGCCGCGCCAGTGACCACTTATGCCAAAGTGTATGCGTCAAAAACCAGCTTATATTTCGCGTTTATCGCCCATGACCCTTCACCGGATAAAATTCGCGTCAACCTAAGAGACAGAGATAAATCTTGGGGAGATGACATGGTGGGCATTAAACTTGATACTTTTAACAATGCTCGCTTGGCTTATCAGTTTTTTATTAACCCTTATGGGGTACAAAGTGACTCAATAGAAAATGAGCTTACAGGCCAAGAAAGTGATGCTTGGGATGGTATTTGGTACAGTAAAGGCAAGCTAACAGATCAAGGCTATCAGGTTGAAATACAACTACCGCTGCGTTTATTTAACTTTGATGATCGCAATCCTTTGCAAACATGGGGTATCGAATTAATTCGCTTTTATCCTCGTAACGAAACCCATCGCATATCAACTCACCAAATAGATCGCAACGTGTCATGTCAGTTGTGTCAATTAGGTACAGCATCGGGCTTAGCAGGAGCAACGCAAGGTAAAGATTTACAACTCACACCGTCATTAGTGGCAGATCAAAGTAGTCAACGTGATGTTGCACCGACTCAGCCATGGAGTGATGAAAACAACGTAGAAGTAGGACTCGATTTACGCTGGGGGATTACCCCTACAACCTTACTTAACGCCACAATTAATCCAGACTTTTCTCAAGTAGAAGCAGATGCAGGTCAATTGGATGTTAACAATACTTTTGCATTATTTTTTCCTGAAAAACGGGCCTTTTTCTTAGATAACAAAGACTATTTCGATACTCAACTAGACTTACTACATACCCGTAATATTGGATCGCCAGATTATGGATTAAAACTCACCAGCAAAACCGACGATCATACGTTTGCGATTCTCGCCGCCAATGACACTCAAAGCCAGTTTTTAGTTCCCGGCAATTTAAGCTCCGACATTGCTGTTATTGACGAGCAGAGCCACAACGTAGCCACTCGATACCGTTTTGACCCAAGTAAGCAATTTTCAATTGGTGGTTTAGTGACCTTAAAGCAAGCTGATGAATATCATAATTATCTTGCCAGTGCCGACATAAAATACCAACCGACTAAACACGATACCTTTACGGCACAATATGCTCATTCACAAACTGCCTACCCTGATGATTTATTCAATCAATTTTGTGGACGAGACGATTGCAGCAACGACATTGATGTTTGTTATATAGGAGATTGTGCCATTAATGAGCGCGTACTTCGCACGAATAAAGACGGTGAGTTTAGCGGTGGAATGTTCAATCTATCTTATAAACATGAACGCCGTAATTGGTACGCCTCAACAAATTACGAATCTATCGGTAGCGACTTTAGGGCTGACTTGGGCTTTATCGATAAAGTCGATATCAACAAATTTGTAGCTGGCGGCGGCTATATTTGGTACCCAGAAAATAACTTTTTCAATAAAATTGACTTAGGTGGCGATTGGGACATTACTCATAACCAAAACAATGAACGGCTTGAACAAGAAACTGAAATGTATATTGAGTTTGACGGAGGCCTGCAAAGTTTTATCGGCGCGGGGATTGTCCAACGAGAAAGAGTGGGCAGACGCCATAACCCAAGTATCATTGATATTGATGATAACACCAGTATATTTAACCAAACATTAGGGTGGTTTTACACCAGCTTCACGCCCATTGGCTCTCTCAAGCTTGAACTGGATAGCAGCTATGGCGATGATATTGATTTTGCCAATGACCGCCCTGCCACTACCACTATGTTAAACCCTGGTATTGAATGGAAATTGACTGAGTCATTAGTACTGGACATTTCTCATCGATACCAAACATTAGATGTTGATGATGGTCGCTTATTTACGGCTAACCTTAGTGATATGCGCTTAAATTGGCAGCTCAGCTTAAACAGTTTTATTCGCCTAAGTAGTGTTTACACTCGTATTGAAAGAGACCCTGATTTATACAAATATCAACAGCCAGACAAACTTTATCAAGATATAGGTAATGAACTACTCTATGGATACAAACTTAACCCACAAAGCGTTTTTTATCTTGGTTATTCGGATGCGTTTATTGCCAATGATGACATTGATTCATTAACCCAAAACGAAAAAACTTACTTTATGAAACTCAGCTACGCTTGGCTACTTTAAGTAATACACACTCAAAACGAAGTCTTTAGTGTTGTGTAATTGATGATATTTATAATGAATTGTTTATACAACTAACGCTTTAGGATCTGTATTGGGTGTCGTTGTAGATACAGTAGTAGAAATAACAATGCCGTTGATATATAAACATCAACGGAATTGTTATTATTTTTTTTACGTTAGCAGATTACGCTGTAATAGATTCATAATCGCAACTGATTAAATACATTCGACTTTAATTATAGCCATAACTCGAAGCGACTAACATTTCTCAAGCACAATACTGCCAATAGAATAGCCTGCACCAAATGAACACAATAAACCTAAATCACCGGTTTTAAAATCTTGGTTAAATTTATGAAACGCAATGATAGATCCGGCCGACGCAGTATTGGCATACTCATCCAATACAATAGGTGCTTTAGTTGGCTCAACATTATCACCAAGCAGTTTCTTAACGACAAATAAATTCATGTTTATGTTGGCTTGGTGAAGCCATAAGCGCTTAAACTCTTCTGGTTTTATTTGTTCTTGGGTGAATTGCGTATCTAAATGGTGATATATCATCGGTAATAGTTCTTTAAACACTTTACGGCCTTGTTGGTGGAATAATTTATCCGCCGTCGTGGCATTTTCAGGGTCGCAACGATTAACAAAACCAAAATTACTGCGGATATTACTGGAGTAATCGGTAAAACAACGTGTAGACAATACATTAAAGGCATGCGTTGATGTAGATAACTCTTCACGTTCAACCACAACCGCAGTGGCAACATCACCGAAAATAAAGTGACTATCACGATCGCGGAAATTGATTTGTGGTGACGTTAATTCAGGATTGATGACCAAAACCCGGTTAGCTGTTCCACCGCGTATGGCATTAACAGCATTCACAATAGCAAAAGTCGCTGATGAACAAGCCACTAACATGTCATAGGCAAACCCTTTGGTTCCCATGGCTTGTTGAATTTCAATCGCAATTGCAGGATAGGCTCGTTGAGTGTAAGCACAGGCAACAATCACTAAGTCGATGTCTTCACTCGTTAAGTTTGCTTGTTGTAACGCTTGATTTGCTGCAGCAATCCCCATTTCAGCTTGCATAGATAATACTTCAGAAGGCTTATCTGCAATTAATGGCATCATGATATTAGTATCAAGAATACCGTCTTTGACCATAACATAACGACTTTTTATTCCAGAGGCTTTCTCGATAAACTCACTTGAAGAATACGCTAAAGCTTGTGTGCTACCCGTCTCAATGTCGTTAGCATGCTCCAGATTAAACTGATCAACATAGCTATTATAACTGTTAACTAATTCGTCGTTAGAAACGCTGTAAGGTGGTGTATATAAACCACTGCCTGAAATCACAACTTTATTCATTTTACTCTACCATTTTTAGTGAATGAGTTAGCTAAAGCTCATTGAGCGCCATATATTTCGACATACATGAAAGAAGGTTTTAACATCGCTTATCGACAACCTTGCTCATAAATATGGATGGCACAAATTAGAACATCTCGCTGATTAAGCCTATTCTAGTATTTTATGATTTATTCTCGTCATACTAAATTAAATTTACTTGATGGTCAGACCATTGAAAGATGACCTTTTACCACAAAAGACTAATATAGCGACATCTTTGACAGTTTTAGAATAAATATCAAGTCATTTATAACTAAAAAGCATAAAGAAGAACAAACTTTCACTTCTAAATCCTGCTGAGCAGATTATGATTAGGCAATGCAACCATAGGAGCAAATAATCCATGAGCAAAATTTTCGAAGATAATTCATACACTATAGGCAATACACCACTCGTTCGTTTAAACCGTGTCAGTAATGGCAAAGTATTAGCAAAAGTGGAATCACGTAACCCAAGTTTTAGCGTGAAATGTCGTATTGGCGCCAATATGATTTGGGATGCCGAGAAAAAAGGCACATTAACTAAAGATATTGAACTAATTGAACCAACGTCAGGCAATACCGGTATCGCACTTGCTTATGTTGCTGCTGCTCGTGGGTACAAACTAACCTTAACAATGCCAAACACCATGAGCTTAGAGCGTCGTAAGCTGCTAAAAGCACTCGGTGCAAATGTAGTATTGACTGAAGGCGCTAAAGGCATGAAAGGTGCCATTGATAAAGCTGAAGAGATCCGTCAGTCAGCGCCAGAAAAATACCTGATCCTTGGCCAATTCGATAACCCAGCCAATCCAGAAATTCACGAACAAACCACTGGTCCAGAAATTTGGAATGATACCGATGGTCAAGTTGATGTATTTGTTGCAGGTGTGGGCACTGGTGGCACATTAACAGGTGTAAGCCGTTATTTAAAAGCACAGGGCAAAACCATTACCTCTGTCGCGGTTGAACCTGTTGACTCACCCGTTATTGCACAGGCTCTTGCAGGCCAACCAATTCAACCTGGTCCACATAAAATCCAAGGTATTGGTGCTGGTTTTATTCCAGGCAACTTGGACTTATCAATTATTGACCGCGTTGAAGCTGTATCGAATGAAGACTCTATCGAAATGGCTCGCCGCTTAATGAAAGAAGAAGGTATCTTAGTGGGTATTTCTTCTGGTGCTGCGGTTGTAGCTGCTAATCGAATTGCTGCATTACCTGAGTTTGCCGGTAAGACAATTGTGGTTATCTTACCATCGGCTGCTGAACGTTATTTATCAACTGCATTATTTGCAGGTGAATTTGGTGATAGCGAAAACGTGCAATAATGATGTAAGTGACTCTACATGAATCATTATTGTCATAAATAAAAATGCCAGCAGATTTGCTGGCATTTTTTGATCACCAACATGTTAATCTTTATTGTTATACTACCTTTCTTAATAAAAAATTTCCTTGTTATAATATTGACAATGTTATCAACTTTGAGGTTGATTTAAATACAATTAAAACTATCTTTCCGCTACCCCTTTACAGAATAATTATTCAAAAACATGCATAAATACCGAATGAATTATTATTCATAACAAAAAAACTCATTTAAAATTAGATATATCAATTCATAATCAAGTTATCGAAAATATACTCTTTAAGTTAGATTTATATGATAAAACCCATCGAAATACTCATCATTAATTAATTTCATCATTAATAATGACAACCATCACAACACAATTAATTAACACTAACAAATTCAAACACTCTCCATAACCTCAAAAAAACACAGCAATCTAACAAATAACTAACACCTTAAAGTTAAGTAAACTTATTACTTTACAATTTAAAGCTTTGGTCATCGAAATGTCTAATAAATGTTAATGAAAGTAGCTTAAGAAGTTAACGCTCAATTAGCTAAGCCATTGATTTTTAGGTATTGTATTTCATTCCAGTAATGGTTATACCCGTGTTGGTGTAATTTTATTTTATGTTTACATTCAAAATAATCTCAACAATTACCACATAATAAAAAACATTTCTGGGAGTGATAAATGCAAGTTAATTCAAAATTGGCCAATGCGATCCGCGTTGCGCTAATCAGTGGCGTGGCTCTTTCTGCTGCGACATCATTAAATACGTTTGCTGAAGAAGCGACAGTCGCGTCACCTGTAGAACGTATTTCAGTAACTGGTTCACGAATTATTCGTGAAGGTGCCGTGGCACCAACACCAGTAACTGTAATTACTGGCGATGAGTTATTATCAACGGGTGTAACTAACATTGGTGAAGCGCTAAACCAATTACCAGCACTAGGTAATACCTATTCATTAGCTAACTCAGGCCGCTTTATTGGTACTTCGGGTCTTAATTTACTCGATTTAAGAAGCATGGGTTCTGATAGAACACTCGTACTTGTTAATGGCAAGCGTCATGTATCAAGCTCAGCAGGTACTTCTTCAGTCGACGTCAATACCATTCCAAGTGTGTGGATTGATAGAGTGGAAGTCATTACTGGTGGTGCATCAGCCATTTACGGTGCCGATGCGGTAACCGGTGTAGTTAACTTTATATTAAAGAAAGATATTAACGGTTTAGATGTCTCTGCAACCAAGGGTTGGGCAGATGACAGTGACCACAATAAAGATCGTTTTTCTTTGTCTTATGGTACTGATTTCGCCCAGGGTGATGGTAATGTTGCCTTTGCGGTTGAATACAGTGCTCAAGAGCAATTAAAAGCATTTGATCGCGACCAGACTTCAACTGCTTTTACGAGCCTTGCGAATTCAAGTCGTACTACCGATAACAATGATCCTTCTGATCCTGACAAGATTTGGACACCTAATGCGGGTCACTACACGATTAGTAATGCTGGTACTTTTAATTTAGGCGGTTGGAAAAGCTTTAATCCAGACGGTTCATTAAGAGACGTTTACTCTGGTCAAAATGTTGATGGTATTCGCTGTGCGGATTGTGACTTAACTAACTTAAACCAATTTGTTGAATTACAGCCAGAATTTGAACGTTACAATCTTAACTTTAAAACAAATTATCAACTTAACGATGACCACAACGTCTATTTTGAAGCTAAATACGTTAACAGTCAGTCTACTAATGAAGGCCAACCCGCTTTCTTCTTTGGTAATCCAGTTAACGATATCAAAATTGATAACGCTTTTATCAATCCTGAACTTGTTGCATTAATGAAAGCAAACAAAGATAGCGATGGTAATTCTGCACCATTAGACTCTCTCAACATTCGCCGCTTTATGACTGACTTGGGTGCGCGAATTGAAGATGACACCCGCGAAACCCAACGCTATGTGTTAGGTCTTGAAGGTGTAGTATTTCAAGATTGGGATTACGACGCCTATGCCATTTATGGCCAAACAGATTTGGAACGTGTTAACAAAAATAACCTAGTGTATGACAATTACACTAACGCCCTTGATTCAGTATTAGAAGACGGTGTTGCGGTATGTCGTGACCAAGATGCTAGAGACGCAGGTTGTGTTCCAGTAAACATTTTTGGTTTTGGTGCCCCAAGTCAAGATGCAATCGATTACATTAATACAACGTCAACAGGTACCTCAGTTATCAAACAAACCGTGTTAGGCGGAACCATGACTAACTCTGGTTTGTTTGAATTGCCTGCTGGTTATGTTGGTTTCTCTACGGGTGTTGAATACCGTAAAGAAGAAAGTGAAATTTTTGAACCAGACAATGCAGAGGGCACTTTTTTCAATGCATTAGGTGAAGACAAAGGCGATTTTGATGTCAGCGAAGTGTTTGCTGAAATCACATTACCTTTACTCGCAGATTTACCTATGGTGCGTCAACTAGACTTAGACCTTGCAATTCGCTTTGCTGATTACAGTACTATTGGTAATGCAACAACTTGGAAAGCTGGGCTAAGCTGGGAGGTTGATGATCAACTCCGAGTTCGTACCACTTATTCAGAAGCAATTCGTGCGCCAAACATTAGCGAGCTTTATGGCGCAGCTAGCCAAACTTTCTTTTCTGTTAATGATTCTTGCCGTGCTACAAACTTAAATGATCTTGCAGACCCTACCTTACGCCAAACTAACTGTGCGGCCTTAGGTATTCCAGCGGGGTTTGATGCTGACTATGACGACAAAACTCTTGAAGGATTAAGTGGCGGTAATCGTGAACTAAAGGCTGAAGAATCAAAAAGTTATACTTTAGGGATTGTTTATCAACCTGATTATATCGATGGATTATCAATCACCACTGATTATTGGAATATTGAAATAGAAAACGCTATCAGTGCAGTTGGTGCTCAAGATATTATCGACCGTTGTGTTGATTCGCCATCTGGTGTGAATAACGAATATTGTAGTTTGATTACACGTGATGCAACTACCCACGAAATTACTCAAATTAGACAATTCTCGTTAAACATTGCATCACTAGAAGCTGCTGGTATTGACTTTGATATTGGCTACGTGTTTGAAGCCTTTAATGGTGATGTACGCACTAACCTTATTGCAACTCGCCTATTAAAACGCAAAGATTTCTCATTCCAAGACGAGCCTGATACATTTGAAGAACTGGCAGGTACTGCTGGTTATGCTAAATGGCAAGCCAACTGGAGCATAGGTTATTCAATTGATAGTTGGGATGTTAACTGGAGAACACGCTACATTGAGGGTGTAAGCCTTTATACCGATAAGGAATTAGCATTAAATGCAAATCCTAATAGCAACATGGAATTTGACGATTACTTTATTACCGATATCGCGGTTGCATACAACTTCGATTCTGGTATTACCTTGAAATTTGGTATTGATAACGTGTTTGATCGTGATTTACCTTACGGCTATACAGGTACTGATACCACAAGTTCAGCTTACGATAACGTCGGTCGTTTCTTCCACACAACAGCTACCTATAAGTTCTAACTGATTAACTTATTTGTTTATTCAACGGCATCCTCGGATGCCGCTTTTTATACTCCGGCTATTAATATTTTGGTGGTGTAAACAACAAAATAAGCCTAGATAATATTGAGTTATCTACCCTAACATTGGTTCCACTATATTTTTAATCCTTGATCAACTGTAGAAAACATACTGATTTTTATACTCTAACCTCACACTCATACTGATATTATCAATGTCTAAAATGCAGTTTATTAATAATACATAGCACTATTTAATCACTTACCAAGAAACATGAAGTACATTGGTCTTACCAAGTTAACAGTCTGTAATGATGGTTTCATTCTACTAACTATTACAGTTAATCCGCATTAAACCGCTCATAAATAAAGCGATTTCAGTTATCATCACGTCAATATCCGTAATCAAGCTTTATATCTGAATACAGGTATTTTCGATTCGACATGTTATAGCAAGTTATATTGCCAAAGTGATAAGTCGTAAACGCGAAAAGAATCTAAACAATGAGTTAGTGATATACAAAGACTCAATACCCTATGGCATGTAGACCTATTTAATGGGAAAACTAAACCTCAAAAATCTAAGGACCATTGCACTTACGAGATAACCTTAACAATGATAACGATTCACGTTAAGGTAACTGTATTTTCGAATTATTTATGTCAACTAACCTATTCAATTAGGCCTTAACAATTCTGCTTGCTGCAATGTGATTAGTCACTAGTCACTAGTCACTAGTCACAAAGAAGAATGAACTAAGAGCTAACTACATTGCCTTAATCCTTAGTTGAACATCAATTATTAAAGCAAGCGCATAAACTGCGATGCTTTTAAATGAATGTTAATGGCCTGTGCTACTCTTAATTCTAAACAGATTTGTTAAGCAGTTAACACTTTTACCATTCAATTAACAAAAGCCGCCGATATCGTCACTAAGTTATGCTACTATCACTACATGGACAAATGGTCTTACCAATTTAAATAAGCAAAAACGATTAGCGTCATTACAGAAAATAGACCGAACACTTCACCACAAAATGACGCATATGATGTAAACAGATCAGTCTAGCGAATAAACCTAGATCACAGAATGTAAATACTCAACGGATAGCATCACCTCGAATACCTAGGGATGATACCCGTAGATAATCAACCAGAGGGTTAAGTGAATGACAGATAAAACCGAACTATTTGCCAACGCGTGGGAAGGTTTCGTAGCTGGCGATTGGAAAACAGAAGTTAACGTACGTGACTTTATCCAACAAAATTACACTCCATATGAGGGTGATGAATCATTCTTAGCTGATGCTACTGATGCCACATTAGCTTTGTGGGACAAAGTCATGGAAGGCATCAAGCAAGAAAACCAAACTCATGCCCCTGTCGATTTCGACACAGAAATGGTTTCAACAATTACCTCTCATGAAGCTGGTTACATTAATAAAGACCTTGAAACCATCGTTGGGTTACAAACTGATGCACCATTAAAGCGTGCCATGCTACCTAATGGTGGTATTCGTATGGTTGAAGGTTCATGCAAAGCTTATGGTCGTGAACTTAACAGTGATGTTAAATATACTTATTCTGAACTGCGTAAAACTCACAACCAAGGCGTATTTGATGTTTATACCCCAGAAATTATGGATTGTCGTAAATCTGGCATATTAACGGGCTTACCTGATGCTTACGGCCGTGGCCGTATTATTGGCGATTACCGCCGCATTGCTTTGTACGGTATCGACTACCTAATGCAAGATAAGTTTGCTCAATTCAGCTCTTTGCAAGCACAGTTTGAATCTGGTGAAGATTTATCAAGCGTGATCCAATTACGTGAAGAAATATCTGAACAACATCGTGCGTTAGGTCAAATGAAAGTGATGGCGGCCAAATATGGTTGCGACATTTCTGTACCTGCAAAAAATACTAAAGAAGCTATCCAATGGACTTACTTTGGTTACCTTGCTGCAGTCAAAAGCCAAAATGGCGCGGCAATGTCATTAGGTCGTACTTCAACTTTCTTAGATATCTTTATTGAACGTGACTTAAAGAGTGGCGCTATCACAGAGCAACAAGCTCAAGAAATGGTTGACCATTTCGTGATGAAATTACGTATGGTGCGTTTCTTACGTACACCAGAATACGATGAGCTTTTCTCTGGTGACCCAATTTGGGCAACTGAATCTATCGCGGGTATGGGTCTTGATGGTCGCACTCTAGTGACTAAATCTAGCTTCCGTTTCTTACATACTTTATACAATATGGGCCCAAGCCCAGAGCCAAACATTACCGTATTATGGTCAACTAAATTACCACAAGGTTTTAAAAGCTACTGTGCAAAAGTGTCAATTGACACTAGCTCAATTCAATACGAAAACGATGATTTAATGCGCCCAGACTTCGAGTCTGACGATTACGCCATCGCTTGTTGTGTTAGCCCAATGATTTTGGGTAAACACATGCAGTTTTTCGGTGCTCGCGCTAACTTAGCAAAAACCATGTTATATGCCATTAACGGTGGTGTTGACGAAAAACTGAAAACCCAAATCGCGCCAAAAGCAGACCCAATTACAGCCGATGTTCTTGAATTTGATGATGTCATGTCACGTCTTGATGGATTAATGGACTGGCTTGCCACGCAATATGTGTCTGCACTAAATGCGATTCACTTTATGCATGACAAATATTCTTACGAGTCTGCGTTAATGGCATTACATGACCGCGACGTACGCCGCACAATGGCTTGTGGTATTGCCGGCTTATCAATTGCTGCCGATTCATTATCAGCAATTAAGTATGCTCAAGTTAAACCTATTCGGGACGAAGACGGCATCGCTGTTGATTTTGATATCCAAGGCGACTATCCAAAATTTGGTAACAATGATGCTCGTGTAGATGACATTGCTTGCGACTTAGTTGAACGCTTTATGGCTAAAATTCGCGATAAGAAAATGTATCGTAATGCGATTCCAACACAGTCAATCTTAACCATCACTTCAAATGTAGTTTATGGTAAGAAAACCGGTAACACTCCTGATGGTCGTCGTTCAGGCGCACCATTTGCTCCTGGTGCTAACCCAATGCATGGTCGTGATGAAAATGGTGCTATTGCTTCATTAACATCAGTGGCTAAGCTTCCTTTTGCCCACGCACAAGATGGTATTTCTTATACTTTCTCTATCGTGCCAAATGCATTAGGTAAAGATGACACTGGTCGTCGTACTAACTTAGCGTCGTTGATGGACGGCTACTTTTTAAGTAGACCAAACCGTGAAGGTGGTCAACACTTAAACGTTAACGTCATGAACCGTGAAATGCTAGAAGATGCAATTGTTAATCCTGATAAATATCCGCAATTAACCATCCGAGTATCGGGCTATGCAGTTCGCTTTAATGCGCTTACCCCAGAGCAGCAACAAGACGTTATTACGCGGACATTCACTAAAGGTCTGTAGTATCTGTTAAATTGGCTGTATCGATGTTTTAATCATTATCGATACGGCCTTTTTTATAGACATGTAAGGAACAACAATGACGTTAGGTCGCATACATTCAGTGGAATCATTTGGCACCGTTGATGGTCCAGGTATTCGCTACATCGCTTTTATGCAAGGTTGCCTTATGCGCTGCCAATATTGTCATAATCGTGATACATGGGATCTTGATGGCGGTAAGGAAACTTCTGTTGATGAAATAATGAGTCAAGTCATTACTTATCAACCTTTCTTAGAAGCCAGCGGCGGTGGTATTACAGCCAGTGGTGGCGAGGCCATTTTACAAGCTCAATTTGTGAGTGAATTATTTAAAGCCTGTAAAAATAAAGGCATACACACCTGTTTAGACACCAACGGTTTTGTCCGCAAATATGAACCTGTGATTGATGAATTACTCGACAACACCGACTTAGTATTACTTGATATAAAACAAATGGACGATGCTAAGCACATCGAGCTGACTAAAGTCAGTAATCATAGAACATTACAATTTGCACAATATCTGACTAAACGAAATATAAAAACCTGGATCCGTTATGTCGTCGTCGCCGGATTTACCGAAGATGTTGAATCTGCCATCGCATTAGCAGACTTTATCAAACCGATGAGTAATGTCGAAAAAGTTGAATTATTGCCATATCACCCGTTAGGTGAACATAAATGGCAAGCCTTTGGTGAAACGTATACTTTGGCGCATATTTCACCACCAAGTAATGAAATAATGCAGAAGATTCAGCAGGTTTTTGTCGATAGAGGTATTAATGCGACATTTTAATGATAACAAACATAAGCATAAGTAAATTAGTAACCGTTTATGTACAGGATGAATTACAATTCATCCCAAAAACTTTGATCCAAACGCTCAAAGGCCAGCTTCAAAATAGCGGCCATATCTAAATAACAGGCACTTGGGCCTAAAGGTTGGCAATATGTCCCCATATCAGTCAATGTTGAACTGAGTTGATTGCCCCAATCAAATAACGATAAAGGTAATGGATGGCGCGCTCGCCAACCTAGCCATAATAAGCCTTGCAATGGCAGGCTGATGAAAAACAACAACATAGTTAATGCTTGTGGTAAATAATCCCAGCCAAAAACATACAGCTGGCTGGCCGTAACCACTAATGCCAACACTGGCATTGCAACAATAGCTAATTGAGTTGCTTTGACAACACGGTACTCTGGGAAATAATACCCTAGTTGCCTAACCATTGGCCAAGTCTTCATATAACGTTGACCATCGCCAAGTAGTTTAACCAGATTCATGTTCAATATTAAGCTACCTTTACTGCTTAGGACGTGAGTGTTACGTTTATATAATACAGTGTCATGCCAAAAATGCACTGGTCGATTTGCCACTATGTTAAGTTAACTTATCAGTTGCAAATCCCCATAAGAACAACAAAGTGTGATGTTTAAGCATGCTCATAAACCTTAACAGAAAATAAAATTGTACAATTTATTTAGTTTTATCGACTTAGAAGGCGTTAACATGTCAGACAAATTAGTGCTCGTAATCAACTGCGGTAGTTCATCATTAAAATTTGCCATCATTGATGCTCAATCAGGCGATGAACAAATTTCTGGTTTAGCAGAATGTTTTGGTTTAGATAATTCTCGCATTAAGTGGAAATTTCATGGCAACAAACACGAAGCCAAACTAGGTGCATTTTCATCTCACCGCGAAGCGGTAGAATTTATTGTTAATGATATCTTGGCAGCACAACCGCAATTAGCGGAGAGTATTCAAGCCATAGGCCACCGTATTGTTCATGGTGGAGAAAAGTTTACCCGCTCAGTTATTATCACACCAGAAGTCATTCAAGGTATTGAAGATTGTGCATCACTAGCACCTCTGCATAATCCAGCACATTTAATTGGTATCCGTGCCGCGATAGCCTCTTTCCCAGATTTACCACAAGTTGCAGTATTTGATACCGCATTTCACCAAACCATGCCTGAAAAAGCCTATGTTTATGCCCTACCTTACAAATTGTACCGTGAACATAGTATTCGCCGTTATGGTATGCACGGTACTAGCCACTTTTTTGTCAGTCATGAAGCGGCAAAAGTATTAGGTAAAAACATTAACGACACTAACCTTATTTGTGCGCATTTAGGTAATGGTGCATCAGTAACTGCTATTAAAAACGGAATAAGTGTCGACACATCTATGGGATTAACCCCATTAGAAGGTTTAGTCATGGGCACACGTTGTGGCGATATGGATCCATCTATTGTTTTCCATTTAGTTAAGCAACTCGGTTATACTCTTGATGAAGTCAATAACCTGTTGAATAACCAAAGTGGATTACTTGGTATTTCAGAACTCACCAACGATTGCCGCGGTATTGAAGAAGCTTGTGAATACGGGCACAAAGGTGCCACATTAGCATTAGAGATTTTTTGCTATCGCTTAGCCAAATATATCGCCTCATACACAGTGCCATTAGGCCGTTTAGACGCTATTGTTTTCACTGGTGGCATTGGCGAAAACTCAGATGTTATTCGCAAGAAAGTGCTTCACTTATTGGAAATCTTTAACTTCAAAGTTGATGAGAGCTTAAATAAAGCCGCCCGTTTTGGTCAACAGGGGATCATAACCAAAGCTGATAGCCCTATCGCTATGGTGATACCAACCAATGAAGAATGGGTCATAGCTAAAGATGCAATCAAGTTGCTTGTTACTGAAGAAGCAAACTTTGCCCTATCAAATTAAGTTTATTTATATGAACAAAACCTACAAAAGAGGTTGTCATGTCTCGTAATATTATGCTTATTCCAATTGGTATTGGAGTAGGATTAACGTCTCTGAGTTTAGGGATGGTTCGTGCATTAGAACGTAAAGGCGTTAAAGTGCAATTTTTTAAACCGATTGCACAAATTAGGTCGGGTGATACGGGTCCAGAACGATCGACAACTATTTTAAGTACTTCTCCAACGGTCAATCCGCTAGAACCTTATACAATGGTACATGCTGAAGCGTTAATCCGCTCAGAGCAAATAGATGTCTTAATGGAACAAATTATTGCGCGTGCCGCAGACTGTGCCGACAATACCGAAATCCTCGTTATTGAAGGACTAGTACCAACACGTAGCCACCCTTTTGCTGATGACATCAACTATGAAATAGCCAAAGCTCTCGATGCCGATATTATTTTCATCGCAACCCCCGGAGTCGATACGCCGAATGGCTTAATGAATCGATTAGAAATTGCCTATAATTCATGGGGTGGGCACAAAAATAAGCGCTTAATTGGCGCCATAATTAATAAAATTGGTGCGCCAGTCGACAGCGAAGGCCGCACCAGACCAGACTTATCTGAAGTTTTTGATGACAAAAACATCAAAAGTATTGATAGCTCGGACATGTTCCAACTGCCAGGTAAGAGCCCACTGCGTATTTTAGGCAGTGTGCCATATAATTTAGAACTCATTTCGCCACGAGCATCTGATTTAGCAAAACACTTAAATGCCAAAATCATCAATGCCGGTGAAATGCATACTCGCCGTATGCGCCGAGTGACTTTTTGTGCTCGCAGTATTCCGAATATGGTTAGTCATATCAAAAACAACTCATTGTTAGTGACTTCAGGCGACCGCTCTGACGTAATAGTGTCAGCCTGTTTAGCCGCCATGAACGGCATTAAAATTGGTGCCCTGTTACTGACTGGCGGCTATGAACCAGAACCCGCAATTATGAAGCTGTGTGAACAAGCTTTTGAAACAGGATTACCGGTATTTTTAATTGAATCAAATACATGGCAGACCTCACTCAACATACAACGCTTTGATCACGAAGTACCTGTTGATGACGCCGTGCGTATTGAACGATTACAAGAGTATGTTGCCAGCCATATTGACCAAACATGGATTGAAAGCGTCACTCAAGACTCTCCTCGTGAACACCGTTTATCGCCACCAGCATTCCGTTATAAATTAACAGAACTCGCCCGTGCTGCACATAAAACCATCGTGCTTCCTGAAGGCGAAGAACCTCGAACAGTTAAAGCGGCGGCAATTTGTGCTGAACGTGGAATTGCTCGTTGCGTTTTACTTGGTAATCGTGAAGAAATTCTACGCGTAGCATCACAACAAGATGTTATTTTAAGCGAAGACATCATCATTATTGATCCTAAATCTGTGCGAGAAAAATATGTTGAACCTATGGTCGAATTGCGCCGCAACAAAGGATTAACTGAAGTCGTTGCCCGCGAGCAACTAGAAGACAACATGGTGCTTGGCACTATGATGCTTGCACAAGATGAAGTTGACGGTATTGTTTCTGGCGCCATTCACACCACAGCACACACTATCCGCCCACCACTGCAATTGATCAAAACAGCACCGGGTTCAAGCTTAGTATCATCGATTTTCTTCATGCTGATGCCAGATCAAGTGTTAGTGTATGGTGATTGTGCTATTAACCCCGATCCAAACCCCGAACAGCTAGCCGATATTGCGATTCAATCAGCAGAGTCAGCCAAAGCCTTTGGTATCGAGCCTCGCGTTGCGATGATCAGTTACTCAACGGGTACCTCTGGTACTGGTTCAGATGTTGATAAAGTGCGCGAAGCCACACGAATTGCTAAAGAAAAGCGTCCTGATTTAATCATAGATGGCCCATTGCAATACGATGCAGCTGTGATGCCAAATGTGGCGCTTTCTAAAGCTCCTAACAGCCCTGTTGCAGGTAAAGCGACCGTATTTGTGTTCCCAGATTTAAATACGGGTAATACAACATACAAAGCGGTACAGCGAAGTGCTGATCTAATCAGTATCGGGCCCATGCTTCAAGGTATGCGTAAACCGGTAAACGATTTATCTCGTGGTGCATTAGTCGATGATATCGTCTACACCATTGCGTTAACCGCCATTCAAGCGGCACAAAATAGTGCAAAATAATATTCGAAATATCGGTCTTCAATAGATCCTAATTCGTATAATTGACCACGAAAAAAGCACTGATTATCATCAGTGTTTTTTTGTGTATGCCTGTTGTCGGCTGATTTATCTTACCTTTAAAGGAATTTGCTAAAATCCTTATTTTTACAAAATGCAGCGAATGTATTTGAGACACAAAAAAACGCTATCCAATCGGATAGCGTTAATGAAGAGCTTTATGTTTCAACCAAGCTAAAAATTATTTTTTAGCTTTTTTCTTAGTTGATTCACTTACCCATTTACCGCCTATAAATTTCGAAGACCAGCCGGTGGCTTTGCCGTCAACTTCAGTAGCAACATACTGCTCTTTAGTTTTACGGCTAAATTTAACCTGAGCTTTATTACCTTCATCGTCTTCCACCGGTGCATCAGCAAGAAACTTATATTTAGGCCATAACAAATCACGATACTGAACTAATTCTTCTACTAAAGGCGCACGAGTTTCTCGTGATTTAGGGAAAGTACTGGCCGCTAAAAATATTCCAGCAGCACCATCACGGAGCACAAAGTGGGCATCCGATTTTGTACATTTCAATTCTGGTAGAAAAATAGGGTCTTCTTTTGGTGGCGCAGCTTCGCCACTTCGTAACAACTTGCGAGTGTTTTTACATTCGCTATTGGTACAACCAAAATACTTACCAAATCGACCGTTTTTAAGTTCCATATTATTGCCGCAACGATCGCACTCAATAATCGGTCCTTCATAACCTTTAATCTTAAAATGTCCAGCTTCTACTTCGTAGCCATCACATGAAGGGTTATTACCACAAACATGTAATTTACGTGTCTCGTCAATGAGATAACTGTCCATTGCGGTGCCGCACTTTGGACAACGATGTTTAGCACGTAGTGCTTCAGTTTCACCGTCTTCATTGTCACCAACAGCTTCTTCACCTGGGGTTAGGTTAAGCGTAGTTTTACAACGTTCTTTTGGTGGCAAAGCATAACCAGAGCAACCAAGGAATACCCCAGTTGAACCCGTTCTAATCCCCATTGGGCGGCCACAAGTTGGACACTTAATGTCTGTTAGCACCATCTCATTAGGGCGCATACCGCCTTCATCTGGATCTAATTCAGCTAACAATAGTTGTTTGGTAAAATCACCATAAAAACCATCTAACACTTTTTTCCAGTCCAACTTTCCTTGGGCAACATCATCTAATGTTTGCTCCATGCTGGCGGTAAAGTCGTAACTCATTAGGTCTTTGAAACTGTCAACTAAACGTTCGCTAACAATCTCACCCATTTTTTCAGCAAAGAAACGGCGATTATCAACTCTGACATAACCACGATCTTGAATAGTTGAAATAATGGTCGCATAGGTTGATGGACGTCCAATACCACGTTTTTCAAGCTCTTTCACTAAAGACGCTTCGCTATATCTCGCTGGCGGTTTCGTAAAATGCTGTTTCGATAATAATTCATCAAGAACAAGCTTATCGCCTTTCTCAACAACTGGCAGTGTCTTATCTTCTTCGTTTTTCTTACTCATCGGTGGTTGAACACGCGTCCAACCATCAAAACGTAATGTACGACCTGATGCTTTTAGTTCATATTCACCCGCTGTCACAGTTAAACGTGTTGCGTCATACTGTGCAGGTGTCATCTGACAAGATACAAACTGACGCCAAATAAGCTCATACAAGCGCTGAGCGTCTCTTTCCATGTCGGTTAGTGATGCTGACTGAACAGCAACGTTTGACGGTCTAATCGCTTCATGCGCCTCTTGAGCGCCCTGTTTACTACCATAACGAATAGGATCTGCCGGTAAATACTTTTCACCAAATTCAGAAGCTATCATTTCACGTAAGTTTTCGACCGCTTCTTTACTCAAATTAGTTGAGTCAGTACGCATATACGTAATATGGCCCGCTTCGTACAAGCGTTGAGCCATCATCATGGTTTTCTTTACCCCGAAACCAAGACGTGTACTGGCCGCTTGTTGCAATGTAGATGTAATATAAGGCGCTGATGGCTTGCTTGACGTGGCTTTATCTTCACGTGCAGTAACGACAAATTTAGCATTTTGTAATGCATCCACCGCCACTTGTGCTTGCGCTTCATTTATCGGTTCAAATGCAGCCGATTGAAATTTCATCACCTGCATTTTTAACGTGGCAGCCGTTGGGGTATTTAATTCAGCATGGATATCCCAAAACTCTTCTGGAACAAAAGCTTTAATTTCACTCTCACGTTCGACTACAAGGCGAACAGCAACCGATTGAACACGTCCAGCCGATAAACCACGAGCGACTTTTTTCCATAATAATGGTGACACCATAAAGCCAACAACACGGTCTAAAAAGCGACGTGCTTGCTGAGCATTAACCATATTAGTATCAAGTACCGATGGTTTGCTGAATGCTTCTTGAATTGCTGTTTTGGTAATTTCGTTAAATACCACACGTTGATACCGTGAAGCGTCGCCACCAATAATTTCCTGTAAATGCCAGGCAATGGCTTCCCCTTCACGGTCCAAATCCGTTGCGAGATAGATATGGTCAGCAGTTTCTGCTAACGCTTTTAATTCTTTAACCACTTTCTCTTTACCAGGCAGTATTTGATACTTGGCTGCCCAGCCTTTATCTGGGTTCACACCCATGCGCGCTACAAGCGCTTGCTTGTTTCTGATCAGCTTATATTTAGCTTTTTCTTCAGGCGATAATTTTTTTACTTCTGCAGCGGTTTTAGTCGCAGTGGTGCCATCAGAAGTAGACGAAGTTGGTAAGTCACGAATGTGACCTACACTCGACTTCACAATGAAGTCTTTGCCAAGATATTTATTAATTGTCTTGGCTTTGGCCGGCGATTCGACAATAACTAGCGATTTACCCATAGTTTTATTTGCGCCAAAAAGTCTCGAAATAAAGGAAATTAGGTCCATATATAGAGGGTTGAGACGATAGTTTCAAGTTAAACCCTCTTTTATATAGGTTAGTAAGTCATTTTTTAATCAAATATAAAAAAATGTAAAATATAATATGCGTTTTTTGAACGTAATTTATCACTTAATGATACTTGCGAGCATCTTGAGTGCATTTTTAGTCACTTATATACATTTGTACAAAATAACCACAGCTTGTTAACCCTAATAGCTTAAGTATACTGACGTTAAATTAGCGTTAACTGACATGAGCGATCACGTTCCTTTTTTATAAGTAACACAAATAAGTGTAACTACAATAATAATTATTCACAAAAATTCTCAAGGATCACAAATGAAGCATTTTGAAGCCAACTTTGATGGCTTGGTAGGACCAACTCATAATTATGCCGGATTATCATTTGGTAATGTAGCCTCATTTAGTAATGCGGCCCAAACCTCGAATCCTAAAGCGGCAGCGAAACAAGGTTTACAAAAAGCCAAAGCATTAGCCGATCTAGGTATGGTACAAGGCGTATTAGCACCGCAAGAGCGCCCAGACCTGTATACATTGCGTCGAATCGGTTTTTCTGGGTCAGACTCAGAGGTTTTACAAAAAGCGGCTCAGCAAGCCCCTGCTTTACTTAACGCCTGCTGTAGTGCTTCTAGCATGTGGACAGCAAATGCCGCTACCGTATCACCGAGTGCAGACACTCGTGATGGCAAGGTACATTTCACGCCAGCAAATTTAGTTGATAAATTACATCGCAGCATTGAACCTGTTACTACTGGCAATATTTTGCAGGCAACATTCAACAATGATCGTTATTTTAAACATCATCAACATTTACCTGAACACACTAGCTTTGGTGATGAAGGTGCCGCAAACCATACGCGTTTCTGTACTGAATATGGTCACGCTGGAGTGGAGCTTTTTGTTTATGGTCAGTCAGCAACTGATCCAGACTCGCCAAAACCGACTAAATACCCCGCCCGACAAACATTAGAAGCTTCTCAAGCGGTGTCTCGCTTACACCAACTTGAAGATGAAAGCTGCGTGTTTATGCAACAAAATCCAGCAGTAATCGACCAAGGTGTATTCCACAATGACGTGATTTCTGTCGGTAATCAAAATGTACTTTTCTACCATGAACAAGCTTTTTTAGATACTGAGACTAAATTTGACGAAATTCGCCAGAAAATGAACACTAATATGCATTTTGTGAAAGTAACAACCGAACAAGTGTCTATTAATGATGCGGTACGTAGTTACTTATTTAATACTCAAATAATCACTTTGCCTAATGGTGAAATGGCTATTATTGCGCCAACAAATTGCCAAGAAAACCCAGCGGTATTTGCTTACTTAAATGAACTAGTGACCTTAGGTACGCCGATTAAACAAGTGCGTTATTTTGATGTAAAACAAAGTATGCAAAACGGGGGGGGTCCAGCATGTTTGCGCCTACGCGTAGCAATGAGTGAACAAGAAATTGCAGCCGTCAACCAAAACACATTAATGAATGAGGGTTTATTTACTAGCTTAAATACTTGGGTTGATAAACATTACCGCGACCAACTAACCGTTAGCGATCTTGCCGATCCGCAATTGGTTATTGAGTCACGCACCGCATTAGATGAACTTACACAAATCCTCAAATTAGGCAGCGTGTATCAGTTCCAGAGATAATTTAAACTATGCGATTAAAGAATGAAAGATAGGTTAAAATATTTATACAAGCCAACTGCTGCCGCAGTTGGCTTTTTTGTTTAGAATCCACAAACAAAAAAAGCGCAAAATGCGCCTTTTTACAAATTTGAATCAACTATCAAAATAACTATCGATTATAGGATAGTTACACCAATCGAAACTACTGGAGTAATCAAACCATTTGGTGATTCAACTTCAACAAGAAATACTCCAGTATTCGCTTCATCTTCACCTTTAATGGTGGTGGTAAATTCACGGCCACCGTTATAGTTAGTACTTGGCCATGTATATTCACTTGCGCTCACAACAGAGCCTGCGGAGGTCGTAAATCTCACGACTGAACCTGCTGGCATTTGTTGATTATGCAAGTCTGAAATAGTAAACGTTGCCGTTGCAGAACCTTTGCCCACTATAGTCATATTACTACCATAATGCAGGTCATCAGTGTCATCTATCAATACATAATCATAACCATTTGCTTCGATGTAAGCAGGTGTAACTGACTCAAACACGTCTTTGGCTGCTGTTGCATAAGCTTGACTACCAGACATCACCATGGTTAGGCTGCGGCGTACATATAGTGACTTAGATTCAGTGACACCATCGGCACAAGCACTGTGTACCGGATCAGAACAAAGCACACCATTGTATTTACTGTCTTTGAGATCAAATACACCATTAGAGTTAAAATCAACCAACTCTTCTAATGTTCCACCAAGTTGACCGCCTGTTTGTTGCGGGTTAAATAATCCATCTTCGTTGTAGTCATTAAAGGCATCATTTAAATCAAATAGTTGACCCGTTACATCAGTACCAGTAAGAAATTCTGTTGCTTCTGAAGCATCAAAACGACCATTACCATTGAGGTCAGGGAATGACTCTTCACCAATAGCCGTGGCGGTAATCGTGGCGCGTCCACCGTATTTTTGGCCATAAATATTACCATAAATCTGTAATGTTGAATCATACGACAATTCTGCATTTGGATTTAAGGCCATCTGACCGGCACCATTAAGCAAAGTTTCACCTTCAGGTCGAGGTAACTGGCTTGTCCAAGTGACAGAACATGCTCCATCCAGTGTTTGACATGCATCTTCAATAGAACCACCTTCGGTAGTAAAAGACACGGTAGTTCCATCTGGGACAGGGTTGTTGAACGCATCCGCCATGCGAGCTGTAATGGTCACTTCTGTTCCATCTACATCCCAACCTTCGGCATTTAAAATTGTCGCAGCTAATGAGAAGCTGTCTTGGTCTGGAATACCCGTAGACACAATCAACTGATTAGATTGACTCGACACAGCAGGTACTGCGCCATTATCTACAGTAGCGGTAACACGTAAAGACGTCGCTACGGTACCAGTAGTCACGACAGTTTGTACAATGCCATCATTGTCTGTGGTGGCTTGCAGAGGATCAATTTTAACCCCCCCAACACTGGTATTAAGTGAAAATTTAACATTTTGGTTAGCAACCACATTGCTATTTTTATCCAACACTTTAAATTTAACCACTGATGCTTCAGTACCACCAGTGCCTAAAATACTAATATTTTCAGGAACGGCGGATACAAACACAATACTGCCAACATCAGCCTGGAGCACATTGATAGTACCCACTGCAGATAAGCTAATACCGCCAGCATCGGCTGTCACATTAATTTGGTCTTCACCAACGCAACCTTCTGCACGGTAGGTTGAAGTAGCAATACCATTACTTGATGAAACAGGGGTACTAATCACAGCTTGCGCCGGAGTTTTTGTCGCGCAAGTTGATGAGAAATTAACATCAACGGGTTGGGTAAAAGCATTACCTAAATCATCTTGAATTGACACTGTTACCGTTGCTGTTCCGCCCGCAGATAAATCAGTTGTACTAATTTCTGCCACACCTTCAACAAAAGGTGTACCGCTACCCATAACAACATTCGTTGCCCCGACAACAACAATCGTTGAACCGGTTTCATTGGTAGACAATGTCGCTGTTGCTTCACCAGCACCTAACGAACTGCCAGCATAAATATCAATGGTGGCTTTGCCTTGAGCATTGGTTACTGCTGTTTTAACAGGCAAATCACCGATAGGGCTATCAAATGTCACAATAGAGGACTTGGTAATACCCGTAACAGTCGCGGTTAATTTACCCGGCGATAAGGTACTGATAGATTGAATAGCATTGCCAGCGGCATCGGTTAACACCAATGAGACTTGCGCTCCGCCTCCGGCTACACCACCGTCACCTGTCATTGTGACAAATAATGACGCGTTCTCACCTGTTGTGGTGGTAGCGGTCACTGTTGCTCCGGTATTAATCTCTGCAGTATTGAGCTGGATAGTCGCCACACCGCTTGAGTTAGTGACGACTTCACCAGTACTGGGTGAAAATGTACCATAATCATCATTGTTGAGCGTAAATGTAACAAGGGTACTGACAGCAGCACCCGTTGAATCTTTTACTGTTGCAGTAATGATTGCCGGCTCTGCAACCGAAACCTGAGAATTGTCGATAGCTAATGTAATTGTAGTAGTATCAGTATCGTCTCCTCCGGCACCATCATCGGTTATACTGCCGCCGCCGCCACAGGCGACGAGAAAAAACGAACACAAAAGTACGAAATAAACCTTAAACGCTGACCTCATTGTCAGACTCCCTGTGACATTAAAATAAAACGGAATAATGATTATCGTTAATGACAACTTAACAATACGCAAACATCTTATAACTTTAGCATAACTCTAGTCTTTTCTTAGCGATTTATCCGCTAAAACTTTCACTTTTAGATCATTTCCTAAGTGACCGATTCCTGCTAGTCTTTAGCGTTAACAATAAAGATATAGCATAATAAAATAATGAAGGAACACTCTGTGAGTAAACAACGTAAGCTCGGACTCACGAGCAAGATTTTAATAGGCATGGCTTCAGGTATTATTTTAGGCCTTCTTTTAAGGAACGTGTTTCCTGACAGTCTATTTATTAAAGAATACATTACCGATGGTTTTTTACATGTTATCGGCACAATCTTCATATCAAGCTTAAAAATGCTTGTCGTTCCACTGGTCTTTATTTCACTTGTGTGTGGTACAAGCTCATTAAGCGATCCATCTAAATTAGGACGTTTAGGCGGTAAGACAATTGCTTTCTATTTATTCACCACAGCAATCGCTCTTACTATCGCTATTTTAGCCGCAGTGCTTATTCACCCTGGTAATGCCAGCCTTGCGGGTAACGCATTAGAATTTACGGTCAAAGATGCGCCTAGTTTGTCTGAGGTCATTATTAATATTGTACCGACAAACCCAATGCAAGCGATGAGTGAAGGAAATATGCTGCAGATCATCATCTTTGCAGTTATTTTTGGCTTTGCTATCTCACACATCGGTGATAAAGGTACTCGTGTTGCGACCTTTTTTAATGATTTAAATGACGTCATCATGCGCGTTGTCACCTTGATTATGCAATTAGCACCTTACGGTGTGTTCGCATTAATGGCCAAACTGAGCTTAACCTTAGGATTAGAGACCTTTGGTAGCGTAGTCAAATACTTCTGCTTGGTCGTCATCGTGCTCTTTATCCAAGGGTTAGTTGTTTATCCTACTCTGCTAAAATTATTCTCCGGTCTCAGTCCGTTAATGTTTTTACGTAAAATTCGCGACGTACAGCTATTTGCTTTTAGTACTGCAAGCTCTAATGCAACATTGCCAGTTACCATTGAAACTGCTGAACACAGAATGGGCGTTGACAACAAAATAGCGTCATTCACCTTACCACTTGGTGCCACACTCAATATGGATGGCACCGCCATTATGCAGGGTGTTGCAACGGTATTTATTGCCCAAGTATTTGGTATCGAATTGAGCATCATGGATTATGCTACAGTTGTGGTGACTGCCACACTAGCTTCTATCGGTACTGCAGGTGTGCCAGGTGTAGGTCTTATTATGCTGGCAATGGTACTTAATCAAGTGGGTTTGCCAGTTGAAGGTATTGCGTTAATTATTGGCGTCGACAGAATGCTAGACATGATCCGCACTGCGGTAAACGTAACTGGCGATGCTGTTGCTACTGTTATCATCGCCAAATCTGAGGGTGAATTTAATGAAGATATATTCAATGATTCGCAAGCAGGTAAGGCAGCAAAAAGCTTTGAAGAGCAAGTGCTTAATGCCAAGAAATAATGGTTAAGTTTACGTAATAATAAAAAAAGCGCTAATTTAGCGCTTTTTTATTATCTTTTCCTTGCATAAACATGCCATTATCATCAACTTACATTAATATTAGCGCTTATAGATATACCCAAGGTATCACCAACTTTAATTGAAAAAAACGGAATCAATATGGACATTACTTTATTGGCTAGTTTAGCGGTTATTCATATTGTGGCATTAATGAGCCCAGGACCAGACTTTGCCATTATTGTCAGAATGGCAACCCAACAAACCCGCTTAACGGCACTTTATTGTGCCTTAGGCATTGCCGTCGCCATATTAGTTCACACCTTTCTATCCTTAATGGGGATCAGTGTGATGATCCAACAATCGCATGTTGCCTTTATGGTAGTGCAATTGATTGGCAGTAGCTATTTAGCCTGGATGGGATATGGGGCGCTCAAATCTGCACTCACCAGTATCATCAATAAACGTGAAATTTCATCAGCAGAATTATCCGCTCAAAGCCAACCAACAACGACCGGATTAATATCATCAATAAAAGGCTTTAAAGTCGGCTTATATACTAATTTACTCAATCCAAAAGCACTGATTTTTTTTATCACCCTGTTTTCAGTATTGATCACCCCACAAGTCAACAATTCAACCAAAATAGCCGCAGCGATATTATTATTTGTCTTATCATTAGCCTGGTTTAGTTTATTGGCACTTGTTCTATCTAAGCCGCAAGTACAGCAAAAGTTGCTGGCGGCCAATACCATTATTGATTTACTGGTTGGAATTATCTTTATTGCAGTAGCTCTTACCATTGCCAACAATGTTGTTGAGCAAATAATGAATACATTTTAAATATCATACAGTTAGAAAATAAAACCGCTTTAAACTATACAATTGTAGACATTAACTAAATATATTACAAATCATATAATTAAGCGGTGTTAGCAAGCTTGTAAACGACTTCGGGGATGTTGTAATAATCGACGCGCAAAATAATCTACTACCACATTGAGTCCAGCAGTGAACACTAATAGTAATAAAGCACCACTAAAACGAATTTCAGAAAAATTACTATCGACATAAAATCCTAACGTCATGACCCCAAGCATCCCCAAAATAGCTGTTTCTCGAATAATCACTTCAAAACGATAAAACAACAGGCCCATAAAATGAGGATATATGGCAGGAATAACCAAATAACTGTATTGATCAATCCGAGGTTGATAAGTCAGCGGCACGGTCACACTGTCAGCTTGGCGCGCCATTAAAAATACCATCAGGCCGCTATTGTGTAATGCTAATGCGATGATCGCAGGTAACATCGAAGGTCCCAACAACATCATAAACACAAAAGCCAACAAATATTCGGGCAGAGAACGTAATATTAAATTCACCGCCCTCATGATTAAGATAATCACTTTTGGCATCATCAGTCGAGTATTAAAAGGTAATAATACCAATGTGAATAAATAGGTTAACCCTAAGGCACAAAAAGCCAGAACTAAGGTGGCAATCATCCCTGGAATAACTTGTTGGCTTATTAGCTTATAGCTCCAATCAAATAATTTTGACAAGTGTTCAGTATCAAACCAACTTAAAAAGGCTTGCCCTTGTAACATTGGTGGTAAAATATCAACACTAAGAAAGCGCCAAATAAGCTGACCATCAATTGTCGGAATTGGCGGTAAAAAATACACAGCAAGAGGTAAATACAGCCAAAACAAAATCGGTCTAGCCCAATAACGTATGCTACCAATTAACAATACGAATAAGATTAATAATGCCCCACCTTGCTCATAATGCCCTTGGCGAAAGGCAGATTCTAAATAGAAGCCTAATGTCGGCATACCAATAAAACCCAACACCGCACTACTGCGTAACGCACATTCGAAACGGTAACGAATATAATCGACAATCTGCGGATACATATGCATCCAGCGACCATAAATAAAAGTAGACAGTTTATCGGTGCCTTTTGGCAGTGAAAACAGGGTGTGTAAGGGCGCTTGCTGTAAAATATCCGCAAAGACGCGGGCAAACGTAGCGGCATAAGGAAGGGCAATGGCTAAAATACCCGTAATCGCCGATAAACCAAATATTTGTAAAAATATTAACGCCCAAAATATCTCATGGATAGCGCGAATAAATGCACACATTGCCGCAATCAAAGGGTGTTGATACCACAATGCTAATGGGAACCCTAATAGCAATCCAACCGTAATACCGAGTAAAGCAAAACTGATAGTTTGCCAAAGAGCCTCAAATAAATATTCTGTCGCAAAAAAATCTGGATGAATAAAACCCAGACCCATACGGCCAAGTTCGATCCAAGGATCGAGCGCGATTACTTCGGTATCAGCAAAAAACCAGCACACTGAAACCATCAATAAAAGCAACAGAGTGATTTTCTGCCAGTGGCCTACAAAAGAGAATCCACTAAAGAGCATGGCTTTAGGCATAATAGAAAGGATTGTTACTAAATGGAAAAACGTAAGTAATATGAGGTATTTTTAATAGCGATTGATTCATATTTATATCACAACATTTTTTGCAGCATCAGTTAATGCATAGTGCTGCGACAAATGAGCCAAAGTTAATTGTTCAGCTTTATCATCTAATACGACTTTTCCATCGCTAATCACAATAATACGATCAAAATGTGCTAATGCTAATTCGGCATCATGTAGCACACAAATCACACTCGGATGTGCTTGCTTAATCAAATTTAACAGTCGTAAGCCCATTAATGGATCCAATGCAGAAAAAGGTTCATCACCCATAAACACTGGCTGTTGCTGAAATAACGCTCTAGCGAGCGCTACCCGTTGACGTTGACCACCAGATAACTCGCTAACTTTCTGCTGCAATGGCACCACTAGCTCCAACTGTTGGCAAATATCGCTAATGTGAAGTTGCGGTTTTTTAAACGGCAACAACAAATTAGCCAAATTATACCAACGAGAATGGCGCGCTAATCCACCAATAAACACGTTGTGATAAATCGATAAGTTATCGACCAGTCCTTGGGCTTGAGAACACAAACAGGTTTGCTCAGACAATTGTTGATACAAATGATGCAACAGCGTGGTTTTACCCACGCCTGAAGGACCTAAAATAGCCACATGCTCATTGGCATTAAATGACAAATTAACTTTAGATAATATAATCTGTTGGTTATAACCTAAATCAACATCAACCAACGACAACATTAATCAATCATTCCAATTGTTTTAGCCACACGCTCAATCGGTTCATAATCACTATTTTTGGCAGGTACAAATGATTCACGAGGAAAACTGGCCAATAAATCTTTATCAGTCATGCCAATTAACACTTGAGTGAGTTTATCTTTAAAACCAGCACCAAAATCGTTGTCAATGCCCGAATGAACAGTCCATTGATAATCCTGGTAAGTCGGACTTTCCCAAATGACTTTTACTTTACTGGTATCAACTTTACCGGTTTCAACGGCGGTGTCCCACACTTTGTAATTCACTGCACCTACTTGATATACACCCGCTTCAACTTGGCTGATAGTACGGCTATGGTCACCAGAAAAACCAATGCGTTTAAAAATCTGCTCAATTGGCATGCCAGTATTTTTTTCAATAAAATACTGTGGCATCAAGCGCCCTGAGGTTGAATCTTTAGACCCAAACGTAAAGGTGTAATTATTAAGTGTAGGGAAATTATCAGATGGCATAAGGTCAATTGAATGATTTGCAATCAAATAGCTTTTAAAAAATTGATCTTCAAAACCCTGTGCTATGGCTTCAGAACCGGGCACTAAACGACGAGCTTGCACCCCAGATAAGCCACCAAACCATGCTAATTGCACTTGGTTATTACGAAACGCCGTTACTGCAGCAGAATATGACTTGACCGGAATATACTTGACTTCCACACCCAATTGCTCAGATAAATAAACCGCCACTTTATCAAAACGAGTACGAAGCTGACTTTCATCTTCATCCGGTATAGCAGTAAACGTAAAAGTGGCACTTAATGCAAACGTCGAAAATAAACTCAATAAGCTAGCCGATAATATATGTGTTAGTTTCATCTTAATCTTAAGGGTAGTGAATTAATGTGGTTATTCTAACTTACCTAACACCCGATCACATAGACAAAGCAATCGGAATGTGACAAATATGGAAAAAGATAACTATAACTATTCTTATTTAATCAATAAATTTCAAATAAATGTGCCAAATATTTGTTTATAAATAAACCAAGACCATTTGTAAAATACTAATAAACATAACTTTTAATATAAAAATTGTAGACATGTTTGTTTTTTACAACATTTTCACATTCGGCAAAAGACTCAAGTATTAATCGAGTTGATACTAAACAAAAATATTACCAAGGCAAAAAACTAACTCAGCGCTGCATAAAGCTGTTCAGCCCGATTAAACATCACCCATGAAGTGGCAATATACTTATCATTGCTAATGGGCACATTGCCACGATGACTGTGAGTAAAACCGGCAGGGGCAATCACCATAGTGCCTTTTTTAGGGCTTATTTTACGCTGTTGATAATAAAACTCCGTTTCGCCGCCCTCTTCAACATCATTCAAATAGAACATATACAAGGCTACACGATGTAAGGCTTCATTATGATCATTTTGAGGAAACTGTTCTGAATGCCAATGGGGGTAACCACCAACACCCTGTTGATAATGCTGTATATTTATCGTACCACTTCTATACAAATACTTAGTTAACGCCGCAGCTCTTGGTCGACCTAATTTATCAAAATTAGCAGGCGTTAAGGTCTGTGGTTGCCCATTTTCATCCGCTACTTGTACTGACACAGCCCCCATAAGACAGAGTGAATACCGAGTTAAATATTCAGTAACACGAGTTAGTGTTACATCGAGTAATTCATTTTTTAATTCAGCTAAATCATCAAAAGCATCTAACATTAAATCACGGCTGTGCTTTTTTTTGGTATCAACACCAAAGCCAGTTTGTCCAAGAGCTACACTAGGATGTGCTTCAAATGCAGCAATTAAACGGTCACATAAATCATTACTCATCGCATTGGGATATACTTCAATAAAATCCATCGTAGGCTAACTATTGTTAATCAATTTATAGTAGTATGCTGCCACGTGATTCAGGTATCTGTAAAGGGCAATGCTGAACATAGCTTTTTGTTCTTTAAAGTAACTATCTATTGAATATGAAAAAAAATAAAAAAATCTCTGTAGAGCAATTAGAAGTTGGTACATTTATCCGTTTGCCTGTTTCTTGGAAAGATCATCCCTTCCTGTTTGGCAGTTTTAAAATCAAAAATACGGCGCAAATTGAAATTATCAAAGGATTAGGGATAAAAGATGTTTTCTTTGACCCTGACAAAAGTGATATAGAACCTGTCACATCAGATAATATTAATACTCCCAAAACGGATGAGCATACCTTAGCCACACTTAAGGAAGAAATGCTTCTTCAAAAGTCAGAAAAAATTGATCAACAACAAAAACTCAAACGCGATTTAAAGAAAACAGAACAGCAATTTACTCGTTCTGTTGCCATGATGCGGTCAATGGTATCTAAAGTGAGTAGTAGACCACTCAATGCGGTAAACGAAGCTAAAGAGCTCATTAGTAACATGACCAATATGTTACTTAATAGTGATAACTTAGGCTTGCATTTAATGGCCGACGCAAAAAATGATGAACACATTTATCATCATTCTCTCAACGTCACCATGCTGTGTATGTTAATGGCCAAAGAGCTAGGTTGGAGCCGTGAAGAAGTTGAAATCATTGGGATTGGAGGGTTATTTCACGATATAGGTAAACTTAAAGTTCCGAGTACGATTATCAATAAACGTGTGCCGCTTACCACACCAGAACAAAATTTCATTAAACAACACCCATTAATGAGCATTAACTTTCTGAAACTGGCTGACAGCTTCCCTGAAGAGGCTAAACCACTAATTGCCAACCATCACGAATTTTTAGATGGTAGTGGCTACCCACAAGGCCTCAAAGCCGACAAATTAGACAAGCTATCACAATTGATAGCCGTAGTTAACGAATACGACAACTTGTGTAATGGCGCCAACCACAACAAGGGCAAGCCGCCAAGTGTCGCGTTAGGTCTATTGTATAAAAACTATAAAACAAAATTAAATACTGAATATATTAGCAAATTAATCAAGATGTTAGGGGTTTACCCGCCGGGTAGTATTATTGAGTTATCAAGTGGTCAATATGCCATGGTCATGTCAGTAAACTTACAACAGCTATTATTCCCCAATATTGTGGTTTACGATCAACTGGTACCTAAAGAGTTAGCTCCTATTATTAGTTTACAGGATGAAGGCCTGAGTATTGTCCGCAGTTTGCCCGCAGCCGCATTACCAGAAAAAATCCATAACTATCTAAATCCTCGAGAGCAAATAAGTATTGGTATTAGCCAAAATTAGTAGAAGAAAGGTACGACTATTCTAATGAATATAAGGGTTGTTTTATCCCGGCAAAGCCCACTTACAGCAATACCTACCAGTCCTCACTTTCAATGGTAAAATTCAGTATTTTAGATCAATAACATTGAAATAAGTCGTGCGATTAGATTCAGCTAAATCATAAGTCGAAATAAGGCTACAAATCATCGAAGTTAATGGGATTGGTATAATACTACCGGCTGTTATCTAAGGGATAAAAAAACCATCAACTGACAACAATTGATGGCGTTAATTTTGTTATTGAGATAACTGCTACAACCACCCTTTTCTTTTAAAGAAAAAGTAGGTCCCTGCCGCGCTGGCAAGCATTAATACCACAGCTAAAGGGTAACCAAAGCGCCAATCAAGCTCAGGCATAAGGTGAAAGTTCATCCCATAACTGCTGGCAATTAATGTCGGCGGCAGAAACACCACTGCCGATACTGAAAATATTTTAATGATTTTGTTTTGTTGCAAACCACTGAAACCCATTGCCGCATCCAGCAAGAATTGTAATTTATCGAAAATAAACTGGCTGTGTGGCATTAATGATTCAATATCCGACAACATCTCACGGATGCCTTTTAAGTTTTCATCGGACAAATTATCACGATAATAACGTTGCATATAACGTAATGAGCGCTGCGTATCCAACAAACTTAAACGAATTTTACCGTTAGAGTCTTCTTGTAAGGTGATAAGCTTAAATACATCATCAAGCTCTTCGTCATTAAAAACTTGCTCGCCGACATTTTCTAATATGCTATAAACATCTTCAATTAAGTCAGATAGATAGTCCACTTTTAAATAGAATAACTCTAGCATCAACCCTTGTGGTGTCGTCAAATCAAGACGACCTAAACGTAAGTAGTTACGCAACAGACGAATAAGACCGACGTCCTCTTCGCGTATGGTCAGTAAAAACTGTTCGCGTAAGTTAAATGACACGTTTACGGCACGAACATCAGAACCCACACGCTGTGGAAACAGTGAGTTAATGTGTAAACCGTCTTGGTTTTGGTAGAAACGCGCTGAGGCCTCAATTTCTTTAACATCTTCTTCATCAGGGACTTCTTCAGTAGAGAACAAGCTCAACCATTCACGTTCTTCATCTTCGGGTCTTAATAAATCCAACCACAATGTCGACTCTGGCACTTTATCGCCAACGCTTAATTCGGTGATGATGAGTTGTCTATTTTGATAGGCGTATGCAGTGATCATCGCTCCCCCAAAGTTTGTTATGCCTTTAATGACATAGCAAACAAAAATACTGAAAAGTGGCGCTAGTTTACTCAACTACCCATGAATGAAAAGTAAAAAGTTTCAACCACACCAAAAATCATACCAGTTATTGCTAACGTTCATTAACAATCTAATCAACACAATAAAGTCATATGCCCTGCTTTAAAGCGATGTTAAGGCCACAAATGAATCTCATCTTTTTTAAAGGAAGCATCTATATCTATAAAAGTGTTGAATAATATCAGCTTATATACTGCATCAAAGCATTCTGTACACATGTATACGTGTTGTTAAAAATCACATCCGTTGTCAACTATTTCACTAATTATCAAAAAGACACTCAATTGACCAAGCGTACATGGTTACTATCAATAATATTATAAAAAAAGCGCCGTTATAGGACGCTTTATCATCAAGGATATTAACGTTTATTCGCCATTATTCACCTTTCAGGCGACGATCTAGTTGATCTTTCAAATTGGCTGGTACACCTTTAATTAAAATGGTGTCAGAAATAGGATCGTAAATAACTCGCTCGCCTAAATGGCCACCATCAAAACTCAAGGTTACGCCACCGCCAGTGCCAGAAAATTTCTTTAAACTGCGTAAACTGGCTTTGTCAGCCGGAAACTCATCGTCCAACTCATAACTGCCACCACAAGCAAAATCATAAAACGAATCCATACCAGAATCAGCTAATTCGTCGGCCAAATCTTTAACTTCAATGACATCCCCAGAATCCGCTCGTTCAGCGCAATATTCAAATACCTTATTGCGGCAATCTTGGCGCTCGTTTTTGGTTAACTCACTGCCCGCGACAAAGTCTTCAACCGCATGGATTAAGGTTTTATTTTGCGCTTTGGTGTTAACACCCTCAACACACCCCATAAAGTCTAAAAAGAAATCAGCAACTTTACGGCCTGCACGACCACGAATAAACGAAATATACTTACGTGAACTTTTATCAGCTTGCCACTCAGTTAAATCAATGCGCGCAGCTAATTGAATATTGCTTAAATCTAAATGGTTATTTTGTGACAACTCCATATCATCTAATACCGTCATCGACGACTTCGCACTTAATAACGCCACAAATAAATAGTCGCTGGTCATGCTGGTGTAGCAAGACATTAACAAAAAACCACCCTGACTAAAATCATACTTAGACAATTCTTGCTGTAACAATTCGCTGGCTTGCCCGGTGAACTCTACAAAACCTAATTCACCACTGCGGTAGCCCGTTAACGCATTAGAAAATGCATCATTAGCATCACCGTCATCGCCATGAGTACCAAAAAAACCAAAACCCTTACCCGCTTTCCCTGAATAAGTCTGGTGTAACTCTTCTAACATGGTTTCAACAGCGTGAGTATTTAACAACGGTTGCGGACGTAAACGACAATGCATTTGGCCTTGTCCGTCTTGAGAAATTTCGTGAATAATTGCTTGTTCAATGCTAATACTCATAAGCCTTGTTAATCCTAGTCGGTCGCAGATGATAATTTTAAAAAGAATGATATCAGACCAATCGTATAAATCGAACAAGGGTTTACGAAATTCCTCGTATAGACCAAATAAAACTTGAGGCGATTAGCCACTAAATCCGTTATTATGTGCAGCTAATTCATTCTTTATTGACGTTTTCTGACTATGGCAATTCAATCTAAATACACAAACACCCAAGTTGAAGCACTTATCAGCGAGTTGCTTGCTGTACTGGCTAAGCACCAAGCGCCTACCGATTTAAGCCTAATGGTATTAGGTAACTGCGTGACTCATTTACTCGACAAAAAAGTCCCAAATGAATCTCGCCAAAAAGTCGCAGAGCAATTTGCCAAAGCACTAACACAATCAGTTAAGTAGCTGGTTAAATAAATTTATCACTAACGCTAACAATCAGTTACACTGAGATAGTCTGTGATAATAACGTAGGAATACGAGTTAAAATGATCGAGCGCAAAAAGCAGCAAATGACGCGTGATAAAGTGTCACGCTTAGTTAATTGGGGTCACTGGTTTGCCTTCTTTAATGGCATATTGGCGATGTTAATTGGCGCTCGATATATTGGCAGTGTCGGCTACCCTGATACCATAATAGGTTGGTCATATCTTGCCATCAGCACCATAGGTCATTTTACCTTTTTGGCCTTTATTGGTTACTTAATTTTTATCTTCCCAATTACCTTACTACTGCCTTATTCTAAAATATTACGTGGCTTTGCAGCGTTTATTGCCTCTCTGGGATTATATACCCTACTCTATGACACCATTATTTATGACGACTATGGTATTCATTTAAGTCCATTTGCATTCGATTTGGCCTGGCAAGACCTCAATGCTTTATTACACAGTACATCCTACATTATCACCCCTATCGTTATTGTGATTGTCGAACTTACCGCGGCCAACTTTTTGTGGAAACGCATCGACAAAATTCAGAAAAAACAATGGGGCAATAAAGTGGTACTGTTTGTCGGTATCTGCTTTGTCAGTAGTCACTTAATCCATATTTGGGCCGATGCCACCAACATGACCGAAATAACCCGTTTCGACGATGCCTACCCTGTGTCTTATCCA
Source organism: Shewanella polaris (assembly GCF_006385555.1). Classification (NCBI taxonomy): domain Bacteria; kingdom Pseudomonadati; phylum Pseudomonadota; class Gammaproteobacteria; order Alteromonadales; family Shewanellaceae; genus Shewanella; species Shewanella polaris. The sequence goes on along the minus strand of NZ_CP041036.1, from coordinate 1,664,193 downwards.
GCAACGGCACGTTCGTTTATGGAAAACCACGGCATAGACAGCAGCATGCAACCAACGGAATCACGTAGCAATAAATCACGTAAACTCAGCTACCCAATAAACCCAATGCAGTGCACGGCAGACAGTGACAGCCAACCAAATATATTATTTATCAGTATCGACAGTTTGCGCGCAGACATGCTTGATAGTGACACTATGCCTTTTTTAAGCCAATATCGACTTAAAAACCAGCGATTTATGAATCATTATGTGGGTGGAACCGACTTTGACACCAGCATGTTTACCCTCATGTATGGCTTACAAGGCAACTATAGCGATCGCAAAGAATTTGATAATACTAGCCCAATATTGACTAATATCCTTACGCAACAAGGTTATCAATTAGCGATGTTTGCACCACAAAATGATGGCTACACAGCAAAAAGCGCCATGTTTAACGGCATTAACATCCACATCAGCGAAGGCGATAATGGCAGTGCAGACGCCGACATCAACACCATTAACGCAGTGAATGCATGGCAACCAAATCAAACTCAACCTTGGTTTGCACTGGTAAACCTAACGGCACCAAAAGATTACGACACCCCTGTAGGATTTTTAGGGGTACAAACCATTAAACCGCATATGCCTTTAAAACCAGCGCAAAAAGTGTTGTTTAATCAATATCGTCAATCGTTAAACTTTATTGACCAACAACTCGAAACCCTTCTCAATAATGTCAGCGATGATACAGTAGTGCTGATTACAGGCACTTACGGTCAAGTATTTACCAGTAACGCCAATGATGCGCGCAATGACTTATCACCAGGTAATGTCAAAGTACCGTTAATCATTCATTGGCCAGACAGCACCCACGGCAATAAAGTAAACTACCGCACCAGCCATTACGGCATTGCGCCAACCTTACTTAGCCATGTTTTAGGTTGTACTAACCCAAGTACAGATTATAGCTCTGGTCGCAACTTGCTTGAACCTAACGACCAAACATGGGTATACATAGGTGACAGCCGCCGCTTTGCTATTTATCAAAAATCTGAGATAACCGTATTAGATCGATTTGGCAAGTACCGCATCTATGATGTTGATTATAAAAAACGCTTGGATAAAAAAATGAGCGCGCCAGAGTTGATCCAAGTCATGCGTGAAGGCCGTAGACTCTACAATCAATAAGGCCGTCTTTAGAGTAATCAATAGAGCCTTGATTATCGGTTGAGATTTTAGCTTGGTTGCTTATTACAATACTGAATCATGTATGCTTTTCAGCAACTGGATAGTTTATAATCAATCGGTAAACGGCTGATAACTAACTGCTTGCACTCATTTATTACTGTTGATAAAGTGCTAATCCACTTAGTCACCCCAAAGCCAATAGACTAACTAAGTGATGCTTTACAAGCTGACTTAAATATAAATATTATAGTTGTCCATATTTGAAGCAGTTGCACAAAATTCGGTATGTAGCGCAGCCCGGTAGCGCACTGTCATGGGGTGTCAGGGGTCGGAGGTTCGAATCCTCTCATACCGACCAAATTCGATATTTATTTCGATGGGTTATCGGAATTAAACCAAGTAAAATGAACTGATATACGAACTTATACCAATATAAATGCTTGCTCTTAATATAATTTACTGATTATATTCCAGATATAGCATGGTTCAAATTTAGCACTATAAATTATGAAACGAAACGACTAGCCGTTACACTTTATATTGTCTAATTGCATTATTGAGTTTCTTCGTTACTTCTTGAATCTCTTCACTCACAACAAAAATGTCTTTAGCACCACCTTGCACTGATGAAGATATTTGATCCATATCGGTTATTTTTTCACTCATATGACGATACGTCTGTCTTTGATCGTCAGTTGCAACAGCAATCATCTTATTCAAATTTAAAATACTATCAAATTTATTGGTAATTTCTAGCAATGACTGGCCTGCTTTTTCTGATTCAATAACAGTGACTGAAGCACTTTTTTGACCAGCCTCCATAGCTCCTATAACAGAAGCTGCACCAGATTGAATTTCTTCAAGTACCTTTTTAATCTCTGCCGTAGAATTTTGAGTTCGGCTTGCCAGCGCACGAACTTCATCGGCAACCACAGAAAAACCACGCCCATATTCACCGGCTCTTGCAGCTTCAATTGCGGCATTTAACGCCAATAAATTTGTTTGATCAGCAATACCACTAATCGTATTTAAAATAGCACCTGCGTTATTTGCAAGGGATTCAAACTCGTTAACCATACCGGCTGCGGCATTAACATCTTTTGACAATTGATCGATAGAATGAACTGTGTTGATGACAATTTCACTCCCTTCATGGGCACTTTCATTGGCCGATGCCGCTTCTGAAGAGGCATTCGATGCTCTATCTGCGATGTCTGTTATACCATGAGTTAATTCTTGAATTGATTCAGAAACCGAATGCATCGCAGTATCTTGAGACTCACTTAAAGACAAGCTTTTTTGGCTCGTTTTTGCCAGTTTTTCAGAAACCACTTCTAAAATAGAAATGGTTTGTTGAGTGTAATTAATGCTTTGCTGCATAGTGGCAATAAACTTGTTAAACCAAAATACTAAATCTGCTATTTCATCTTTACCAGAGTATTTCACTCGTTGGGTTAAGTCGCCTTCGCCTTCTACAATATCACGCATCGACAAAGTGACTTGTTGTAAACTATTGACTATGTTTCGTGAAATAACAAAACTGACGCCAAAAATAAGAATGATTAATGCGCCACCAAGGCTCATTTCTATCACTAAACTGTTTTTGTTCATTTTAAAAATAGAGTCAACAGTGGCATCTGAATGAAAATTAACCGAATCAATTGCTTTATCGATTCTTTTTTGAAGGAGTAAAATAGAATCACTTGCCACTTTTGTCTTTACTGTAATAACATCAAAATCAATGTCATCTGTTAGCATTGATTTTGCAGCGAAAATTTTATTACTCGTATACAAATTATAAGGGGTAACATAATCAAAATTAAGATTTAATTTTTTGGTACCCTCTTCAACCGAAGTAATAACCTTTCTCAGGTTATCAGCCATCAAATTTGCATCATCAATAAGACTTCCATCTCCAGTAGTAACAGCACTCTCCAAATTTTTCTCTAAGTTAATTAACCCTTCTTTAGCTTCATTAAGCTGTTTGAGCATTGGATTATATTCTTGCTGTAACAATGTAATGCTTGATTGCGTCTTAGAAATCAGATTTTGTTGATAAATAAAAAGCACAATAAAACCTGATATCGCTATCATCGCCAAAAGAAAAATTCTTTGGCTAATTTTAAGATAAAGCCCTAAATTCATAATGCTTATATGCCTTTTTAATAAAAAAATAATGAAAGTATATTCACATAATATAAGAGGGTTAAATACCCTCTTATATCTCATTGCAGCAACGATTGATTCAGCTCAATCATACAATTATTTATATGTTCGACTAAAACAAACTATTGCAACAATATGACCTTAATCGATGCATCTACTTCTTTTGCATCAATAATACCTATTGCATTTGGATTAGATGCCACCATCTCTTTTATTTCACTGCTTGTTGATATCGACTTAGGTGGTTTGCCTTTACCTGAGAAAGTACGTTTTGCCCAATAAGCTTTAAATTGAGAAGATGAGCGTTCTAGAAGTTTAGTGGAAAACTCTTCACCTGCATCGCCTTGTTGAAACAACACTAATGCAGAATTTCCATCACTAAAACTCTTTTGGTTTCCAAGATAAATGTCTTTTACTGCTTCAATGTCTACAGTTGATTCATTCGATGGATTAACCACTACTGCAACTTCAGCACTTACATTTAATGTTAATACTGAAACTAATAAACCCACACCGAATACAACGCTTTTATTCATTAATTGTTTCATCATGGTACCCTTTAAAATGTTGCAACTATGGCGACTTGATAAACTTCGCCGCTAGCACCATCAGAATCTTCTTTATGAGAATATTCTGTTTTTAACGCCATTGAGTCATAAAAGTCCCATCTAAGCCCGACAGTATAAAACGGAGCAGTTGAGTCTTCGCCATTAAAATCCAATTGACGAGATTCTCCATATGTGACGTTAGGGGTAAAATCACCTATACGTTTAGCAACCGAAAACATCCAGGGTTGGAGCGTACCAGGGCCATCAGTACTGCCATCTTCTCTTAAGTCAGTTAAATCTACGGTTGTCATTTCGGCTATTGCATACCAATTGTTGTAATTAATTTGAAAGCCAATATCGTAACTGATGAGTACGCCATCCGTATTATTTTCAATCAAGCCATCTGGCGTATCCATGCTTGAACTTGACTCTTCATTAAATTCATAATATGCCAAATTTAACGTGAACCAATCATAATTATACGCAAGTCTGCCGCCCCAAATATCGGTATATTTATTATCAGTGGCATCATCATGTTCGGTACCATATAACACTTGGGTAAATAATGATGAATGACCAAAATCAAAGGTATATTGTGAGCTAACACCATTAAAACTATTAAATGGTGCGTTATATACTTGGTCTGGCAATTCAATCCAATTATAGGTATAAGACACATCAATAAAATCGGAATAAATATAATGCGGCATAATTTGACGGCCCAAAATAATGCGCCATTCGTCGGTTGCATCGTAACTCAAATATCCCCATGTCACATCACCAGCCCAATTTTCTGACGCTTCAAACTTTGCTTGAACCGTCATACCCAGCTTGTCATACAACTCAACAGTGCCTTGTAAACCAACAAAGGTGCCATTGTCAAAAGACCAGCTATCTTCGTCGTATCCTGCAATACCACCACGTTCAACAACGGCTTCATCACCCGTTGCCTTACCGCCAGCGACAGTTCCAAAACCTGAGATGTAGTAATCTGCATAGCTATTAAACGATATAAACGTCGCCGCGAGCGTAATCAATACTTTCTTATTCATAAGTGCCCTTAAAAAATTCTACCTAGATAAAGTTAATGTTTTAATCGGACGCAAAATACAAAAGAACAATGTATTGATATTTGCAATGTTATCGATAAAGGTAGTCATTAACATGTGGATATGACTTTGTTAAAAAGTCATGTAAGGATAAAACAGGCGAAGATTAATTGATTATTTACAATGTCGTCAACATGTTAATAAAACATCCATTTTTTCTCCACATTCATAGTGATACAAGTCGCAGAAAATGAGGGCTTGGTTAATGAAAAACATTTAAAATCAATAAAAAACAAACAACACCACATTCTATTTAATTAATTTATAACAAATTATTAACTCATCCCTTTCTATTTGAGTTAATGATGATGAGAACCGCTTAGTGTTTTTATTAATTCGGACCCAATATATATTAGATCATTTGTATAAAAATACAGCAAAACGGTAAGTAATATTAGCTACGCTGCATTTTATTACGAAGTTAAATCTTGGAGGTATTAAAAAACTTGCTATTAAATCGAATGAAATTAAAACCAAGGATGTATACAGTAAGCTATAATAATTTCAAAGAAGATATTATTTAAAACAATTCAAAAAGTGTAATCACCAGCACAAGAACTTGGTAGGTTCATCACTTTAATTGGACTCCCTATTTTTAAGGTTTTTTCAACATCAACAATGCCATTTTGTGGTGGGGTACTTAATATTAGAGCTATAAGTGGTATTAATAAAACAGATAAATGTTCTGGATATGTTTTAAATATTTTGTTTTCATTAAAAGGTATAAAAAACTTTATTCTTAAGTAAATAAATATCATTTTAGTCTTGATAGTTTTTTGTGATTTATCTAAGGCGAAATTGCGGATTTAACCGGGTCGATACCTATCGCACCGATGAATTTATTAAGTGCCAGAACAAGAGACAAGGTGCCGTTATGAACGGCTAATTGGTTTTGTAGATAGCAATAATATTATTCAATCAAATCTAGCTTTTATAGCAACTTATCATTAATTCGTTGCCGCACGATTATTTACCTGCCACGAATAACCTCCATTATAAAGGTGAATTTACTTAAAAACACATAAACAAAAAAGTCACCATGTGGATCGTCATTCGGCTATCAATAGCCAGCAAATCAGCCCTTAGGCTAATTTGAACTTATTAACTAACAAATTGAGGCGTTCATTGGCAATCGAAAGGTTTTGAGTACTCACAGCAGTTTGTGTGCCATTTTGTAACAGCTCAAGCGCCATCGTTTCTATGGTGTGTATATTTCGACTAATCTCACTTGTTACCGCACTTTGTTCCTCAGATGCTGTGGCTATTTGACCGCCTAAATCGTTAATTACCACTATAGAGTTTGTCATTGAATCAAGGTTAGAGGTCACTTTAAACGTGTTATCTGCCACCTTCTGACAGCTATCTTTAGTTTCAACCATCACCTTTACTGCTGATGAGGCGTCATTTTGTAACCTTGTTAAGATTTGTTCAATTTGAGCGGTACTCGATTGTGTACGGGAGGCAAGTGAGCGAACTTCATCAGCTACAACTGCAAACCCACGTCCTTGCTCTCCTGCTCGAGCGGCTTCTATTGCAGCATTGAGTGCTAACAAATTAGTTTGATCAGCTATCCCCTTAATTACGCTTAAAATCGATACGATTTGGTCAGTATTCTCACTCATGGTATTAATTTTATTGGTCGCCACATTCATATCTTCTACAAGGGCTATTACGCTATTTGACGCATCAACAACGGTGATTTTAGATACTTTAGCTTCTTGGTTGGCTTGTTCGCTTCTCGATGCTGTTTGCGCTGCACTGTTAGCCACAGCTTCTGCTGAGCTGTTCATCTGAGTGATTGCTGTAGCAGCGAGACGAGTTTCTGAACTGTGATTATTGAGTGCGATGGTATTACTTTCTGACTGACTGTTAAGCTGTATTATCCCTTCTGTGATTTCTTTAGATGAACTTGAAATATCAAGCATCATGGTTTGAAGGTAACCAATAAAATTATTAACTGAATGGCTTATATCTCCAAGCTCATCATGATTTATGATTTCCAATCGAGAAGTAAGATCGGCTTCACCAGTGGATAAGGTGTCTATACGTGTTTTTAACACCACCATATTGGAGATTATTTTGTTTATAACCCAGACACAAAAAAAGAGTGCAACGATGATAATCATGGATGCCACGGCAATACTCTGGAAAGTTTTATTGTCGAATATCTCACGAGTGCCATCCGAAAGTCCCTCTTGAATCGAGGTGACATTAGATTCAAGAGTTCCAGTTCCAATAATCCAGCCCCATTCAGGTAAAATCTTTCTTACATATGAAATTTTTGTTTTATTAACATTCGTTACAGAGGAAACTTCAGATAGTAGAATAAAGGCATCAGATTTGTCCCCTAATACTTGCTTAACGTTAACTGTGTTGTCTGTTTGAGTACCAATGAGATTTTTTTGCGAGTGTGCCAGAATATTACCATTTAGATCCTGCACCCAAAATTCTCCATGTTCACCATACTTTGCTGCCATGATTGTTTGTAGTGCAGCAGTGACATTTCCCTGCTTTAGTGTGCTGATATACTCGCCTGTGGCAATCACTAAATTAAGCGGTTCAAAATAGAAAGAAGCTGATATTTTTTCTTCTATTTTTCCAGTAGATGGATTTGAAAAAAAGTAGTTGGTAAAACCTATCTTGTTTTCTTTGGCTGCGGCAACAATATCCCGAGCATAATAATTGCCTTTTTCATCGATAGCATCACGACTATCGCCTACTGAAACGCTACCATTGCCAGCGGCTTCATTCGTTAAAGTGTCTGCATCATAGGCAAACAGATAGCGACCCTTTCCCCATTGATATTCATTGAGAAAAGTATAGATCATCATATCGGGATCATCGGTAAGATTATTTTCATAAAGATTATTAATTGTATTACGCAAAACGACAATCTCATCGCCCAGGGCTTGCCTGATATTTTCAACTTTGGATTGTTGATAGAAATCATTAACTGAACGGCTGAGAGTATCTACCTGGCCGATGAGGTTGTCCTTGACTAAACTTTCAACTTTATCATTGATATTTAGCTTTTCTTGCTTAAGAACAGCCTTTTCAATCATTAGTAAGTTGACGATAAAAAAGCTAGATACAAAGATTAGTAAAGTGCCAACTAATATAATTAATTTAGCTTTAATAGTTTTTGTCATAATCAAACCTTAGATAAACCCAATAATACATAAGAAAAATCTAATGGTATTAGGTGGTAAAAAATATCTAAGTTCAACATGGGTCTTTTGGAAGTGTGATCTAAACGTTAATATATTAGCAAAAAATGGGAGCTTACTAACAAAAAAACAACCCCAATATTCATCATTAATAATATACTTTTCATAAACTTAAACACTTGACCCAGAAGCTAGGCTGGAGTAGGTAGCCCACCTCAAGGAGTAGTAACCAAATGGAAAAGAAATGAAAATAATGACTTTCAATCTCATTATTTAGGGTGTGTTGGATCTCAAAATCACTTATTGAGGATCAGTAGATTTGACCTGTCATTTGTAGATAATTGAATTGTTTTCCATAATAGAATTTGGCCGAAATTTGAGAGCTATTCGAAATTCGTAATACACTTCAGCCCAACTTTGAGTCAACAAGTATCCGTTGTCGATAAATTTAATCAAGCTTCTCAGCACAACCCATTTGGCTAATGCGCCTATCTCAATGATTTTTAGTTGATGATATTGTTTATGCACCGAGCGATACTAAATGCTTTATTTTTTTATAGCGTAATGACATTGATATGCAATGCGTTAACTCGGTTAAAGGAATAATATCATTTTTGTTAAAGATGATTGATCTATTGCCTCCATAAACGAAAGTATCACCATAAATTTCTTTGAAAGTATCAATAAGGTTAGTTTTACAATTAAAGAAAATACAATATTGGTTTGGACTTTTAGCTTTCCAATCAAATCTTATTGTACTGCCTATTCTAGAGCTATAGCTGGGCTCTCCCCATTTTAAGGTTTCTTCAATATCAACAATGCCTTCCTGTTGCGCGACACTTAAAATAAGCGTTCTTAGTTGCATTAAGCAAACAGATATATCTTCTGGATATGTTTCAAATTTTTGTTTTACATTCACATCCATAATAGACATCCATTCATAGATAAATACATATCGCTTTAGTTTTTGTATGTTGTGTGGTTTACCTAAGTTAAATCGCATATTAAACGGGGTCGATACCAATCACAGTAATGAATAAAAAATCGATAGTTTACCTGCCACCATTAACCTGCATCATAAAGATGACTGTAACGCTAACTTCAAGATTTAGCGCTCTTATTGCCCGTTTAGGCTCTGTACTCATACATGTTATTTTGAGCGCCATATAGATCAATTGTTTCTCTTAAATGAAAGCCTATTTTGTTCAGCAAGCTATTGGAGCTTAAGTTTTCAATTAACGTAACGGCCAAAACGATACTCAAAGAATGAGTAATAATACCTTCTTTAAGGACTGAGTTAGCGGCCTCGGCAGCATAACCTTGTCCCCAAAATTCTGGTAAGAATGCATAACCTAAGTCTGGATAATCCAGTTCATCTCTTTTCAGTAAACCGCATATACCGATTGGCGTATCAGTGCCTTTGAGTAACACTACATTTAAACCAAATCCATAAACTTGATAGCTCAATATTGGACCATTGGTGAGATAATCAATGGCATCGACATGAGTTCGAACTTTCTTATCAGCGATATAACGAATAAAATACTTATCATTTAATAACTGCACAATAAACGCAGTATCATTAACATTAAGATGTCTGATCGTTAATCTTTCGGTTTCACATACTATTGTCATTAATAATCCATCTCTAGCACTTTACGTACTCATCTAATGAAAAGATTTCAACGTGTTAACTTAATTAGGCTTAGTCATAAATGATATAATAACCTGAGACATAAACCTTAATAAGAGTATCTCTCAAGCTTAAATTAGCTCTGTTTTGATTTTATGAACTTAATTACTTTTGTGTCAATAATAAGCGCTGACACAATTTGACAAAATCTGATGAGGTGACAATTCCCAGCACTTTGTTTTGCTCATCAACAACCGGCAGACAACCAAGTTTATTGTCGATAAAATATTGCACTACTATGGTAAGCGGCTCATCTAACCCTAGTTTTTGCACTTGAGTATCCATAATATCGGCAATGGGGGTATAGCGCTCTTTTCTGTCTAATGCTCCTTGACCATATTTATTGAGCATACTCAGTACACTGGCAATCATCTTTTTGTGGGTCAGCATGCCCATGAGTTGTCCAGTTTGCTCTGAAATAACTGGTAGATGGCGCACGTTGCGACTTTGCATCAATTGGTGGGCATCTTTAAGGCTAGCTTCGTTACTAATACACACTGGACTGGGGGTCATGATGTCGCAAACTTTCATCGTATACTCCTTTATCGACTATAGATTAAATATTATTCAAAACTGACATGAATAATTAAGGGGACCTAGATTGTCTATGAATAATCCACAGTTCAAGGTTATCGTTTATCTCATTGTCGAGCTCATTTAATCATAAAAATGATTAAGATAACCACGTTAAAATCTCTATTGCCCCCCGGTTTCATTAATACAGGGGATTAGCCACGTAGATTAAAACGAATACGTCAAAGGCATTCAGCCCTATGATTAATTTATTGCTTGATGTAACTCTTGATACATCAACTCGCGCATTTTAAACTTTTGTATTTTCCCTGTAACTGTCATGGGATATTGTTCAACAAACTTGATATAACGCGGCACTTTAAAGTAGGCAAATTTCTCGGTTAAAAAATGACGAATATCGTCTTCGGTAATATCGGCATTGGCGCGTACTTTAATCCATGCGCAAACTTCCTCACCGTATTTGTCACTTTGTACTCCAAACACTGCGGCATCTTGTACGTCCTTATGGCTGTAGAGTTTTTCTTCTATTTCGCGTGGGTAAATATTCTCACCGCCACGGATGATCATATCTTTAATGCGGCCAACAATTTGCACATAACCAAGCTCGTCCATTTGACCTATATCGCCCGAATGTAGCCAGCCGGTACTGTCGATAGTGGCGGCAGTTTTAACCGGATCGTTCCAATAACCTTGCATGATGCAGTAACCTCGACTGCACACTTCACCTGGTTGACCAATAGCAACCACATCGCCAAACTCATTGATAATTTTCACTTCTGTATGCGGCAATGCTCGACCAACGGTGAGCACTTGTTTTTCGATTGGGGAGTTAATTTCAGTGATGTGATTTAACGGACTACACTCGGTTTGACCGTAACCAATTAGCACTTCTGTCATGTACATTAACTCTTGTACACGGCGCATGACTTCTTCGGGGCATGTGGCCCCCGCCATAATACCAGTACGCAATGAGCTAAGGTCAAACCGGTTAAATTGTGGATGTTCTAATTCGGCAATAAACATGGTTGGTACGCCATGTAACGCTGTGCAGCGCTCATTTGCTATTACTTGCAAGGTGGTAAGCGGATCAAAAGACTCTCCGGGATACACTGCTGCTGAAGCATGAATAACACAAGCAAGACTGCCTAATACCATGCCGAAGCAATGATATAAAGGAACTGGCATACATAACTTGTCAGCTTGAGTAAAGCCCATGGCGTCAGCCACTAAATAAGCGTTATTTAAAATATTGTGATGAGATAACGTCGCGCCTTTAGGGCTACCTGTAGTACCAGAGGTAAATTGAATATTAATGGCATCATGTGTATTGAGAGAGTCAGCAATGGTGGCCAACACATGTTGAGCATCGTCATTAACCTCCAGCAGCAAATCATTAAAGTTGAGCATGCCGGGAGTGCAGTCTGTGCCCATTCGAATCACAAACTCGAGTTGAGGCAGTGAGAGTGTAGTGAGCTTACCTGCAGTGCTGGTGCTTAACTCTGGCAGCAACTCATTTAACATCTGTAAGTAATCACTGGACTTAAATTTATCTGCACAAATAACTGCTCGGCAACCCACATTACTCAAGGAGTATTCCAGCTCTTCAGGGCGATAAGCCGGATTAATGCACACCATAATGGCACCGATTTTAGCAGTAGCAAATTGGGTTAAACACCACTCAATATTGTTAGGAGACCAAATGCCGACTCTATCGCCAGGCTCAATGCCAAGCGTTAATAATCCAGTCGCAAGGGCATCAATCTTTGCTTGATACTGACGGTAATTCCAGCGAATTTGTTGATGGTGAACGACTACCGCAAGATTGTCTGGGTAAGTATTAGCAATATCATCAAAATATTGACCAATGGTTTTATCGGTAAGCGTCGTTGAAGTGACACCATGATATTCACTTTGAGTAAGCGGTAGTTGTGCCTGATGTTGTTTGACCATTAAAGCCTCCTTGCATGCGTTTCGTCATGTTCAAGCTAACCAATTAACGGCCTGACTCACAAGTAAAAAAGCACTACATTAGACTAAAGATGCATGGTGAGTAATGTTTACAGTAAAAGCTAATGTATAGCATGAAGGTTAATATTTACACTGAAGACTTAGCTCAGACAGTTTGATAAATATCATTAGAGTGATAATGCCTCAACAATCCTATTAACGGTTATCTAAACACCGGCCATAAACAGAAGTATAATAATTAATCATAAAGCCAAAACGCTCCCCCATAATGACCACAATTTTATAACGATTGTAGCGAGCAAACCACAAAGTCTCGCAAAAAAGTAAACCTTTAATATTAACTCAACGTATATTAACTGAACATTGATTTAGCACAGGCTTTAGTTATAAATGAGACGAATTACTGCGGTTTTTCACTTTCAGGCCGATAGCCTATTTAATTACTTATTTTAATAGCGACATTCATCTAATTATTATGCTTGAAACAATCCGCACCCTATTTGCCGTCACAGATGAAAACCTGTTAATTGTTGGTAACTTTCAGCCTATGGTGGTGTTTATTTCTATCACCATTGCAATATTAGCCTCTTTTATGGCATTGCAAGTGGCGTCTCAAGCAGCGCTAACCCTTAATAAATATAAACGATATTTATTAACCAGCTGCGGCAGCATAGCCTTAGGCGGTGGTGTATGGTCAATGCATTTTATCGGTATGTTGGCATTTAGCTTATGTACACCAGTGAGTTACGATGTAGGCTTAACCGCTTTGTCTTTTATCCCTAGCATTGCTGCTTCTTGGGTAGCATTAAATGTCATTTCTACTCCTAAGCCTAAACTTAACCAGTTCATATTTGGCGGCATTCTTACCGGCTTAGGTATTGGTACCATGCATTATGTCGGCATGGCGGCTATGGAAATGGCCCCTTTGCTGCGTTACAACTTATTCTATTTTGGCTTATCGATTATTGTTGCTGTTATTTTGGCAATTTTGGCGTTGTGGATCCGTTTTAGCTTAAATCATTTAGGTCGCTTTACGTTAAGTGACTTACATAAAAATGCCATTGCTGCTGTGGTTATGGGTCTAGCCGTTTCAGGTATGCATTACATCGGTATGGCTGCAGCACGCTTTGTCCGTCCACCAGGGTTTGAGTTTTCAGAACAAACCGAAATGATGTCGTTCTATTTAGCGATTGCGGTAGCAACCATTACCGTTTTTATCATTGTATTGGTATTAGTCGTCAATATGTTGGTTAAATACCAAACGTCTTTATATCAAGCCAAATTAAGCGAAGCTCGTTATCGCGCTACCATTAGCACTGCCGTTGATGGGATCATTACCTTTAATGCCAAAGGGCGTATAGAAAGCGGCAACCAAGCAGTCGAATCTTTGCTCGGCTGGAACCTCGAAAATCTGTGCCACCAAAATATTCGTGACTTTATCCCATCTCCATTTATTGTCGACTTCAATTCTTACTTAAACAGTTACTTAGATAATAATAAACCACAACAAAAAAGTGATGGACGTGATGTTGAAGCACTACACATCAGCGGCCAATCAATACCCGTTAGGGTATCGATTGGCCACACACGCATAGAAGGCAAAAGCTTGTTTGTGATGTACATAAGTGATTTGCGTAATCGTATTGAAATGCAACGTGCACTGATTAAAAGCGAAGCCCAGTTTCGCTCACTAATCTCGAATATCCCGGGTATCGCCTATCGCTGTTTAAATGCAGAAGATTGGCCAATGTTATTTATTAGCGACGCGGTTGAACAAATAACCGGTTACCCAGCAAGTGATTATGTAGGTACAGGTAAAAAACGTAATTTTTATGAACACGTACACCCAGACGACTTGATTAATATTACTGAACAGGTGAATCATCAACAGTTTTACCTAGAGTACCGTATTTATAATGCCAATGGAGAAATCCGTTGGCTATTAGGTTATGGCATTCATGTTGATGGCTTGGATACAAAAGATAAATGGCTCGACGGTTTTATTATGGACATCACCGAGCGCAAAGAAATGGAACAATCATTATTAATTGCCAAAGATAAAGCCGAGCAAGCCGCATCTGCACGAGCAGCATTTTTAGCTAATATGAGCCACGAAATTCGCACCCCAATGAACGCCATTATTGGTTTTAGCGATATTTTGCTCGACGACTCGCTCCCAGTAGAACAACGTAAGCACTTACGGACCATTAATCAGTCCGCAAAATCATTATTGCATTTACTGAATGATATTCTCGATAGTGCAAAATTAGACAAAGGAAAGTTTACATTAGAGTTCAGAGATTTTTCATTAATAGAAGAAATCGACTCTGTGGTATCGACATTATGGTTACAAGCTAATGATAAAGGCTTGTGTTTAAATGTTAATGTGTCAGCGGATGTGGCTCCATTTTATCACGGTGCACCTGACCGAATACGCCAAGTATTAACCAACCTTATTGGTAACGCTATCAAGTTTACTGCCGATGGTGGGGTTGATATTAATATTGATATCAAGCCAAGCGGTTGTATCAATTTTGAAATCAAGGATACCGGCATCGGCATGACAGAAGAACAATTATCTTTAGTCTTTGATGCTTTTGCTCAAGCAGATGCCAGTATGAGCCGTCGCTTTGGTGGCACAGGACTTGGTACAACTATTAGCAAACAATTGGTTGAGTTAATGGGCGGAACAATCACTGCCAATAGTATTTTCGGCAAAGGTAGCTGTTTTAGATTTGGATTACCGTTAACGGCACCGAAACATCAAAAAGCTCCAGCAATTACCGATGATTCAAATCACCTTATCCCACTGAGCATTTTAGTTGTGGATGATATTCAACAAAATATTGACCTATTAACTATTATGTTAAAACGTCAGGGACATACGGTCATCGCTGCCCGAGACGGAAAACAAGCCCTACTGCGGATGCGCAGCGACAATATTGATATTGTATTAATGGATATACAGATGCCGATAATGGACGGACTAACCGCCTCGCGCACACGTCGGGAACAAGAGCAAAGTGAACAGTTACCACACATGCCTATTATTGCATTAACAGCCAGTGTGTTGCCTGAAGATCGCAAAGCAGCCTTAGATGCCGGCATGGATGGTTTTGCCAATAAGCCTATCGATATGATATTGCTTAATCATGAAATAGCCCAAGCATTAACACTTGAGCAAGACAATCTAGTCGTCGATAATACCGCTGTTGATACCGACAACAAGCAAGTTGTTAATGAAAAAAAAGGCATCTCAATGTGGGGAGACAAACCCACTCTTATCAAAGAAATTTATGCCTTTATGGCTAAGCAACATGATAGTTGTCAACGTATTCAACAATTGACAGCTGCAGCCGATTGGCAAAGTATTCAGACTCTCTTACATGGACTAAAAGGCTTGTCAGGTAATTTAGCTCTTTCACAGCTAAGCAGACTATTTCGCGATGCTGAACACTTAACCATGACAAAGTCGCAAACAGAGTTGTCGGCTTTATTGCCCATTATTGAACAAGCTTTTACTGATGTAACGACGTATCTTAGTCGGCAACAAAACAGTCAAAGTAGTCAAAGTAGTCAACACACACAATCGGGCGACACGATGAGCAGCGAGGAATTACTGCACATCATCACTCGTATTGAAATGGCAGCTCGAAACAATCAATACAATGAACCCGATGTAGAGTCTTTGATTGCAGCTACCCCATCGGCTTATCAACACCAATGTATTACAATACAAAATGCTCTAGACGACTTTGAATTTGAACAAGCAGTAACCGCACTCATTGCCCTTGAGTCTCATATTACCGCACAGTAAAAAGACTGAATTGAATGATATATAGCAACCAAGACCGTATGCCGACAATTCTTATTGTCGACGATGAACCCGCTAACCTCAGAGTGTTAAAGAAAATGCTTGAGGATCAGTACAGACTAATTTTCGCAAAAAGTGGCGAAGAAGCTCTGCGTTTAATTGAACGCGACTTGCCTGATCTGATTTTGCTAGATGTGATGATGCCGGGTATGACCGGTTTTGAAGTCTGCCAGCAACTTAAAACAGAGCAACGCACCAAAGCTGTACCTGTCATTTTTGTGACGGCGTTAAGTGACGAAGTTGACGAAGCTAAAGGCTTTGATATGGGCGCAGTAGACTACATCACTAAACCCGTGTCACCTGCAGTGGTTAAGGCACGTGTTCGTACTCATTTATCTTTAGTGCAAGCTGAAGACTTGCGCCGTACCCGCTTACAAGTCATTCAACGTTTAGGGCGTGCATCAGAATACAAAGACAATGAAACCGGTATGCATGTGATGCGCATGAGCCATTTTTCTAAAATTATTGCTCTTGCCTATGGCCTATCAAAATCGGCCGCCGACAATTTACTCCATGCAGCGCCAATGCACGATATTGGTAAAATAGGTATTCCCGACAGCATTATGCTTAAACCGGGTAAGCTAACCGTTGAAGAATTTGCCATCATGAAAAAGCACCCTGAAATCGGTGCCGAAATTCTAGGTGAATCAGATTCAGATTTAATCGCCTTAGCCAAATTAGTCGCGATGACTCACCATGAAAAGTGGGATGGCAGCGGCTACCCTCATGGACTTAAAGGTGAAGATATTCCTATTGAGGGACGTATTGTGGCAATTGCCGACGTATTTGATGCTCTCACCAGTAAACGCCCTTACAAAGAAGCATGGACTGTCGACAAAGCCATGGCATTTTTACATGACCAAAGCGGCATACATTTTGACCCGCAGTTAGTGACACTATTTCAGCAATCTTTGCCCAGCATTTTATACATTAAGCAACGCTGGCAAGACTAATAGACCGTAATTGGCCCGTTAGTTTAGTTGTGCACTAACGGGCCAATTAGTGTTTAGGTTTTACCTGACTTCAATCGCTTAATGGTTCAATTCACCCTACTCCCTTATTTTCAATAGGATTTTTTATGACATCGGCTGCAGCATTACCTAGCCAACTGAACACCACCGCCATTTTACTAGTATTAGCTTTAGGCACATTTATATTAGGATTATCAGAGTTTTCGATGATGCCAATGCTGCCATTAATTAGCGAGACATTTGCCTCAACACCGTCACAAAGTGGTTATGCTATTAGTGCTTATGCGATAGGGGTTGTTGTAGGTGCACCTATTTTAATGTTGACAACAGCCAACATGAAAAAACGTCATGCCTTAACAATATTTTTAACATTAATGTTTATTTCTAATGGCTTAAGTGCCATGGCAACCTCACTTGAGCAGCTTATTGTATTTCGCTTTTTAAGTGGCCTGCCCCATGGCGCTTATTTTGGTGCCGCTATTTTATTGGCTGCCGATATTGCCCCTCAAAATAAACGCGCAAGTTACATGTCTAAAGTATTTATGGGCCTAACCATAGCCACCATTGTAGGGGTTCCAATTGTCACTTTAGTCGGCCAAAACTTAAGTTGGCGTTATTGTTTAGCGGGTGCATCTGTCCTCGCCTTAATTGCATTAGTATGTGTATATGTGGTGATCCCAAAAATTGAAAACAACCAACCATCAAATTTAATCAATGAGTTTAGCGTGTTAAAGAATAAATTGGTCTGGTCAATTCTTGGCATTGTCATTATTGGCTTTGGTGGCGTATTTTGTATTTACACTTACATCGCCGATACCATTTTAGTGGTGACTGAAACACCGGCATACACAATTTCAATCGCAATGGTTATGTTTGGTATTGGTTGTACCTTAGGTAACTATGTATTAGGCAAAGCAGCCGATCGCGCCGCCTTAAAAACCACCGGTATCGCTTTAGTTTGTACGATTATATTTTCGCTTGCCTACGTCAGTGCCAGCCATAATATTTGGTTATTGTATACGGTGATTTTCTTTATAGGCTGCAGTGTGGGTTTAGCGACACTCATTCAAACCTTACTGATGGACGTATCGCCAAATGGTCACGCTATGATAGGTGCATTAGTACAATGTTCATTTAACACCGCCAATGCTATCGGCCCTTGGGTGGGCGGCATGTTTATCGCACAAGGGGCAATGCCTAACGAGACTGGTTATGTAGCAGCAGTGCTATTTGCCGGCGGCTTAATGATGTGGCTGTTAAGTTATCTGCAAATGAGTAAGAAAAATGCTCAACTAGAGCAGTGTTCTGCGTAATCTCATTGCCAATAACAAGATGTAATACGAGCCGAAAATGATTTACTTTGGAGTGAAATACACTCCAAGGTAAAGTAACAATCTGATAATTAAAGCTTAAACAATCCAGTTTAAACTTCTAAAAAATAACATTTTAACCAGCATTCCTTTTGCATAGCTTACCAAGTAATGACATTTTTATTGATAATGCCAACAGTTAATAATTTTATGTAAAGTATAAAAAGCAAATATAAAACTAACTATAAATCACATCGCATTATTGAACTAAAAGCTAATTTACGTCGTATTTAAAAACAAGATTCATCAGTAGAGTCTCAATTACATTCACAATCACATTCACAATTGTATAGAGGCAAAATATGTTGTCATTCTTTAAGCCAAATCCAGTCAAAAAATTACGTAAAAGCTATGATTTAATACTTGAACAAGCCATGCAAGCCCAGCGTAAAGGCGATATCAAAACCTATTCATTACTCACGGCTGAATCAGAACAGATTTGGGATAAAATAACGGCTTTAGAAGCTACCAGTAAATAACCGTCGTTTATGAAAACATCTGATTAATGTCAATAATTAATGCGGCTCAGGTAATATCGGCGCACTAGAGTCCATAAACGTTAAATAGTCCTGCCAAATATTATGAGTGCGCTGCACTGTAAGTTGCAGCATACATCCTTGGTACATTACGCCTCTAATGCTGCCATCTCGCCACAATTGATATATAGCATTACAGTAAGACTCTCGATACGTTAACCAGTCTCGTTGCGACAGCTGAAGTGCTTCTACCGCCTTTGGATCATCATGATATTGCTCATTAGCTTTAGCGATATATTTATCTAACCTAAGCTGTGCCTCATCGGTTTTCTGTCTAGCGCAGACATTCATTTCACGCGTATTAACGGGATCATTGCAATCAGCCGTTGCTTTATGAGGCATTTCATTTCGGACTGTCTCTGTTTGAACAATCTCTTGCGCCCAGCTCCCACCATTTAGCACCATGATGCAAACCAATAGTCCAAAGATTACAACATTTTTCATTATTGAAACTCCATATTGTTTTTCAATCTATTTAACCTCAATTTGAGTTAAGTGATGGGTCACTAAAGACACAAATAATTCAACTATTCTATATTAAGCTCGCCATTAGGTTTATTAACAATAGTAATGCGGATTAATTCCATCAAGCGAAGTAATACAAGAGAAAAGTAACAGAATAATGGCAACAAACATCATTTAATCCTTAACGAACGACTTTGGATGAAAAACATCATTAATGATGATAAATTAATCAGTAAAAATAGGAAAACAGACATGTTAATTTAATAATCTGTGACTAATAGTCAAAAACGACCTTTAATTCAGCGTTATTCTGTACAAATTAACGTCAACTGTAATGTTATTTGACGCAAGATATTATGTTAATGATGACACTTTTATGCCGTTAGTGGTCACATTGGTTATGGCAGGTTATTGAGGAGGATTTTATGTGGTGGCGAGTAACCATTATCAGCTTGGCTTACTTATTATTGGGCGCACATTTTTTACGATTTGATCAACATATATTGGCCATCATAGCCGTGAGCTTACCCTTGCTGTTATTAATTAGGCATGCATTTATACACACATTACTCAAACTCGGTTTACTGATCAGTGTGGTATTTGTATGGTCAGTTTCTACGTTTAACTTTATCGACATGCGTATGTCACTTGAACAACCTTGGTTAAGGTTGGCAATTATTATGATATCGGTAATGGCATTTACTGTGTTTGCGGCGTTTTCAACTAACGGCCTCAATCATAAATTAAGACGTTAGCATAAACTATGAAGCTAGCATAAAAGCTCTGCTAACATTATTTGTTCGGTTTCAACCACTTATAAATACTGTCTTTGCGGTAAAATAACAAGGCCGCAAAGAGTACAATATAAATACTGGGTTCGATAATTTCCGACTTTACTGACCAGTAAAAGTGGATTGGTGCCAGTATTGCTGCCACATAAATCCAATTATGCAATGATTGCCAGCCCTTACCCATACGGCGCTTTATACGATTCAAAGAGGTAATCGCCAGTAACAAAATGATAATCAAGGTTGCAGCACCGACCAAAATATAGGGCCGCTTAATCACTTCTTCGAACAATAAACCCCACGCAAACAGTAAATCTAAACTAATAAACGCACTTATGTGTAATAGCGCATAAGCGCAAACATACAAGCCTACCAAACGACGAGTTTGCATCAGCGCCGCTATTTTAAATCGTTTGGCTATGGGTGAAATAAGCAAAGTCACTAATAAACTATTAATCGCGCCCATGCCGGTGTAGTGAATAATATACTGCACCGGATCGCCACCCGCGTTGTCAGTTAATACTAGCGCCACGAGATAAAAGGCTGGCAATAAAAAGCTAATATGCAACAAAACCTTTAACCAAAACAGACCTCGAGGGCTAATCCGCATTAATAAAATTTCCTCAAATCGATATTTTTGTATAAATCAGCCACTGAATCACCATAACCGTTAAACATTTGGGTTGGGATACGTTTAGCAGAAAATAAACCGCCTTCACCAATGCTGCGTTCAGATGCCTGCGACCAACGAGGATGATCAACCTCTGGGTTTACATTGGCGTAAAAACCATACTCACTTGAGGCCAATTGATTCCAGCTTGTCGGAGGCTGTTTATCCATCACCCGAATCCGCACAATAGACTTGATACTTTTAAAACCATATTTCCAAGGCACGACTAAGCGGATTGGAGCACCATTTTGGGGCGGCAAGGTTTTACCGTATAAGCCTACGGCTAAAAACGATAAATCGTTCATTGCCTCAGCAACTGTTAAGCCCTCAACATAAGGATAGTGGATCCCCCCGCCCATTAACCGGCTCTTTTGCCCTGGCATTTGGTCTGGGTCAAATAGCGTTTCAAAGGCAATATGGGTCGCATTACTTTGCACGCCTGCTTGTTTAAGTAAGCTGGCTAACGAAAAACCGACCCAAGGAACAACCATCGACCATGCTTCAACACAGCGTAAGCGATAAGTGCGTTCTTCAAGGGCAAAACGAGTGGTCAGTTCATGTAAATCTAGAGTAATCGGTTTATCGACTAAACCGTCGATAGTTAACGTCCAAGGATCAACCTTAAAACCTTGTGCATTATCAAATGGGTCCGATTTACTGGCACCAAATTCATAGAAATTATTATGACGAATCACTTTATCTTCAGGTGTTTTCGGATTAGGTAATACAAACTTGGCTGGAGTAGCGTATTGCAGGCCTTGAGTCACGAAAGGATTTTGCGCTTTTTGCTCGCCAAATAAATCAAAAATACCGGCTTGAACCTGACCCGGCAAACTCGCTCCCAATGCACCTAACCCTAGAGCTTTAATGATGTTACGACGATCATTAAATACCGATTCAGGCGTAACTTGGTTATCAGGAATATGCCAAGAAGCACGTTTATGTATGCCTTGAGTAAAACCTTTTTTACCGGTCATAAATCACCTCGTTAAAATATTTATCGACAGCCAAGTATTAGTATCATCTGCCTTACGCTACTCAATAGACAGGCAAAATCAGGCTTTTATTGCAATTGACCGCAAAAAAATACTAAAAATATCTTCAATCTGTCTTTATCAATAAAGATCACATAAATGCCTGCAACTTTACGACTAATACGAACTGATATTACGCTTAGATTTAATTTTAATCATTATCCACTATTTCATTAAATCCTTAGTTTACCCCTTGCAGGCGTTTATTAGCCGTGCGACCCTTAGCTATTATTTTCTATCGGTTTTTGTTATGCCTTTTGCTGTGTCATTAACGCCTCCTCAAATTGCTGCTTTGGTTGCTGTTGCATTACTCGCCTTTCTTATTGGCGCCCTAATCAATCAACGCTTAACACGTCAACGATGGGAGCAGCTCAAACTGCAACATGAACAGCAAACACTCCAACAACTCAATGAAGTTCAAATTGAAATGTCGAGATTACAAGATAATCTCGATGATAAGATTGATCACAGTAATCATCTGCAAAGCAAAATAGAAGATTTGATTGCCCAGCTTTCTAGCGCAGAAACCAAAGCCGACCGAGTTAATCTTGTTGAACAACAAATGCTCGAAGCCCAACATCGTTTAATGGAGTCACAGCTCAATTTAGCCAAATCTAACGCTGTGCAACAAACCATTCTGGTTAAAGCAGAAACAGAACAAAAATCATTACAAGATAAAATCGTCTTGCTCGAGTCTGCAGAGGAACGCCTTAAACTGCAATTTGAAAACCTTGCTAATCGTATTTTTGAAGAACGCAGTGAAAGCTTTAAACAACAAAACGTCTCACAAATGGACGGTGTGCTCGGGCCGCTAAAACAACAGTTAGAAGGCTTTAGACGTCAAATTCAAGAGTCATATACTCATGAGCAATCTGAACGTAGCGCATTGAAACATCAATTAGATAATTTACGCGATCTCAACTTAAAAATGAGCCAAGACGCAATTAACCTGACGAAAGCATTGAAAGGTGACAACAAGCAGCAAGGTAATTGGGGGGAAGTCATTTTAGAGCGGGTATTACAAGAAAGTGGTTTACGTGAAGGCCACGAGTACCAAACCCAACAAGATTTAAAAGACGACAATGGCAAGCGGTTTAAGCCTGACGTTATCGTCCATTTACCCGAGCAAAAAGACGTGGTGATCGACGCCAAAATGTCATTAGTCAGTTATGAACGTTACTTTAATAGCGAAGACAAAGACATTCGTGACCAAGCGATAAAAGAACATGCATTATCGATTAGGCAGCACATTAAAGGCCTTAGTCAAAAAGATTATCACAAACTACATGGTCTCAAAAGTTTGGACTATGTGCTAATGTTCATTCCCATTGAGCCGGCATTTTTACTGGCCATAGAATACGATCCGAGCTTGGTTAATTTCGCCCTAGAGCAAAATATCATGCTGGTAAGCCCAACCAATTTACTGGTGGCCTTACGCACGATTAATAATATATGGCGTTATGAATATCAAAACCAAAATGCGCAAAACATTGCTAAACAAGCCAGCCGCATTTATGACAAATTATGTGGTTATCTAGAAGATATGGATAAACTCGGCCGCGCCTTAGACACCGCAGATAAAAGCTATCAAAATGCGATGTCCAAGTTGTCTTCAGGTAAAGGCAACCTCATTAGGCAAGCCCATCATATGCAACAATTAGGCGTTGATACCAGTAAACAGATAGACAAACAATTGCTCAATCGAGCACTTGATGAGTCTGTCGAGAAACATGAAAGTAATGGCTAATCAATAGATGAGTGATGATTAACCTTTATTTAGGTAACAAATCTCATTGTCATTAACTAGCGTAAAACAGTTTATACAACAAACACTGATAGCAAACGAAACACTTCGGCGGAGATTCTCATTTAAATGCGTAACACTTGGGCAAACACTTTTATTACTGGCGCATTATTACTTAGCACATCGTTGGCTTTTCTTAGCCAAGCGCATGCGTTGACATCGCAGCAGCAAACTTACCTTGATGCTCGCCAAGCATTGGATAAAAAACAACACGATAAATATCAAGCCTTACGCAAAAAACTCGCCGACTATCCATTAACGGTTTATCTTGACTACCACGCAAATGTAGACAGCATAGTGCAATCTCCTGGTGACAAAGCGCTCAATGCAATCAACCAATTCGATACCACGCCACTTTACAATAATCTGCGTTATCGATACCTGCTTAATGCGGGTAAAAAACAACATTGGCAAGATTTTTTAGTGATTTCGCCAGACACACCAAATGATATCCGCCTGCAATGTTATTACTACCAAGCACAACTTGATGCCGGTAATAAAGCCATGGCATACAAGGGTGTAGAACGTATATGGGTTCACGGTTATTCTCGTCCTAAAGAATGTGATGCCGTGATTAATCAATGGACTAAAGCCGGTTATCGCACCCAAGAATTAATATGGGCACGTATGCTGTTGAGCTTCAATGCTAATCAGTCAAGTTTATTAAGCTATTTATCGCAAAAAATCACCCAACATAAAAGTGAAGCCAAATTACTATTGTCGGTTTATCGCGATCCCAACATTTTGCGTCATATGAAGAAATTTTCCAGTTCCAAGCCTATCATTGGCGATATTGTTGATGCTGGACTGCGTAAGTTGGCTCGCAAACATTTACATCAAGCCATTAAATTGTATGTTAAATACCAAAAAACAAATCGTTTTAGCGACGCGTCCGGTCGCCAACTTAATCGCTATTTAGTTCGTAGAGCACTAATTAAGCAAGACCAACAATTGGTGTCGCATATTGATGCCATGCTGCCATTACTTCAATCTGATGATTTATATGAAATGCGCCTGCGTTGGGCCATTCGTGAGCAAGACTTAGACACAATAGATAAATATTTAGCCCTATTAAGCGATCAAGGCAAAGCTGATCCACGCTGGCAATATTGGCAAGCTAAGATGACCTCTCGTCATGACAAAAACCGTGCAACTCAATTACAATCAACCTTAAGTGGCGAACGTAATTTCTACGGTTTTAATGCAGCAGAAGCCTTAGGCAAACCTCTGGCGATGAATGATGATAATTTAACGCCTAATCCAGAGTTGCAAGCCGCATTGAACCAAGACCCTGGGCTTGCTCGCGTGGTTGAATTAATGGCTTTAGATAAGCAAATTGATGCCCGTAACGAATGGCTGTATTTAATGCGCCGCCATACCCCTGAAATGACCGCACAATATGGTTTATTTGCCTTGAACAACGGCTGGCATGCATTCAGTGTTGAATCTAGTATTCAAGGCAAGTTATGGGATTCAATAGCACTACGTTTTCCAGCGGCATCCAACGATGAATTCGTTAAAGCCAGCAAAAAGTATGCAGTGAATATTGATGAAATCCGGGCTATTTCTCGTCGAGAAAGTGCATTTTATCCATACGCGACCTCAGGTGTAGGTGCCCGAGGATTAATGCAGTTAATGCCAGCCACAGCCAAACAAACGGCTAAAAAGAACAAAATCCGGTTTAATAATGTTAAAGATCTGTACGACCCTAAAGTGAACATTATGTTAGGCAGTGCTTATTACAGTGAGTTACTTAAACAGTTTAATCAAAACCGCGTGCTAGCAACAGCAGCTTATAATGCCGGCCCTGGTAGCGTTAGACGCTGGTTAAGAGCCTCTAATGGAAGCTTAGATGTGATGAGTTTTATTGAGACAATTCCTTATACTGAAACCCGCGAATATGTTCAAGCGGTACTGAGTTATCGAATGATATTCCAACAAAAGAACACATCAACTGAAGGGATGTTTAGCGAAAAAGAATTTAGCTATCGTTATTAAAGCTTATTAATTGTTACCGATACCGCCGCTATCTGGCGGTATTTTTTTGCTTAATGCGGGTGAGCAAGGTAACGTATGATTTTAATCGCATAATAAGAACATTAGCCCAGTATGTGTAAGGTTTATTGATGCTTTAGCTCATCACGTTTATAAAACATCAATCTTTAAACACAATCACGATAGATCTTACCAGTAAACCATAATGATAAAACATCACTACACAGTGGCCTCTAATAAACCCACAACGGTTTATTACCAACAGTTGGAGTTTTCGTGTCGCAATCAACAATTCAAACATTACTTAACCAACTAAGCCAAGTTCTGCTAGGTAAACCTGAGCAGATAAAACTTGCCGTCGCTTGTATCCTCGCCAAAGGTCATTTACTGATTGAAGATTTACCCGGTATGGGCAAAACCAGCTTATCCCAGGGCATTGCCAGCAGTTTAGGCATGAGTTACCAGCGGATCCAATTTACCAGCGATATGCTACCGGCTGACATTCTTGGCGTGTCCATCTACAGTAAAGAACAACAACAGTTTATATTTCATAAAGGCCCGATATTTAATCAAATGTTGTTGGCCGATGAAATTAACCGCGCCAGCCCCAAAACCCAAAGTGCTTTACTCGAAGCCATGGCAGAGCAACAAATTACTATCGATGGCATCACCCACCCTCTGAGTTCACCGTTTTTTGTTATTGCCACCCAAAATCCGGTTGATCAAGCTGGTACCTTCCCGTTGCCAGAATCACAACTCGATCGATTTATGATGCGGATTTCCATCGGATATCCCAGCGCAGAAGCCGAGTTAGCCATGTTAAAGTCGCGCACTCAAGCCAATAAACCAGCATCATTATCACAATGCTTAACCCCGCAAGAGTTAATGTTACTGCAACAACAAGTGGCGCAAGTGTCGGCATCTGATGCTGTGCTGAATTATTTAATTGCCTTGGTCGATTATTCTCGGCAACACAATACCGCCAACGGTTTATCGCCGCGCGCCAGTATTGCTCTGCTACAAGCCGCTAAAGCATGGGCTTTTATCAACCAACGTCAGTACGTGGTACCCGAAGACATTCAAGCGGTATTTGCCTCAGTTGCCGAACATCGCATTCGCAGTAGTAGTCAATTTCAAGGCCAAGCCTTGTCTGACACTATCCTCGCCAGCGTTAACCCAATTCGTTAACCCAATATGCAAATAGTGCAGACTCATATGGCTAAATCGACCGCATCAACCAAATCTGCTTCACCAACTTACGCCAATGATGCTATTAAGCAGTCTAGGTTACGTCGGTTAATTCCAGCATCGTTAACTCGACGCTGGTCAAGGTGGATAAGTAAACGCTTGCCACCGCAAAAGCAGATTACCCTCAGCCATAAAGGCATTTTTATTCTCCCAAGTGGTTTTGGATTAGTGTGGATTGGGCTAATCGTTTTACTGTATTTGTTTGGCACCAATTATCAAAATAACTTAGTGATAGGGTTAAGCTTATTACTCGCCAGTGTGTTCCATACCTGCATAATTTACAGCTATAAAAACCTTGCTGGTTTAACATTTAATGCCGTCACACCACCGCAAGGTTATGCTGGTGACAATATGCCATTTCCCATCATGTTAACTGGCCATACTCGACAACATAATCCCGATACCACCCACCAGCAAATTTGTTTGCAATTTAGTTATCAGCGCCATGTTCGTGTTAAACAAATGCACGAACAAACCATAGCGACTGTGCCATTTGAACACCCTACACGTGGCAAGTTAAATCCTGGACGGATCAAAGTTTCATCCTACTTTCCGTTAGGATTATGCCGCGCATGGTCCTATGTCGACTTAGACATCCATCATGTTATTTTTGCTAAACCAGAAATGTGTGACATCGAACTTTCAAGCCACATTAGCGACAATGATAACCCTAATGAACACGGAAAATTGCGCCCAGGTGTTGACGACTACAAAGGCTTACGCAGCTATATTCCGGGTGAATCACTCAAACAAGTAGCATGGAAACAATGGGCTCAAGATAAAGGCATGTTATCCAAAGAGTTTGCTGAACCAGAAGGATTACCCGTTTGGTTAACCTTGGCCAATACATCAGGCAATGACATTGAACACAGGCTCAGTAAACTCGCATGGCAAGTTGATAAGTTAAGCCAATCCCAGCAAATATTTGGCTTAATTTTGGATGACCATATTATCAATCAGCAAACAGGCGAAGCACATCGAGTGGCCTGTCATACTGCCATTGCGACTTATCATGCACCCACAAATATGAATCCCGATTTTAGTCCAAGTAATGTGGCAACCTCATCCGTGGGTGAATCGTCATGACTGATAACTTTGATACTATAATTAGCCGCAATACTCTGTTTTGGTTGTTGATCACCAATGTCGCTATCCTGAGCCCTTTACATCAACAAGCGACCTTATGGAGCATTGGCATTTGTGCGATTTGCTTTGTTTGGCGTGTGGGAATTTTTCTCGGTAAAGTGGCGGCACCGCCAAAAATATTGGTGACATCTTTAGCCATTGGCGCCGCTACCACCCTCGCTTTGGTGTCGAGTGAAATAGGTTTACTCAATGCGTTAGTTAACTTATTAATTTTAGGTTACGCATTAAAATATATTGAAATGCGCGAACTCAGAGACGTCAAAGCCATTGTGTTAGTGGGTTATTTTCTTATCGGTCTAACCTTACTTGATCAACAAAGCATGCTTAATACTTTGCATTTATTAGCTGTGGCAATCATTAATACCTGTGTATTGATCAGCGTTTATCAAGACAAATCTAACAAGATAGCTAACCTCAGTTTTAGCTTTAAAATAATATTACAAAGCCTTCCGTTAGCCATATTACTGTTTGTTGTCTTTCCCAGATTAGGCCCGCTATGGTTAGTGCCTAATATGAAAACGGCCAAGACGGGTTTGTCTGATGAAGTGTCATTTGGTGACATTAGTAAGCTCACTCGTTCAGCAGAATTAGCCTTTAGAGTTGGTTTTGATAATCCAGATGGCAGCACCTTAGGACCTGCCAACCAGGATTTATATTGGCGTACTCTGGTGATGGAAAATTATGACGGCAAAACCTGGCGTCAAGATCCCAGTATTCAACAAGTTCAGCGACAAGCATACTTTAACAAGCCCATGCGCCAGGCCCCTAACACCTCGACCAATGCTAGCAGTAAAAAAATCGACTATGTGGTCATTAGCGAACCCAGTCATCAAAAATGGCTATATGGCTTAGATGAAGCATTTAGCCAAAATGATCAAGTGGTTGAGTTAGCAGATTATCGCTTGTACTCGTTAAGGCCTATCGATCAGCGTATGAGTTATAGAGTAACCTCATATCCTGACACTATTATGGATCTTACACTTGACCCCACAATTAAACAGGTAAACCTCGCGTTGCCCGCCGATAGCAATCCAAAAACCCGAAAACTCGGTTTGCAGTTCGCCAAAGATTATCCAGATCCACAAGCGCGCATTAATGCGATGATGAATTACTTTGCTGAACAAGCCTATTACTACACCTTGAGTCCGCCTCGTGTCGGCGAGCAACAAATTGATGATTTCCTGTTTGAAAACCGTGCAGGATTTTGTGCTCATTACGCCTCAGCGCTCGTGTTTATGGCACGCGCTAGCGGCATTCCAACCCGTATGGTAACGGGTTATCAGGGCGGAGATTATAATGCTAAAGCGGGCTATTACAGTGTTTATCAATACATGGCCCATGCGTGGACCGAAGTGTGGTTTGAAGGCCAAGGTTGGCAACGTTTTGACCCTACCGCGATGATTGCACCGCAGCGGGTGTTAGATGGCTTTGATGCCACCTTTGACAGCCAAAGCAGCTACTTACAAGACAGCCCTTTTAGCACGCTGCACATGAAACAATACCCATGGTTAAATGAATTACGCCAGCAGTTTGCCAGTGTCGATTACTACTGGAGTGTGTGGGTATTAGGTTTTGACGAACAACGTAAACAGCAAGTATTAGCAAAATTATTGGGTGATGTTAGCAACACTAAAATCGCCTTACTGATGATTGTTAGCTTTATCATTATCGCACTGGTTATTGCCTATTACGCCGGGTTGTTCAATATTGATCGCCACCAAGATCCGCTTAATAAACGTTATCAACTCATTTGCCAACGTTTAACGAAAAAAGGCATCGCACGCCAGCAAGGTCAAGCAGCGTCAGATTACGCCGCTGCGGTTAACGGACATTTAAGCGCCCTTGCCCCTCAAGTGGCAGCGGACTTTACAGCCCTAAGCGATGCCTATGTAGCACTTAAATATCAACCGCTTTCGGAATCACAAACCCAGCAACAGCAACAACGCTTTAAGCAGTTATATCGCAGATTGCGTTTGCGACTGCTGCGCAATTGAACTTGTGCACAACATCAGCAATCATCCTGATTATTAACGGTTTTGATTGATGATTTAAGGCAGAGTCCATAGAATGAATTAATCTCAAATTAGCGGGTCGCCCATGCTTACTTTAATTCAATCTAATCAGATGGAAGTGTTATCTGAACAACTGGCCAAACTGTTGGCTATTCGTTTAGATAACGTCAGTTTATTAGCCAGTGAGCATGTGTTAGTTCAAAGCCCCGGGATGTCGACTTGGCTGCGTTTAGAAATCGCTAAACACAATGGTATCGCCGCCGCATTATCGTTCCCGTTACCCTCTAGTTTTACTTGGCAGTTATACCACGACCTGCTGCCCGATGTACCAAAAGATAACGCCTTTACTAAAGCGGCGATGACCTGGAAGTTAATGGACTTATTACCAAGTCTGCTAGATAACCCAGACTTTAGCCCGCTCAAACAGTACTTATCGCCTCAAGTTGATACCACTGCTGATATTGCTAATGCAGATATGCTTGATACAGATGTAGACGCGAATACTGATACTGATATTGATACTGATACTAATGTTCATACAGCAAACAGCCACGCCATATTACAGTTCAATCAATCACATGATGCAATTAAGCTATTTCAATTGTGTGGTCGCATTGCCGATATTTTTGACCAATACCTAGTCTATCGACCTGAGTGGATTTTAACGTGGGAGCAAAACCAGCCGTTATCAAGCATCGACAACCGCCTAGCATTAGATGAAAACCAACAATGGCAACCGATCCTGTGGCGAGCATTAATTGACTATAACCAACATCATTTGCATGCCAGCCATTATCATCGCGCCAATTTACATGCCGATTTAATTGCAACCTTGGCCAATCCAGATACCGATTTATCGATGTTGCCCGCTCGCTTATACGTGTTTGGTATTTCGTCCATGCCGCCACAAACCCTCGATGTGCTGTACCATTTAGCCAGTCGCATTGATGTCATTATGCTGTCTCTCAGTCCTTGCCAGCATTATTGGGGCGATATTATTGAGCCGAAAACCCGCGCCCGCATGGCACTGCAATATGCCAATAAAAAACAACTCGACCAAGACTGGGAAGACAAGCTAGAAGTAGGTAATCCTATATTGGCTAATAATGGTCAAATGGGCCGCGAACTGCTGGATTTATTACTGTCTCTGCCGCCAGAACACACCGACTTTGGTTACGACTGTTATGTTGAGCCCGAGCCGAATAATCTGCTGCATGGGGTGCAATACGATATCTTACAAATGGAAACACTCGGTGAGCCATTAGGGCCAAACGCCAGTGTTTATCAAAACATTCATGCTCGCCGCACCTTATTACCTAGTGATGACTCAATTACCTTACGCAGTTGCCACAGTGCCCTGCGCGAAGTTGAAACCTTACATGATCACCTTTTAGAGCTGTTATCAAACAACAGCGACTTAAGCCCTAAAGACATCGTGATCATGATGCCCGATGTCGCAGCGTATGCACCGTATATTGATGCGGTATTTGGCACAGCCAACAGTCAGTATTTTGCCGACAAAAATCCGCAAAAAGGCGATTACTACATACCTTACGCCATTGCAGACAGGGGCGCAGCGCAAGAGTCGCCGCTGATTAATAGCTTTTTAAGCCTGTTAAATATCAATCAAAGTCGCTTTGGACTCACAGACATTATTGGTATTTTAGAAGTGCCGGCTATTTTGCGTCGCTTCCAACTCGATGATGACGAATTATCATTAATCCGCCGTTGGCTAGACGATGCGAATGTCCGTTGGGGCCGCAGTGAGCAAACTCGTAGCCAACTAGGTGTGCAGCCTTTTACGCAAAACTCATGGGCATTTGGCATTAAGCGTTTAATCCTAGGCTACGCTTTTAACGACGATGCCGATATTTATCGCGATACTTTAATGGTACAAGGCATTGAAGGTCAGTCATCGCAGGCATTAGGTAAGTTGCTCAACTTTTTAGAAACCATCGACACTTATTTTAACTTATTTGCCAATGACTACAGCACCGCAGAGCGTCTTGAACAATTACAACAACTACTCGCCGATTGCTACGACACCACAGATGACGAGCGTGAGCAAATCCAAGCCATTCGAGATGCATTAGTCACCCTAGACACAGAGCTTGAAAGCGCCGGTCATCAAGGCCAAGTCGATATTGAAGTTCTAAAGCAGTGGTTTAATCAACGCTTAACTGAATCTCGGGTCGGCCAACGTTACCTTGCTGGTAGCGTGAATTTTTGTACCTTAATGCCAATGCGCTCAATCCCCTTTAAAGTGGTGTGCTTGCTGGGAATGAATGACGGCGTCTATCCGCGAGTACAACATCCTGTCGGGTTTGATTTAATGGCACATTTTGGCCCTAAAAAAGGTGACCGCTCGCGCCGATTAGACGACCGCTACCTATTTTTAGAAGCGTTACTGTCGGCCAGAGAGCAACTTTACATCAGTTATATTGGCCACAGTGAGCGCGATAATGCTGAGCGCATTGCCTCAATGCTAGTGTCTGAATTGGTCGAATATTGCCAACTCAGCTACCTACCGCAATCCTTACAGCAACAGCTTGAACAACAAGCCGAAATCAACCTTGATGATGCCGATAAATCCGTACTGGCACAGCTTATTCAAGCACAACCTTTGCAGCCGTTTGACGCTAAACTTTTCCGGGAAACGCCACTATCTGCGCATAGTGTGAATAAGCTGCAACATAGCTTTAATGCCCAATGGTGCCCGCCACCAGCCAATGCGACCATTAACAATCACTTTTTTGAGCAAGCATTACCTTTGTCGGCTGAACAGGCGGATGAAGTATTTGCCCATACTCATATTAATAGCGAAGGCATTAAAGTTGTCGAACTCGAATTGTCGGCATTAATCCGTTTTTATCGTAATCCAGCGCAATTCTTTTTCAACCGCAGTTTAAAAGTCGATTTATCATTGGATATTCAAGCCGATGACAATGACGAACCGTTTAGCTTAAATGCACTCGAGCGTTATTTATTGCAATCACGCATGCTCGACAATGCCATTGAACATCAACTCGACAGCCCAGATCTCGAATTACTCAGCAAGCTCAAAACCAGCGGTGAATTGCCAATGGCGCCGTTCGACGACTTGTTAATTAATCAATATTTACGCGATATATCGCCGTTGATTAATCGGGTGCAGTTTTTACAAGACCAACAAGCCATGCACACGTTGAATGTTGATCTTAACTTTGATTTACCGATGCAGGATTTTCCAGCGCATGCTCTATCTGTGCAGGGTTTACCAGAACAAGCAGATACAACCCATTCGTCCATCGTGCGAGTCAATCTTGTCGGCCGTATTGACGATATTTTACCTAAAGGCTTAGTCAATTACCGCCCCGGCACTGCCCACGGACGAGATTTTATTCGAGTATACTTGCGTCATTTATGCATCAACGCCATGGCAAATTCGTCCACCTCGGGCATGGGTAAAAATCAATTCAGTTACTTACTCGATATTGGCCATTTTCATGCCTTTGCACCTATTACTGCTGAACAAGCGCAGGCACAATTAATGCGCTTTATCAGTGGTTTTATTCGGGGGCAAACTCAACCCTTGTGCTTTATGCCTAAAACGGCTTTCGCCTATGTTGAAACCGATGGCGACCATGAAGAAAAGCTACTTAAAGCCCAGCAAAAATGGGATGACGGCCAAAACCAGTTCGGCGAAGGGCACGACCCACATAACCAGCGTTTATTCCATTTTCCAGAAGACTTTAGCGAAGCGACATTTGGGGCATTAGCCATCCATTTACTGCAACCCATGTTAAGCCAGTATCACAAAGATAAATTGGCAGAATTAGACACCTTTGTCAGTGGCACCGCGGTTGATATTCAAGCGCAACTCATTGCCAACGCAGCTAAACTAGGAGCGCATTAATGGACGCTATTACCGTGACACCGCTTAATGCCCTCACCTTACCGTTTAGCGGTTCCAGCTTAATTGAAGCCAGTGCTGGTACGGGGAAAACCTATACTATTTCTGGTTTGTATTTACGTTTATTGTTAGGCCACGGCGGTAAAGCACCACTAAGTTGTGAGCAAATTTTGGTGGTTACCTTCACCAACGCCGCCACTGAAGAACTCAGAGACCGAATTCGTAAACGGATTAACTTAGCGTTTAAACGCTTTTTAGGCTTAGCCGTCAATGATGAGTTTATTGAACAGCTTTACCAAGACACCTCGGAAGATGAACGTCCTATTGCGTTAAGACGCTTAGACTTAGCGTTAAAGTCGTTAGATGAAGCGGCCATTTTTACCATTCACGCCTTTTGCCAACGCGTGTTGTCAGACATGGCATTTGAGTCGTCATTACTATTTGAGTCCGAATTTACCCTCGACGACAGTGAGTTTTTACACCATGCGGTGCGCGATTTCTGGCGTGAAGTCTGTTATCCCTTACCGCCCTTTTTAGCTCAAGCCATTAGTGATGTGTTTGCCGAACCTGACGTGTTAGCGCAAAAGCTACGACCGTTATTAGGTGCAAGCCAAGCCGTGCTGTCAAAGCAGCCTCTGGCCTTTGACACCCTACAACAACAGCTAAGCCAAAGCATCAGCCGCTTTACTTTATTGTGGCAAAGCCTGCACGACAGCACCCTTGAATTATTGCAATCGCTGCCATTAAACGGTCAACGATTTGGTAAAGGCGCCGACGGTTACCCTAAACTTAGCCAACTGTTTGATAGTATTAGTAACTGGGTGAAATTTGGCCAAGGATTACCGCCAATAAAAGCGCTGGAGCAATTGGCATTATCCGAGCTTAAACTCAATAAAGGTGGCGTTATCCCCAGTGCTGCTGAAGCGCCGTTACTGGAGCATATTGAGCGCTTACTTGAGTTGATTAATCAGCTTATTCCGTCATTTTTAGTGCGCGCCCGTGAGGGTATTCGCCAACGCTTTGCCGGCCAAAAACAGCAACGCAATTTAATGACACCCGATGACCTATTGCTCAGCTTAGCCATGGCGCTCAGCCAAAACCCAATCACCCTAGCCCATGCCATTGCTAAGCGTTTTCCAGTAGCATTAATTGATGAGTTCCAAGACACCGATCCACTACAATTCACCATTTTTAATCAGGTGTATCAACAGCCGCTAGCATCACAGCTGGACTTAGCCGCAGATACCACTGTTCACAGCCCAAATGATGACAGTAAAAGTAATGACGACATTGGTAATGACAACAACGATGATGACGCTAATAAGGGTCGTTTAAGTTTATTAATGATTGGCGATCCTAAGCAGGCTATTTATGCTTTCCGTGGTGCCGATATTTATACTTATATTGCCGCGCGCCAACAAACACAGGCCCATTATAATCTTGACACCAATTACCGCTCATCGACTCAGTTAGTCAATGGCGTTAATCAGCTATTTAGTCAACACCAAGACCCGTTTATTAGCCAAGCTATCCCCTATGATATTGTTAAAACCCCATCATCGGCAGCCAATAAACACCTGAGTGAAGCGACAACCAATCCTGCGGCGTTGCGGATCCGCTTATTAGCCGAAGACGATGTTAATGGCTTAAACAAAACTACCGCAAGACAACGCCTAGCCGCTGATGCTGCCAGTGAAATAAAACGCTTACTCACCGAAGCTCAACAGGGATTATGTAAAGTTAATACCAGCCTTGAACAGGAAGCTAAACCGCTCATTGCCAAAGACATTGCCATATTGGTGCGCGACCGTAACGAAGCGGCCGTGATGAAAGCGGAATTATCAGCACGTAAAATTGGCGCGGTATTTTTAAGCCGAGACAGCGTATTTAACACCATTGAAGCCCGTGAAATGGCGATTTTATTGTATGCCTTAGCCACGCCTAAAAATGAACGCGCTATCCGCGCCGCACTGGCCACTGAGCTTGTTGGTTTTAATGCCCAGCGGATCCATCAATTTAACCAAGATGAAGAACAACGTCAGCAGGTATTAGATCAATTCACTCATTGGCATCAGTTATGGCAACAACGCGGCGTTATGCCTGCGCTGCTTAACTTTGCCAGCGAAACCAAGCTAATTCATCGTTACCTATCGCAATCTGTCACGGCTGACATTACTAATGACAACAGTTATGGCAGCAATAGTGACAACAGCTTTAATGATGCTGATGACGACAACGCAGCAGATCTTAAAGCATCTGGTGAAAGACGCTTAACCGACTTTAGGCATTTAGCCGAATTACTGCAGCAAAAGGCCACTGAGCTTGATGGCAGTAGTGCCCTTATCAATTGGTACGAGCAACAACTGATTGGTAACAATGGTGGTGATGAGCAGCAACTGCGCTTAGAAAGCGAGCAAAACTTGGTGCAAATTGTCACTATTCATAAAAGTAAGGGCTTAGAATATCCGGTATGTTTTGTGCCGTTTGTCAGCTTAGCCCGCGGCAATAAAAAACGCCCTGCGCCGATGATGTACCATAAAAATGAGCAGCTCATATGGGATATCGACGCCACCGACGAAGGCTGGGAACAACTCAAACAAGAAACCCTCGCTGAAGATTTACGCCTACTATATGTGGCGTTAACACGGCCGGTTTACGTGTGTTATTTGTATATTGCTAACCAAAGCCGTCAGTTAAAGGCAGGGATCAGCAGCCAATTACATGAAACAGGCATCGGTTATCTGTTGGGCATTACCGACAAGAAAACTGACTTTGCTCTTATTCAAGCCAAAGTGAATGAAATTGCCACGTTACCGGCAATGAGTGTGGAATGCTTAGGCAACAATATTGACGATTCTGTGCTCGCCGATATCCACGACAATAATGACCCGCTAGCGGCCAAAAAAGTCACTCGTGTACAGAGCCTTGCATGGCGCGTGGGCAGTTATTCTGGCTTGGTGAAACATCTGCCTCACGAGAGAGTCGCGCCCGGTGCCGACGATGAAGACTTCACAGATGAGTTAATCCAATTACAGTTACAAGATGAACTCACCAGCGAACCCGTACTTGATCGCTTTACCTTTGAACGCGGCGCCAATGCCGGTAGTTTTATGCATTTAGTGTTAGAACTGTTTGATTTTACCCAAGCAGACACCGAGCTGACACCTGCGCTAACAAAAGCCATGAAACAATATGGATTTGACGAAACCTTATGGCAGCAACCGTTAATGGACTGGTATCAGCAAATATTGACCGCACCGCTGTTTATCGAGCCATCGTCACAGGATACATCACTGACATTAAGCCAATTAGGCATGAAGCAAAAAATGGTCGAAATGGAGTTTTATTTGCCTATTTCAACCTTACAAGCATCGCAATTAAATCATATTTTGCAGCAGCACGGTTATGTCGCCGGACTCGACTTTGACACCTTAAAAGGCATGTTAAAAGGCTTTATCGATTTAACCTTTGAGTACCAAGGCCAATTTTATATTGCCGATTATAAGTCCAACCATTTGGGCGATAACTATAGCGACTATACTCGCTCTGCCATGGCTAAAGCCATTGATGCTCATCGTTATAATTTGCAATACATCTTGTATACCTTGGCGTTGCATCGTTACTTATCGCTTAGATTACCAAACTACAATTATCAGCAACATATTGGCGGCTGCTATTACCTGTTTTTACGCGGCATGCATCCTGAGCATCCTGGCGCGGGGGTGTTTTATGACAAACCACCGCAAGCATTAATCGAACAACTCGACAGCTTATTTACAGGCCATACAGACAATCGTGCGCCGGAGATGTCATCATGTTAATACTCACCCATCCAATCACTGAGTTATTGCACCTTTGGCAAGAACAGCGGCTCATTACCGCACTCGATCGTCATTTTGCTTTAGAGCTGGCCAGTATTGAAACCATCAATAACAATCCCGCAATAAGCGAACAACAGCCGCAACTGTTCTTGCTTGTTTGCGCCATGCTTAGCCAGCAATTGTCGAATCAGCACAGTTGTTTAGTCATCGAGCAAATTGATTTAGCCAATCCCATGGCAGAAGACAACCGCGGCAACGCTGAAATCAATTGTCGGATTGAGCTTAACCATCAACAATTGATTGAACAAATCGCGCTATTTGATGCCGTCGGCCAGCCCGGTGACAACAAACCGATGATCTTTGAACATGGGCGCTTATATTTAAATAAGTACCATTTCTTTGAAACTCAAGTGGCGGCTAAGTTGACCCAATTAGCCAATCAACAAATTGAAATCGACCTAGCTAACAGTCATCTGCCACAACTCATTGAATGCTTATTTTCCGCAGAAGACAGCAATAGCAGCCCGTTTAATTGGCAAAAAATAGCCACGGCAACGGCCTTAGCCAAAGCATTAGCGGTGATCACAGGTGGCCCTGGAACCGGTAAAACCACCACAGTAACTAAACTCTTATTGTTACTGTTAACCCAATCGCCGCTAACCATCCGTTTAGTCGCGCCCACAGGTAAAGCGGCAGCAAGGCTGAGTGAATCGATCAAGGCGTCTAAACATCGTTTACTGCAACAGCTCACTCAAGTCAGCGACCCAGTATTGGCGAAAGTATTAACAGATTCGCTAAAACAAATACCTGAAGAAGCTTCAACATTGCATCGACTATTGGGGGTTATCCCAAACTCGTACCAATTTAGGCATCATCAGGATAATCCGTTGCGCTTAGATTTACTGGTGGTCGATGAAGCATCGATGGTCGACTTACCCATGATGTATAAATTACTCAGCGCCCTGCCGTCTCATGGCCGTTTGATATTGTTAGGCGACCAAGATCAACTCGCATCAGTAGAAGCTGGCGCAGTGCTCGCGGATATTTGTGTTGGCTTAAAACAAGCTAATCAGCATGAGGCATCGCCATGGTCAATGCGTTACAGCGCAGCACAGGCAAAGCTCATTGAGCAATTAACCCAACAAAATGTCAGTCAGTTTATTCATCAACAGCCTAAAATTGGTGACAGTTTGTGTATGTTGATGCACAGCCATCGTTTTAAAGGTGATGCAGGTATTGGGTTATTAGCCAATGCGGTTAATCAATCAAATGTGCATGCGATTCGCCAAGTGTGGCAAGATAATCATGCTGAATTGAATTGGTTTGAACATCAGCATAATGCCCAGGGAGATAACACTGGTAAACAAGCGTTATTGGCATTATCGGTACACGCTTATGGTGAGTATCTGAGTTTGGTACAAGAAAATCAGCAAAGGATAAATCAACAGGCCATTATCGATCAAGCGGATCGACAAGACAGCGCCATAACACTGCCTCATACTGAACAAACCATCATCGACAGCTTTAACCAATATCGAGTCTTGTGTGCCATGCGAGCTGGAGAGTTTGGGGTTGAGGGAATGAATATCGCCATCACCGACAGCCTTAAACACGCCAAACTGATTAATCCCCAAAATGAGTTCTATTTAGGCCGACCGATCATTATTCAAAGTAACGATTACAACTTAGGCTTATTTAATGGCGACATTGGTTTAATCTTGCAAGACAGCACTAAGCCAAGCCGCTTAATGGCCCACTTTGTTATGGCCGATGGCAGCCTGCTTAAAGTATTACCCGCACGCTTACCAAGCCACGACACTTGCTACGCCATGACAGTACATAAAAGCCAAGGCAGCGAGTTTGATAAAGTCAGCTTTGTATTGCCGCATAAACCCAGCTCCGCCCAATGGCAGCTACTCAGTAAAGAACTGCTTTACACCGCCATCACCCGCGCTAAAAACCATTTTTATTGTTTAGGCACTGCAATGATATTTGAAAAAGCCAGCAAACAAGCCACATCACGAGCATCGGGTTTAGCTTGGAGATTATGGGGCTGAGTGGTTAAAGCAAGTAATCAGAACTGATAAGTGAAGCAGATGGATCTATTGTTTAATTTAAATTTGACAGTAAATGCAGCCAAATGGGAACTGCTAGTCTATTGACAGGGGGAAGACTCATATATGTTATGCTTTACTCCCATCAGGCAATCTAACTTCAAGTATTTCATTCAGTTCTTGAGGAGTTAATATCTCAGTTGTTATATCACTAAGATCTCCAACATTTAATGTATATTTTTCTGGTATTTTATAATTTAGGTCGATTAATATACGATGTTCACGTTGATGTTCAAATGTTTTTCTTTTTTGAAAACCATGCATATCAGAATCTAACTCCCCACTAAAAATTTGATCATCAAAGTAATCAACCAACGATATGGCACCATCAACATTTATACTTTTTATTGCAGATTTCGCTCTTGATATAAACTCACTAACATTTGTGATTGCAACACAATAAGAACCGAGCCCATAACACTTAGAATGTACTTCAAGTATATTTTTAAACTCTTTCAATGTATCAACAGAAATTTTGTCAAATCCTCGTGAGTTTAATGCATAGGTACAAAATGCATTTCGCGAAAGTAGATCATTACTATGAACTAAGACTGCTCCATCGAAGGAATCTGAATCTAATTTTATATTTCCAATCTCAAGCTGAATATCATCAGATTGGAAATATCCAACAATACCTTCACATGGGTCTCCACGCAGCTCACCATTGTCATCTATCCAATCTTTATAATCACGGAGTGTTTGCATATATAACTCACCGTTAATAAAACTTTGAGCATGTTGTTTTTCTTTAAATATTTTAACCAGTGCATATATCAAATTATCACCTTAGGCATAAACACCTAGATCATACTG
Organism: Shewanella polaris; assembly: GCF_006385555.1. Lineage (NCBI taxonomy): Bacteria > Pseudomonadati > Pseudomonadota > Gammaproteobacteria > Alteromonadales > Shewanellaceae > Shewanella > Shewanella polaris. Next base: position 1,623,285 of record NZ_CP041036.1, on the reverse strand, counting down.
AAAAATTGATTAATCAAATGAATCAAGCACCAATTTTTATGACGTATTATTCATCAAGCAATTTGGTTGCCTGCTTAACTGCTATCTTTTTAGTTATATCAATAACTGCAGAAAGACCTTCTCTTTGAAATCTATCTTTAATTATGGTCAAAACATCTGGTTTATTAAGAGCTAAAGCAAAATCATACCCTTCTGAAGTAATTCGCCAAGGCATACCAGAAGTAAACTCATATCGTCCTTGCTCATCAAATTCAAGCTCTATTCCTAGTTTTCCATGGGAAAAAGCCCCCGTGATTAGTTTCTTTTCTTTCATAAGAATCAAGTGATGGGCTAACTTTTGTGAGTCTTTTTCATATAACTCAATAAAGTCATCAACACTAACGGTACTTGTTTCTGACTCTACAAAATTTATCAAAATTTCATTTATAAATTCGTAATCTAATTTCATTATTAGCTCAATATATCCAGACACTCATAAGGTTATAGTATTTATGCGTTGAGCGGTTTGCAAAGCATAAATCATTTGTTGGAATTGGCTGATGAACATCCATATTAATCAGAATAATCGTGGGTAGCCATGTTTACGCTTGTTAATTGGAAGAGTTAATTGTTTTGGTTGCATTCTCTTCCGTCATCCGGCCAAACAAAACACTCATCATATAGCCAATCCGTTCTTCAGCATTACCAAATTTATTACCATTTAGACTATTTGGCGCTTTAAACTCTACTTTTCCAACACGCTGACCATTTTGAAATGCTTCAATATATGCATCGTTCATATAGAGTGCCAAATCCCACCCCCAATGCCCTTCATACTCAAGCGTCAGTTTTTCTAAATCATGCTTCGATCCATCACTCGATGTAGTGTATTTGAAATTATGTTTATCGAGCCAAGACTCCATTGTCTTCTGAAATCCTTCTCGTGTTTTTTCATCATTGATAATGACAACCTGCACATCACCACTTTCATAGTCATTAGCAATGGCTGTAGCGGTGTATTTTGGCGCAGCACAACCAGCTAAAACCGACGTAAGCAACACAAATGCAATTACAAATATTTTCTTCACTTTAAACCCTTGATACGTAAGTAGGCCCCCCCCATTTTTATTGCAAATAATCAGGGTGGCTTTTTTTAGCTTCAATTATTGATCTGTTATTGACTGGACAAAGAGTAACATCTCAAGTATTGGGGTTGGTTCACCCCTTGGGATAAGTACGACTTGCCAGTTCTTTTTTATATTTATGTTCGGTTACGTACCACATGGTTACACCAAATAATAAACCAGCTAATGACCAAACAATAATGTGAACGATTGCGGCTTTAGAAGTAAAACCATCTACGAAAGGCTTGTTCATAAATGCCATTATGATTAACATTGGTAAACCATACGACAAAACGCCTCTAATTAGAAAAAAGTTTAACTTACTTTTTTCACGAGTTAGTTTCCATGCCTTGAATTGATCATCCTTCATCTAAAATATCCTCCATAATTGATTTACATACTACGCCCTAATAATAGGCGAAAATTATTGGCTAAGAAATTAACTATGCTCATTATCCAATTTTGCTGTCAATAATTGTGGGCGGCATTGTTTAAGTATTCACTAGACAGAATTTGGAAAAAATTGCGTTTTTTTTATTAAAAATATAGAGTAATTAGAGTCGTTAAAGCTATATTAAACGGTTAAATACTAATTGATTAATATGTTTGATAAACAAAAAAAGCCAACTTTAAATTTTTTGTTTAACACTATTTTATTGGCCTATAAGCAACAATATGAACAGTTCCTTTGCCTTTATATTTAGTCATTTCAAAATGCTTATCAAGAATTTTAATTATCTCAGGAAATTTACTAACACCATATGTCCTAGGATCAAAATCAGGCATTGATCTTTTTACAAAACTTCCTGCTGAGGATAGGTTTGCCCAGCCATCATCATCTTGAAACTTCTTCCAAGCTTTTTTGAGAACAGGTACTAGAGCCTCTACAGCTAGGTTTTCGGACTTACTAACCGCAGCTGATTTATTTTTTGGAACATTAACAATATCTGGATCTAAATTTTCTGTAAAGATGAAGTCGTCACAAGCGTTTCTAAATGCTATAGGAGTCTTCTTTTCCCCTACTCCAAAAACCAGTATTTCTGACTCACGTAATCTAGACGCTAATTTTGTAAAATCACTATCACTAGAAACCAGAGCAAATGCATCAAATTTATTAGAATAAAGTAAATCCATCGCGTCGATTATTAACGATGCATCTGTAGAGTTCTTGCCTGTCGTGTATGCGAACTGTTGAATTGGTTGAATAGCTAATTCATTCAACGAGACTTTCCAGTTTTTCAAATATTCACTAGACCAGTCTCCGTAAGCTCTTTTTATAACGACATGTCCATGCGCAGATATTTCATCCATTATTGTTTTAATTTTTGAATATTGTGCATTATCAGCATCAATTAGAACTGCAATTTTTTTGTGGTCATCTAAATCTTTCATTTTATATCTCGGATAATAATGGTAACTACACAGACATTTAACGTTTTGAAGAGCGATGCGAGATGCGTCATTAGGCACCGTAGCTTCAACTTGTTACATACTGCCCAGGGATGAATCATGCCAGACATCCACATTTTCGCCAGCGATTAAAAACCGATAGCCTGGCGGGAGCGATAAATATTTTTCTACTTCAGGTAGATAGTTTGCAATATGACTGACGTGAAGTGGTTTGAAGAAATCTGCATATTTAGACATGTCTTCACCGCACCAAATATACCAGCCACAAGAACCATTTTCCGGATTGTGCCGTAAACCATTAATGGGAAGCTTGCCAATTGTTTCAATAGCAATGCCAATTTTATCCCCTTCGAGGCTTGGAAAAGGAGTCACTCCAAATTTTAAACATACATCTTTTTGATTAGGCACTATATATCCTAAGGCGTAAAAAATTAATCATGCCACCCATTTTTATAACCGATAAGAAGGGTGGCTTTTTTAGCTCCAACACTTGAGATAAGGACGCGGCTTAGCGCAGCCTATCCCTATTTGCTTTATTGTTAAGCTTTTAAAATAACCAAGCAGTAGGGTTCTCAATTGGTTTTTCCAGTTCAAGTGCTTTCATGCCCTTGAGTGAGCGAATTATTAGCCAAACTGCCCAGAATAAGAGTACAAACCAACCAATGATAACTAAAGATAAAATTGAGCCTAAGAAGATATAAATAGCACCAATCCAAAAAGTCCTAATTTGAAACTGATAATGGGTTTTTAACCACTCAGGGGCATCACCTTTATTGATGTAAGCCATTACTACACCGATTATACCTGTAATACCAAACAGTAAACCTACCATGTAAAGTAAGTAAACTATTTTGGCTTGTTCCTTAGTCGTAGGGACGCTTTCTACTACTTCACTCATCTATTTATCCTTTAATTGTGATGAATTTTATAATTAATTCTTCAATATTTGCTTAACAAGAAACTATGCCTCTCATTTTTAAGATAATTAACATAACTGCTTTTAGCGTTGATTGCGATAGCTTTCTGACTATTCAAATGTAAAACTTGAACGAAAATCATCAATAAACTGAGTGGCATATGGAAAATTATGCACAATTCGGTAGAGTTAAAGCAGCACTCGCAGCTGGTTTGGTATCAAGCAGAAAAACAGGTTACTGTTTCAGTGTGAGTTCTCGTTTTAAATATTAAGCCTTAAGCACACAACCAACGCTGGTAGTTTAAAGCGCCTTTAAATAATGAACCAAAACGACTTGGCCCATAGCGCTTTTAATCCATTACATCAATGTTATAACCTGATAAAATATATAGTTAAAATACTTAAAAGGACTTATTGTGAAAAAAATATTGTTTATAGCCTGTGTGCTCCTATCATCTAAAAGCTTTGCTTTAGATCTTGCCAAATACCCGATAGAGCTGAGTTCTGGTGATGGTGTTAACGTTGCTATTGCACCAACAACAGACAAAAAACAGGCGTTAATAAAAGTAACGGGCATTAATCACGAGATTGATGGCGTTACATTTTTGACCGATTTAAAACCTCACGGTAGTAACAATGCTTATAAATATAGTTATGATGGCTCTGAGCGCAGCCTAGTAAGTGTCGATGACGGATATGGTTGTTGCTCGTATACTCTGTATATTCCAGAAACACGAGAAGGCACCTATTTATCAACAAAAGAAGAGTCTAACCCAGCGATCGTTGCAGATTTAAAAGCACAATATGAACAGCAACTAGGCAAAGGTATTCAAGCTAAGTTAGCGAGTTTTAATCGTGAAAAACATTTAACTTACCAACAGAAAAAAATCACTGATGCTAATAGCGAAATTGATAAGCGGTGTGGCGTAAAAATAAAGACAACTGTCGATTGGAAAACGATTGATGATAAAACATTACAAAACTACGCTGTCGGTTCATTTTGTGCACAGGTAGCCAGCGAAATGGTTTCTATGTGTGAAAACGATCCAAGCTTTAAAAATAAAATAGCCCCAATTAATACTATTGAATGTCAATTTACCAATGAGTTAAAACTGCGTCAAAACAGTCAAACCCTGACATTTAAAACAGCACCTAAAGCGCCAAATCAACCTCAGTTCATTAAGTCTTATTTACTAAACTTATAATGCAGGTCTAACAACAAAAAAGCACCTTAGGGTGCTTTTTTGTTGTCGATATGAATCAAATACCATCAAACCTAATGAAATAATTAGCTCAAAAAAATTATCAGACTAATTAACAGTAATGGTTTTCTCATACCATCCAGGTTGTTATAAGCGTTTATGAATGTCCAATTTTAGCTTATGGCTGTCTAGCTTTAGTTTCGTTAGCCATTTAACTCTACTCTATATGGGACTCTTTTAAAGATGCTGATGACGATCTGCTTCCACTGTTTGCACAAATACATGATCATAATAAAAAGCTGCAATGACATTTGCGCTTATGCATAAGATGCTAATTTATTTGCAACTACTGCAGTCTATCCCCAAATTAATCAAAAGCTAACCATTGCGATCCATTTTTATCGCCACATTATTGAACACCATTATATCAATAGGTTGAATTGGGAGTGCTCTCTGGATTCACCTCACCATAAACTTCTTCAGGATCAACATCATTAATCAATAATATTTCTCTAACGGTTTCAATATGATCTAATATTTTTTGGTAATTATCACCATACTCATATTTAGTCACTTCAATTGATTTAGGCATGTACGTAAACGCAATTTTCAATGCATTTAATGCAGACTCACTCATTTTGTCACTTTTTGCTTCATTATTTACATCACTTATCTCTTTACTCATAACTTCCCCCATACAAACAGTCCTTATTTAATAGTCTGAATTGATAGCATTTTACTCAACTATTCTGCCACAAGACAGACTTGCAATTGATTGTTCCAATAAGCACACAAGCGGTGCATGACTCCAACTATGCCGCTCTTTTTATCGCTAATCAACTTAACTGCTTCCGACTCAGATTACGATAGATTTTCACGATAGCGAACTAACAAAATATTCAATTTAATCATAAACTTGTAGCTTGCCAACCGATGAAACATTCAAGAGTATAGAAGATAGAAAACTTTTCATTCTGCAAACCCCCAATACTAGGACCATTATTAAATAACTGTAAAATCAACCATTTGATAGATATACACAAAACTGAAACCCATTTGTCAATAAATTGTAATGGTAGTGTTACTTAATGTTCATTAAAACCCTCTAAGTTATAGCCACGTTCTAAAATAACTTAACTACAACATAGGGTAATATGAATATGCTCAAACAAGGCTTATCAGTGGTTATTGCTAGTATATTGTCTTCGGCAACATACGCAGGAGCTGCAACCGCAGCGACAACGACTGACACACAACTCAATAATGCTTGGTATAAAGACGGCCAAACAACCATCACTGAAAAATTACAACAATCAAGATCAACAAGAGCAAAAAATGTCATCTTGTTTGTTGGCGATGGTATGGGTATTTCTACACTTACCGCAGCTCGAATTTTACAAGGACAATTAGCCGGTAATTCTGGTGAAGAAGGTTACTTAAGCTTTGAAACATTTCCTTATTCAGCACTGGTTAAAACTTACAATGTAGATGCACAAACACCAGACTCTGCTGGCACCATGACAGCCATGATGAGCGGCTTAAAATCAGATGCCGGTGTTCTAGGTGTTGATGAAGACGTTGTTCGTGGTACTTGTGCCTCAGTCAAAGGCAACGAAGTGGTAACAGCCTTAGAGTTAGCCGAAATAAAAGGCTTGTCGACAGGCGTGTTATCAACTGCACGTATTACTCATGCAACGCCAGCCGCCACATATGCAAAATCAGCAGACCGTAACTGGGAAGATATCTCAGACATGGATATTGAAAATAATGCTGAACGTGCAGATTGTGAAGATATTGCATCACAACTGGTTAACTTTGAAAAAAATCTAGAACAACGTTACACCGGAGTTGATGTAGACGGCATTGATGTTGTTATGGGCGGCGGACGTCGTCATTTTTTACCTAAAGATGCCACATTTAATAGTGCCGATGCTGTAAGCGATATTGAAGGCGACCGTACAGATGGTCGTGATTTGACCGCAGAATGGAGTGCTATGTATCCAAATGGCCAATACGTTATTGACCAAACTGGATTTGATGCCATTGACACAGAAACCTCTGAACGTGTTTTTGCTTTATTCAATGAATCTCATATGCAATACGAAGCCGACCGAGCCAATGATATTGCTGGCGAACCAAGCCTTTCTCAAATGACAGAAAAGGCCATTAAAATACTTGATAACAATCCAAAAGGTTACTTTTTAACAGTTGAATCAGGACGAATTGACCATGGTCATCATGCTGGTAGCGCAAGCACAGCACTAAATGATGCGATTGAGTTTTCAAATGCAGTTCAAGCTGCATTAGATGCAACAAATGATGAAGAAACGCTAATCATTGTCACCGCCGATCACAGCCATGTGTTTACGATTGCTGGTTATCCAAAACGTGGTAACCCTATTTTGGGTAAAGTCGTTGGTATTGGTGCTACTGACCCTAGCGAAGATTCAGATGGTAATCCTTACACCACATTAGGTTACAGCAATGGACTTGGTTTCAGAGACTTAGGCACTGAAACAGATGGCGATGCATCTTATGCTTCTGAAGCCATCGCAGGCCGTCAAGACATCACTGCGATCGATACCACTACATCAGGCTATCACCAAGAAGTTACTGTTCCATTAAGTAGCGAAACTCACGCAGGAGAAGATGTTGCTATTCATACATCTGGTCCAGGAGCGCAATTAGTTCAAGGTACTGTTGAACAAAGTGTTGTATTCCATTTAATTAATCGTGCTCTTGGTTTAGTTGGTCAATAGACCCTATAAGGTTTTTATGATGAATAAATTTATACTATCAACAATAACAGTTTCTTTGGTTTGTGCATTATCAGCTTGTGGCGACGACGGTGACAATGGTACAGATGGAGTAAACGGTACTAATGGTACTAATGGTACTAATGGTACTAACGGAACCAACACATTAATCACACAAACACTTTTATCAGTAGGCAATGAAAATTGTATCAATGGCGGTATGCAAATTGACACAGGTATAGATACAAATGCTGATACTGTTTTAGATGCGTCTGAAATAACAGCAACTCAATATGTATGTTCACCTGCTGCGACCACAGTAAATGATACCGAACTATTAACCAGTTTGAATAATTCATGGTTTAGACAAGGCGCTGCCGAAATAGAAACGGCAGACGATATTTGGAACAAAATAGATAGCCAATTAGCAAACAATGCCAAGGTATCGATTGCAAAAGTATCTAGCACGGAAGAAATAACCGCACTTAAAGGCTCAGCTAAAAATGTGATTTTATTTGTTGGTGACGGTATGGGTGTTTCAACTGTAACCGCAGCACGTATTTTAGATGGCCAAAATAAAGGCATGCAGGGTGAAGAAAACCAATTAAGCTTTGATAAATTCCCATTTTCTGGTTTAGCAAAAACTTACAACGTTGATGCACAAACGCCTGATTCTGCTGGAACAATGACAGCCATGATGTCGGGAGTTAAAACAGATTCAGGCGTGTTAGGTGTTGACGAAAATGTGGTTAGAGGCAACTGTGCTAGTACTAAAGGCATTGAAATGATTACTGCACTAGAGTTAGCTGAGATTGCAGGAAAATCAACGGGTGTAATCTCAACCGCACGCATTACTCACGCGACACCTGCTGCGACTTATGCAAAGTCAGCAGAACGTAACTGGGAAGACATCTCAGATATGGATATTGCCAACAACCCTGAACGTGCCGATTGTGAAGATATTGCATTACAGTTAGTTAATTTTGAAGCCAACTTAGAAGCTAGATATGCCGGTGTAGATGTTGATGGCATTGAAGTTGTGATGGGTGGTGGCCGTCGTCACTTTTTACCTAAAGATGTTGCCTATAACAGCAATGATGCAGTCAGTACCATTGAAGGTGACCGTACTGATGGCCGTGACCTAACTGCAGAATGGCAAGCTCAATACGCAACAGGTGTTTATGTCGTTGACCAAGCTTCATTTAATGCTATAGACACTGAGGCTACACCACGCATATTTGGTTTATTTAACGAATCACACATGCAATATGAAGCTGACCGTGAAAATGATATTGCTGGTGAACCTAGCTTGTCAGAAATGACAGCCACTGCCATTAAGGTGCTTGATAATAACGACAAAGGTTTCTTCTTAACGGTAGAATCTGGTCGTATTGACCATGCTCACCATGCCGGAAATGCATACAATGCACTAAATGATGCCATCGAGCTTGCTAAAGCTGTACAAGTCGCAGTTGATGCAACAAGCGAAGAAGACACCTTAATTATTGTTACTGCAGATCACAGCCATGTATTTACCATTGCTGGCTACCCTAAACGTGGTAACCCAATATTAGGTAAAGTGGTTGGTATTGGTGCGACCGACCCAAGTTTAGCCTCAGACGACATGCCTTATACAACGGTAGGTTACACTAACGGCCTTGGCTTTAGAGATTTAGGGACCGAAACTGATGCCGATGCAAGTTATGCAGCGGCTGCGGTAACCGGCCGTGTTGACTTAACCGATGTTGATACATCTACAGCGGGTTTCCACCAAGAGTCATTAGTACCATTAGGCAGTGAAACGCATGCGGGTGAAGACGTTGGTGTTTTTGCAGTAGGACCTGGCGCTCACTTAATTACAGGGACAAATGAGCAAAGCTTAATATTCCATGTAATGGATTACGCTGGCAACCTTTCTGGTGCAGCCGAATAAATACCGCTAAATAAGTCATCAATAAAGAATAGGGGTTCGCCCCTATTCTTTAACTTTTAACCTCAATCTTGATACTTAATCAGCCAAAAAGACAAAACACATGAAAACTCTATTATTAATAACCGCTATCATTTTCCCGTTATTTGCATCAGCAAGTGACATTTGCCAATCAACAACCCTTATGGCGACATATAATATTGAACCAACGACTAATGACTTAGCACCAAACAAACAAAACCAATTGGTTTTATTAAGAGCCCAAAACTCTGTATTTCATATCAGCAATCACGAAGTAGCAACACAGTGGACAACACTGCCACATAATCACATGAAAAAAACCTCATACTTTATTGATGACAAACGTGCCATTGAATATGAAGCAACCAAAACGATATCTAATCAAGCATGGCAATATCATGCTCAATTACTGCACCCATTATTTCAACAGCAGTCAACACTCATTGAGACGACTGGACAAGGTTGCGATAAACTAGAACATTATCAACAACAAACAAATACAAAAACGGTTGATATATGGTGGTTTCCTGCAAAAAAATTAGTACAACGCATTAGTACTATATTGTCAGATAAAAGTGGACCTGCAGATAAAGCCATAAATTGGCAGTTATCCGAAATGACTTACGACAACAAAATGATTCAACAACAGTTAGATACATTCTCTGCATACCAATCGACCGACTTTGCTGATATTGGCGATAATGAATCTGACCCATTTTTTAGAAAAATGATCAACTTAGGTTTTATAGAACACAGTGCATCAGGATTTTATGATAGCGAAGGAAATTCATTATCGTCAGCACATCAGCATTAACAGCGTACTGAAGTGATGAGTGAGATTTATCGACACTCTACACTTATATCGCAAATGCAGAGAACGTCGTCTTGAGTTTGTAAATCTGTCATATCCTTTTTCATACCAAAGTGAAAAAGGATAAATTTGAGTTATTATTGAGGTCGGTGTGAATGGGGTTTTCTGTTATGAGTAAATTTTGCGATTAACACTACTTTTAACCTAAGCACTAAGCACTAAGCACTAAGCACTAAGCGATTATAACAATTGATAAAAGTAGAAAAACAAGGTCATCACATATCAATTATTCTTTGATTGAATACGCACTAGGTGATAAACATGATCCAGATAGATAGACGTATATTTTATTGTTCTTCAGCCTTATAACCAATTCTAAATCCGCCCCAATGCTTACCGTTAACGTATATAGGCGCCGAAAGGTCATGCATTACTTCACCGGTATCGCGCTTATAAGTTTGCAATAAAAAGCTTTCGGTATTACTACCACATCGTTTACCAGTTGGATCATCAAAAATACGTTTGGTGCGATTACCAGCAAGATCTTGTTCGCGATCTCCGGTTAAAGCTTTGGTAAATTTAAGGTTATGAGTAGGGAAATACCCTCTTACATCAACAGCTCCCGCGTAGATGATATCAGAATGATTTTTTAGAATAGCTTCTTGAATACTCGGTAAATTGGAGTCTGTAAAACGGTCAAAACCGGTAGTGAATTTTTGAGGATCAGTTTTTGGAATCGGTTGGTAATTTGAGTCAAATAATTGTGCTTGTGTTAGCGAGCCATTGATAATGGCCTTTTCAAAAACAGTTCCAATCTCGGCAGCGGCATTAAGTGCGACATTAGCAATAACTGAATGTTTATCCGATAATTCAAAATGTTGCAGATGACGAAATATCTGTTCAGCAAAGCCACTTAGCTCAAGCACTCTATCTGAAGCTTCAATCAAATCGGTATCAACTTTGAGTATAGAAGCGCCAATGCCTTCAATATTTGCACCTATACCATTAGTGTTTTCAACGGTAAAACCTACCGTTTGATCCATTTGTAGCATTTCGCTTGCTGCACTGGCCATGCTCTCTTGGCTTGCTTTAGTGAGAATATAAATCTCATTCATGCGCTTAGAAAGTTTTCCGCCCATATCACTGACTCGTTGCATGGCTTCAACAGAGTGAATGCTATTTTCGCCTATTTCTGTCAGTAATAACTCGATACCTTGCGTTGCTTCGGCCGTTTTATGTGCCAGATTACGAACCTCATCGGCAACCACTGCGAATCCTCTACCTTGCTCACCTGCTCTAGCAGCTTCAATAGCGGCATTGAGTGCCAACAGATTTGTTTGATCAGATAATTTGTTAATGGTATCGGTGATACTGCTAATAGCGTTTGCTTTATTTTTGAGTTCTATTAATAACCCTGCAGTTGATTCAATTTCAGTAGACAGGCTACTTTGTTGTTCATCGACTTGTTTAATTTCGCTAGCATAACTCGACGCTTGCGTGTTTGCCTCCTCAACCAATATGCGTACTTTGGATGATTGACCTAGAAGTTGTTGAGCGCCTTGCTCTAAATTACCCGCTCGCTCTGATATTTCTCGAACATGCTGAACTTGCAACCCCATTGCATGTGCCAAGTTTTCGATAAAAAACGACACTTCTGCTCCGCCAATTGCAATCCGTGTAGCTGAGTTACTGATAGCATTAGCATCTTGTTCATTTTGTTTAGGTACATCCAGGGCTTCTGTGTTTATTTCTTGGTATTGGGTAAACCGTAATGTGACAACTGAAGCGACAGCGATGAAAAATGCAAATAACCAATTAGGTAGGGTTAAATAGCTCAGCAACAGTGCGATTGCAAATATCACTAACCCATTAATCAAACTCATTTTATTTAACATGAATAATCCAATCCTTTTTTTATTCAGGTTAGCACTCTCTATATCATTGTATGCTATCTACTTTGGTCTAATCTTGAACAATTATCTCAGAATATCTGATTTAGTTGTTGCCTAGTTATTTAGCTATGGTTAAAAGCTCACATAGCCTTTTCCGCATATCTTCCCCATATGCAAAACACTCTTTAGGAGAGAAATAAGTTAACGTTTACTCTTTAAATTCATTCTTCACATTACAAGTATTATCAATACGCTCTGAAACACTCAAAAAAATTGAAGTCAGTCCACTCTAATTAAGCGGCTAAAACCGGTATTCACTTCTTTAGGATATTGAGTAAAGATTGATTACAAGCATTTACTTTGATTTTCAAATAGTATAAATTCCATATTACTTGATAATCAAACTAAATTATTATGAAAAATATTGCCCAAAAATATATTCATCAACACAATTTCACATCAGTTAATGAGCAAAATGTAAGACGTACCTGGTATGTACTTGTGATAACCGTTATCACTATGGCCATAGAAGTTATAGCTGGTACTATTTATGGTTCTATGGCCTTACTCGCTGATGGTTGGCATATGGGGACTCATGCAGCTGCTTTTTGTATCACACTATTCACTTATAGTTATGCAAAAAAGTATGCGGCTAGTGACAAATTCTCTTTTGGCGTGGGTAAAGTTGGGGTCCTCGGTGGATATACAAGTGCAATAGCATTGGGTATTGTCGCAATCATCATGTTAGCAGAATCAGTACATCGTTTATTATCACCCATCGAGATCCAATTTAATCAATCCATTCTAGTTGCTATTATCGGGCTAATCGTAAACATCGCCAGTATGTTTATACTTGGTCATGAACATCACGACCACAGTGATCACCATAGCCATGAACATGAACACCATGATCACGATGACCATGAGGAGCATCATAATCATGACCATCATAGTGGTCATGATCATAATCTCAAGGCGGCTTACTTCCACGTGCTAGCAGATGCATTAACTTCGGTTTTAGCCATTTGTGCACTGTTAGTCGGAAAATTTCTTGGATGGTATTGGTTAGATCCAATTATGGGTGTCGTGGGTGCGGTAATTATTACCAAATGGGCATTTGGTTTAATGAAGCAGACAAGTCCTATTCTTTTAGATGAAAACATCGACAAAAAATATCAATCAGAAATAATTAAAACGATTGAAAATGAACAAACAAAAGTTACTGATATCCATATCTGGAAAATTAGCGCTGATCATTATTCTGCTGCAATAGCTGTGTGCACAACAACAGATGCAAATGTCGAATCAATTAAACACTCTCTGACTAAGTTTGATAAGCTAAGTCACTTAACTATCGAAGTGAATTACTGCTGAGGCCCTTTATGCATTCTTTGAATAACTTAATCATCGAGTTTTACGACAAACTGTCTTCTTGGGAGCAGTCTGTCGTTAAAGATACGGGATATTCACTAGCACAAGTGCACACTATAGAGGTGCTAGGTTCTCATGGGCCGATGAGAATGAAAGAGTTAGCTGACAGACTTGGAATTACCACTGGAACATTAACCGTTCAGGTAGAAAAGCTGGTTAAGTTTGGCTTAATTACCCGCTCTCCACATGAAGAAGATAGGCGTTCAATATTAGTTGGATTAACAAGCGAAGGGACTGAGCTTCATACACACCATAATCGCATGCATATACAACTGACAGAAGACATTACTCGCCACCTAGACCAAAGTTCAATTGATGTATTAACCCAATGTTTTGACAAAATGAACCGAGAATTTTGATTTAAATTTAGAAAAAACTATTATTGATAGGTGTAAAATCAGTGAGTTAATGTTATTTTGCTGCAAAGAATGGATTTTTACCGTTTAAACAAGATAAATTAAAAGGATGTTACTCAGTATGAAAAACAAAATCATCGCATTATCACTGGCACTCGCTATTGCACCTTCGGTTTCTTATGCCCGCGACGATGTCGCCAGTTATTCGGTAGCAGATGCACTGAGTACAGAACATGCAAAAAATAAACTCGGCAGCAACGTAACCTTCTATTTTGGTGATCAAGCTTATTCTGAACCCGTTAAAATTATGGGTGAGTTTAGTTCTAACAAAAAGACCAATGCTTTGAATAAATCTGATATCGAAGCCTGTCACTGGGTATTTTTATCGGCAATGATCGCGCTAAAAGAACGAGCGGTTAAAGAAGGTGGCAACGCGGTCGTTGAAATCAAATCAAATTATAAAAATAATCTGACTAGCAGTAATGACACTTTCCGATGTGGTGCAGGTACCTTTGTTGCTGGCGTTGCATTAACCGGTAAAGTGGTTATGTTATAATTTTCAATTGCCAAGCGCTCATTGAGTTTGCTTGGCTTGTTCCAATCTCATGATTATTTGCACTAAGATAACGTCAACACCGCTAAATTACGGTATCCTTAGCCCAAATGTTCAACAGCAGCCCTCAAATGCCCACCAATATCATTACCATGTTTCCTGAGTCGTCTGATAAATCATCGACTCCCGCAACGATAAACTCTGTAGAGCCACCAGTGGCAGTGACTTGTTCAAATTGCCAAGCATGTTGTTGCCGCTTAGAAGTGATGTTAATAACCGAAACAGGTGTGCCTAAAGTGTATATAGCCAAAGATAATTGGGGCGGAGAAGTGATGCGCCGTCTTGATGATGGTTGGTGTGCTGCGCTAGACAGAGATACTATGATGTGTTCGATTTACGAACTTAGACCGTTGATTTGCCGTGAATTTGAAATGGCCGAATACGAATGTGTCTCTGAACGCGAAGCCTTTGGCATTTAGCCATGGGAGTGATTGTTACGATAATCGTCTTAACATCGACAAACCGCTCAATAACCCCCCAATACGCCAAAGACTACAATCGTTTAGTTTGATGACGAATAAAATGTTTCAGGCAGCGGCCAGCTAATGACTTGTTGCTGCTCTTGCCAATTTTCAATGGTTAACCAAATTTTGTGCTCCGCGCTAAAGGCTTCTGGTGCAATAGCATGAACTTCTTGTCCATGTTGGCTGCCATGTAAGATGCCTGCATCACCCAATTCTAGTGTTTCCAATGGCAAGGGCTCAGTGCCGATAGTTAAATATGCTTGGCGAATAGCATTAACCTGCCCTTTGCTAAACAATAATAAAAAGTCTTTCGTATAGGTACCATCATGAAGATATGGTGGCTCTAAATTATACGGTATTGGTGTTATTTCAAACGCACCAAGCTCTTGAGTAGGTAGTGCGTCAGGAAATTGTGGAAATAGTGACTGATATAAAAAATAACAAATTAGCACTAGCATCAAGCCATTTATTTTATACTTGTAACGATTCCAAATATTGTTTTGAATGCGGGCCATTAGTTACCTTCCTGCTCGACTAGCGGTGGGTTATAAATTGTCGACGTATCGTCTAGGTCAGTTCTAGCAGCTTTTACGGTTCTACTTCCCCACATTAAAAATCCTGTTATAGACATACCTGTTAGAAAAATCCCGAAAATAAACCAAATAACTTTAGTCCATAACCCCCCTATTGTGCCGTAATGTAACGGGTCAGCAATATGCGATAGCGTTTGCAACGTCGTCATTTTCGCCGGCGATCTTTCACTTTCAATATTGCCGCTCCATGGGTTAACCGTCACGCCATAAGCGTATTGGTCATAGAAAATATGATCACCTTGACCATACACTTTGTATGTATCTCGCTGGTGCTCAGGAAGCATAATGTAGGTACTTTTAAAGTCAGGAAACTTTTCTTCAGCCACTTGTAGCGCATTAGATAATGTATACGGCCTAACGGGAACACCATTTAATGATGTAGGCACTTGGCTTGCTTCAATTAAGGGAGCATGGGGGTCTAAGTCTATGTGATTGTGCCACATAATAGCTTGAGCCAAATACCACAACCCAGTAATGCTCATTAACATTAAAAACCACATAGACCACACACCAGCTAAACGATGTAAATCAGCAAGCAGTGTTTTTTTACCTTGAGTGACACGTAATTTAGGCTGAGTAAAAGCGCGCCAAAACTTTTTATAAATAACCAACCCAGATATAAACGCCCCCAGCATGACAATGGCCATACAACAGACAATATAATAACCAACGCTGTAGTTACTATGCCAAGGAAACAACAACCAACCATGCAAGGAACGCATAAAGTTAGTGAAAGTCATGCCAAGATTAATTTCTTGAATTTTTCCTGTGTATTGGTTGACGTAAGCAATCGCAAACGGGACATCTTTATCATTAAAAATAACGGCATTGACCAGATAAGACTCAAAGCTCATCACTGTTGTAATACTTGCTGTGGGGTGCGCTTGCTGAACAATGTCAACGAGTTCTGACATCGATTTTTCAGCCAAATGTTGCGGATTACTAGCACGAGATTCAGGATTAGTGAGCCAGGTTAATTCGTGACTTATCACTGAAATGGTCCCTGTTAGGCACACAAAACAAAAAATTATCCATACGGGTAATGAAAACCAGCCATGAAGCTTAAACCAAAATCGATTACTAAGTTTTGCCATCAGTTTTCCAAATTTGTCCATTGTCTTTATAGAGATGAATATCTCGCACATGCTAATACGATTGATAACTAATCTCAATAACTATTGAGTGATAATTATTATCAATTGTAAATTTTGCGGTTATCTTCGCATTTTCATCAATATTGCGCCGCTCACAATTGCTAATGAGAATCATTACCAATACTATTGGCAACTTACAAGCGTTATGGCTCGTCGCTAATATTATTCATCGTTAAAAAAGACACAGATAAGGCAAAATATGAAACCTCAACACATCTTTGCACTTTCATCATTAGTTTTGGCTATGGGCTTTTTAGTGCAGCCCTTCGCCCTTGCAGCCGAACAACAAAATGCTGATAACAATGATCAAAATATCGAAAAAATTCAAATATTGGGTGTTCGTTATAAGCGAGTTAGCCAAGGCGCTACCGGCTTAACTATGGAGATTGATGAAACACCTCAGTCAATCAGTGTGGTCACAAACGAACAGATAACTAATTTTGGTGCCAATAACCTTAATGACGTTCTTCGCCTTGCAACTGGTATTAATGTTGAAGAATGGGAAACCAACCGAACACAATACACTTCTCGCGGTTTTGAAATTAAAAGCACCCAAATTGATGGCGTCGGTTTGCCTAATGATTGGGGGATTGTTACGGGTGCAATGGAAGCTTATGGCTATGAAAAAATTGAAGTTATCCGTGGAGCAAACGGACTACTAACCGGAATAGGTAATTCCGCAGGTACCATTAATTATGTACGAAAACGCCCAACTAATGAAAATGAAGGTGAAGTAGGCGTTTCATACGGTTCAGATAACTTTAAGCGCGTACAAGCTGATTACTCTGCCCTGTTGACAGAAAGTGGCAGCTGGGCTGCTAGAGTTGTTGCGGTAGCTGAAGACAAAGAGTCATACCTAGATGGTCTAGAAAATGATCGTGGCTATCTTTACGCTATCGTTGATGGTCAATTAACAGATAACTCAACACTAGCATTCGGCTTTTCTTACCAAGATGCAAACACTGATGGCAACACTTGGGGAGGATTAGTATTTAACTATACTGACGGAACACAAGCAGAATGGGATACTAGCGCAACCACAACGCAAGAGTGGACCATGTGGGACACAATCAATACAACCGCGTTTGTTGAGTATACTTACATACTGCCTAACGATTGGGATCTTAAAGTTGCCTATAACCATCAAGGTTTGGAAGGTGAAAATAAGTTATTTTATGCTTCTGGAACCATTGATAAAGACACGGGCTTAGGCTTAAGTGGTTGGCCTGGTCGCTATGACACTGACTTTTCTGCAGATATTTTAGATATTACTACGATAGGTCATTACAGCTTGTTTGGTAACGATCACGAGATGACTTTGGGATTAAGCGGTTCTCAAAGTAAAAAATACATGTACCAATACCCATTTGATTATGCAACTACTGCGGCATTTGGGCCGACGCCAGCCTTCCCTTATGATCTCAATGCAATCCCTGAACCTGAATGGGGTGATAAAGTTGAATACTCTGACATAGATGTTAGCTTACTACGCGCTTATGGTTCGACTAAGATTAACGTTAATGACGACCTATTCGTGGTCGCTGGCTTTAATGCAATAAAATATACCCGCGAGGGTGTGAATAGCGGCGTTGATATTGACAACGATGAAAGTGAATTTAGTCCTTATGCAGGTGTGGTTTATAGCATCACAGAAGATATAAATACCTATTTCAGTTATTCAGACATTTACCAACCCCAAGAACAATATGATTACGATGGATATTTTTTAGCCCCTACTAAAGGTGTCAATTACGAGCTAGGACTTAAAACCTTATGGCTTGATAATGACTTAATGGCTACCTTTGCACTATTTAGCGCTGAGCAAAATAACCTTGCAAGCTATGCAGGGCTCAATGCTAACGGAAATTATTATTATGAAGGTGCAAATGTCGAATCCAAAGGCTTTGAAGTTGAAGTAACAGGACACATAACAGACAACCTCAATGCAGTATTAGCTTATACGCTGCTTGATGTAGAAGATGAAAACGGCGCTGAAGCAAATGAATGGGCAGCCCGAAACGTTGTTAACTTTTCGATGGATTATACCATCCCACAATTACCAGAATTAAGCGTTGGATTGGGCGGCAGATGGCAGTCGAAAACCAAAAATGTTGATTATAATGTAGAGCAAGATGCTTATTTAGTGGTTAATGCTTTTGCAAGTTGGAATATTTCTGACGACCTAAACCTGAGAGCGAACATTAATAACCTCACCGACGAAAAGTACATTAACAGCTTGGCCACTATCGGTTATTACGGTGCTCCAGTGAACGGTTCAGTAAACTTAACTTATCGCTTCTAAGTGATATAAAAATGCTATACCGCAGAAACTAAAATTGATGCCATAAGCTTAAGAATTCTAGGTTAATGCGCTTATAACTGAATTGTTGTAATCAATGTGGTTAACCACGATAGCTGACATTATTGATTGAAAAAACCTCTTTTTATGAAAATAAGAAGAGGTTTTTATCTTTTACGGCTGATGCAGAAAAGATAACGCTGAGATTGTCGACAACAAAACGACAGTGTACAAATACAACCCATCGCCAACAAACTTATCCAAGCATGTTATGCCAGCTTAGAACTGATGTGACTAACCAAGACAAAGCCGCTAACGCTTATGACATTGCCAATTAATACAATCGCTTCGGGAGGTAATGGAGATGTGATAACTGTTTATTCTCTCGTTAAGGTTATTTAATTGAACTACATTCGATAATAAGCCTAAATAGTTGAAATATTATTAACTCTTACTTGCACTGCATGGCTATGGGTCTTTATCATAAGCGTTACTTATTTAGGGCTAATATAATCCGATTTAGCTCATTTCATTGGTCTTTCAGGAGCAACCATGCCAAAAATTAATCTGCTGTTATTGTGCGGCGGAGGCAGTGCAGAACATGATATTTCGTTGATGTCTGCGCGTTTTTTTGAGTCATCACTGGCAAAGTCAGATAAATTTTCAATACTTAAATTAGTACTTGATCAACACGGGCACTACCATACAGAAGATGGTAAATTGTGCGATTTAACCAATCGTCGTGAAATCCGTTTTGAAGATGACAGCACACCCACTTGGCCTGTTGATTATGTTATTCCATGTATTCATGGATTTCCTGGTGAGACTGGTGATATCCAATCTTACTTTAACTTAATCCAACTGCCCTACTTTGGTTGTGAGTCGGAAGCATCGAGTAATTGCTTTAATAAAATCACTGCAAAAATGTGGTTTTCCGCTTTAGGTGTACCCAATACACCGTACATTTTTTTACACCAACTTGATGATGATGCAATTAAGCAAACTGAAGCCGCATTTGATAATTGGGGCTCGGTATTTGTTAAAGCTGCTTCACAGGGTTCATCTGTGGGATGTTATAAAGTCGATGTTAAGGCCAATATTGCTGAGGTGTTAAAAGATGCCTTTAGTTATGCGCCTTATGTGGTGGTTGAGCAAACTATTCATGCGCGTGAATTAGAAGTGGCTGTTTACCAATACCAAGGGGAAGTGATAGCAACCTTACCAGGTGAGATTATTTGCGACAGCAATACCTTTTATTCGTTTGACGAAAAGTATGCTAAAAATAGTAAGGCCCGTACTGATGTTGTTGCTAATAACCTTAGCCCTGAAATCAGTCAACGGATCCGTGATTACGCGGTAAAAGCCTTTAAAGGGATGAAGTTACGTCACTTATCGCGTATCGATTTCTTTTTAACCGAAGATAATGAAATCCTATTGAATGAAATCAATACCTTCCCTGGGTTAACACCTATTTCAATGTTCCCAAAGATGTTGCAAAACCATGGACATGATTTCACTGAGTATTTAATTGATGTGATTGGTCAACAAGTTGATTTAACCTAAACTGCTTCAATTCGAAATGCATAAAAACAAAAGGCCAGCAAATTTGCTGGCCTTTTCTATACGCTTACAATATAAAATTGCCTAGAACCCTTCTACACCCGCCATATCAGGTAAATGATGTGCAATCCCTTTATGACAGTCGATACAGGTTTTATCTCCACTAGCCAGAGACGTTGAATGCATTTGTGCTGCACGCGTAGACTGACGAGTGAAATCCATATAATCAAAGTTATGACAATTTCGACACTCTAGAGAATCATTGGATTTAAGACGCTTCCATTCATGCTCAGCCAATTCGCGACGCTTAGCTTCAAACTTTTCGCGAGTATTAATAGTGCCAAAAATTTTGCCCCACACTTCCTTAGACGCTTGCATTTTACGGGCAATTTTATCGGTCCAGTTGTGTGGTACATGACAATCTGAACACGTTGCGCGTACTCCGCTGCGGTTAGTAAAGTGAATCGTACTTTGTAACTCTTGATAAACGTTACTTTCCATTTCATGGCAACTAATACAGAATTTTTCACTGTTACCAAGTTCTAAGGCGGTGTTAAAACCACCCCAGAAAATAATCCCAGCGATAAAACCACCAATGGTTAAGAAGCCAAGACTGTAATGGACACTCGGACGACGCAGCACTTTCCACACTAGCTTTAGTTGCTCAAACAGTTTTGCAAACATAATTGCTCCTAGTGCTTCTTAACTGCGGCTTTCGCCTTCATTAAATGATCTATATCGACAAAGTCATTTTCGACTAGTAATTTGGCATCTAATTGCGGTGCATGACATTGAGTACAGAAATAACGACGTGGTGATAACTCAGCCAAGAAATTATTGTCACGATCCATATAGTGAGTCACGCTCACCATTGGAGCCTGTGAATGGCCTGTACTAGTACGAGCATGGCACTGAAGACACTTATTTGCCTTTAGATCAATCTGATAACCATCAATCTTATGTGGGATCACCGGTGGCTGCATTGGATAACTACGTACCTGTTTAACATCGGTATTGATCACTGCTTGCATCGCAGGCGGTGTCGGTTCTACATTGATCGGTGCTAAACGTAATGTGTCGATTTTGTCTTCAGGTACACTGGTAGCCATTACACTTACAGAGAAACCCAATAACGCGATAATCGATAATAATTTACCTGTTTTCATGGTCTGTCTCCTTAAGCCTTAACAATCTTAATGGCACATTTTTTAAAGTCTGTTTGTTTTGACAAAGGATCTGTCGCATCTAACGTCACTTTATTAATGAGCTGGCTGGCATCAAACCAAGGCACAAACACTAAACCTACTGGTGGTTTATTGCGGCCACGCGTTTCCACTCGAGTTTTAATTTCACCACGACGAGAAATCACTCTAATCTCATCACCACGACGTAAACCACGCTTTTTAGCATCTTCTGGGTGCATAAAACACACAGCATCTGGGAAGGCTTTATAAAGTTCTGGGACACGTTGTGTCATTGAACCAGAGTGCCAATGTTCAAGTACACGACCTGTTGATAACCAGATATCGTATTCTTCATCTGGCGACTCAGCAGCTGGCTCGTAAGGTAATGCAAAGATAACCGCACGACCATCTGGCTTACCATAAAACTCATAGTCTTTACCGGCTTTAACGTATGGATCTGACCCCTCACGGAAACGCCATTTGGTTTCTTTGCCATTAACCACAGGCCAACGTAAACCGTGTTCTTTGTGATACATATCGAAGTCAGCTAAATCATGACCATGACCACGACCAAAGGTAGCGTATTCTTCGAACAAGCCTTTTTGAACATAAAAACCAAAATGTTTGGCTTCGTCATTTAAGTACTTAGGATCAGCATCACTTAGCGGGAATTTTTCAACGTTGCCATTTTGATATAGCACTTCATATAAGGTTTTACCTTTAAATGAAGGATTAGCGGCTAATACGTCTGCAGGCCAAACTTCGTCAGTTGTGAATCGCTTAGAGAATTCCATTAACTGCCATAAGTCAGACTTTGATTCACCTGGCGCTTTAACCATTTGATGCCAAAATTGAGTACGACGCTCGGCATTACCGTAAGCACCTTCTTTTTCGACCCACATTGCGGTTGGTAAAATCAAATCGGCGGCTTGGGTGGTTACTGTTGGATAAGCATCTGACACTACAATGAAGTTTTCAGGATTACGGTAACCTGGTAAGCCTTCTTCGTTAATATTGGCGCCAGCTTGAATATTGTTGTTCACTTGAACCCAGTAGCAATTTAAGTCGCCATCGGTTAAACGACGGCTTTGCTCAACCGCATGGTAGCCAGGCTTAGGCGGAATAATACCACTCGGAATATGCCAAATTTCTTCAGCATGTTTTCTGTGTTCAGGGTTAGTCACTACCATGTCCGCAGGTAAACGATGCGAGAAAGTCCCCACTTCACGTGCTGTACCACAAGCCGATGGTTGACCTGTTAGTGAGAATGGGCTGTTACCTGGAGTAGAGATTTTACCTACTAGCAAGTGAATGTTATAAATTAAGTTGTTACACCACACACCACGGGTATGTTGGTTAAAGCCCATGGTCCAGAATGATGTGACTTTACGATCTGGATCAGCATATAACTCAGCCAGTTCAATTAACTTATGTTCAGGAACACCAGACAACTTACTGACTGATTCAACATCATAATCTGCAACAAATTTAGCAAATTCGTCAAAGTCCATTGGTGTAGAATCGCCAGCGGTATCGACGTTTTTAGCTTTCATTTCTAATGGGTGTGTTGGACGTAAACCATAACCAATGTCGGTCGTTCCCTTGCGGAAATTAACATGTTTTTTAACGAAATCTTTATTCACTTTATCGTTTTGAATAATGTAATTAGCAATAAAGTTAAGCATCGCCAAGTCGGTTTGTGGCGTGAATACAATCGGTAAATCGGCAAGGTCGAATGAACGATTTTCAAAGGTAGACAACACAGCAACTTTAACGTGTGGCGCACTTAACCGACGGTCGGTTATACGAGTCCACAAAATTGGGTGCATTTCAGCCATGTTTGAGCCCCAAAGCACAAACGCGTCTGCCGCTTCCATATCGTCATAACAACCCATTGGCTCATCAATACCAAAAGTACGCATAAAGCCACCTACAGCAGAAGCCATACAGTGACGAGCGTTAGGATCGATGTTATTTGAACCAAAACCAGCTTTCATTAACTTAACCGCAGCATAGCCTTCCCACACTGTCCACTGACCAGAACCAAACATACCAACAGCAGTTGGGCCTTTGGCTTTAATGGTGGCTTTCCAGCGTTCAGCCATAGTGTCGAATGCTTTCTCCCAAGTAATAGGAGTAAATTCACCATGTTTGTCATATTTGCCATCAGTCATACGCAACATAGGGGTTTGCAGACGATCGCGACCGTACATAATTTTAGAAAGGAAATAACCTTTAATGCAGTTTAAACCACGGTTAACTTCACTTTTTGCATCACCATGGGTTGCAACCACTTTACCGTCACGGGTGGCAACCATCACAGAACAACCTGTACCACAAAAACGACAAGGGGCTTTGTTCCATTCTAATTTAGTTTGTTCTGAGCTAGTGATCAGGTTACTTGCACTTGTAGGTAGTGCTAAACCTGCAACACTTGCCGCTGCGATAGCGGCATTTGCTTTCATAAAATCGCGGCGATTCATTTTCATACTTCACCTTCTTCAAGATCTTCGCTTTGGTGATAAACCATGGTGGCAGTCAACACACCCGGAATGCCGTTAATTGTTGAGATATCATCCATCAAAGATCGTTGACTGGTACCTTCTAAAACAACAACTAACTTAACGTCGTTATTCGCTGACAGCTCAGCATTTTTGATGGCCATAATTTGTTGTCTTACTTCAGCCATTTTCTCAGGGTGTACTTGGACAATCAGGCTGGTTACGTGAAGTTCATTGCTCATACATCACTCTCGCATTATTTATTTTATTATTAGGTTAACCTGCGCCTGGTGGCCCAGTTAAAATTTGGCTAAACCAGATGGTAAAACCCAGTGCGCTAACCAGTAACACAGATAAAATCGGGGCTAAAAAAACGGTTAAAAAAATAAAAATTTTTAACTCTAAACCCTTTTCGCTTTTGATTTCATTACTCATGGATCCTCCAAGAGTGGATGGAAAAACAACGAATCATCATCACTTCATTGCTTCTTTCATTAAGATTCGTAAGAATTTTATCTTTAAACCAGTGACAAACTATATACTCACAAATTGGTAAACCTAGGTTAATATGATCTAGATCATCAATTTAAATAAATCATTAGCTAGATCATGATTTACAAGCTTAAATATCGATTAAATAAAGGAATATTTAACGATTTCTTGATAAATATCACCCTTTGCTAACATAAAGTATAAGTCACAAAAAGTTAACTTGCCCAAAACTCATGTTGATTAATTGTTAAGCGAAATTAAACGATAGTATTTTTATTACCACAAAAAAAACCGACAGCCATTGACTATCGGTTTTATGTAAAACACTCATAAATTAGCTTAAGCGGTAACGCAATACCTTTAACGATTTTTGCTCATCAACATCAGCAAAAACTGACGGATTGGCAATTCGCTCTATATAAGTTAATTGTGGAGCAGTGCTCGCAACTTGTTGCATTAAAAAATCACAACCAAGCTCTGGAGCATTTAAGCACAGCAACACTTCACCTTGAGGAGCAAGCAAGTCAGGTAGACGTTTCAATAAACGCTCATAATCTTTAGTCGCAACAAAGCTGCCGCGCTGATTACTGGGTGGATCAGCCACAATCAAGTCATAAGGTCCAAGCTTGGTTAGCTTACCCCAAGATTTGAAAATATCGTGACCTAAATAACGAGCTCCTGCGGGCAAGTCATTTAATACATGGTTTTGCTTACCAATGCTTAACGCACCTTTACTCATGTCCATGTTGACTACTTCATCAGCACCGCCTTGTAAAGCAACCACAGAAAAGCCACATGTATAAGCAAATAGGTTAAGCACTTTTTTATGCTTTGCATGTTGCTTTACCCATGCTCGACCATTAGCCATATCTAAAAATAAACCGTGGTTTTGTCCGCGTAATAAATGCACTATAAAACGTGCACCATTTTCGCTGACGATATGCGGTTCAGGCACTTCGCCGAACAATAACTCACTGAATGTTTGCCCACCTTGACGATATTGGTAGACTAAATTGAGAGGCTCATTTGGGCGTTGTTGCAGCCAAAGTGCCTTTATTGCAATCACTAATTCATCCAGTTGCTCGGTTTCGAGCATCTTAAAACTGGTGAGCAATAATACTGGCTTATACCAATCTAAACACAGGTGTTCATCGCCCACATATAAACCACCACGACCATGGAATAACCGGCAAACATCATCACCGAATGTTAAATTGGGGACTAGTTGTAAAAAACCTTTCATACTCTCTCTTAACTAAATACAATTAATTGGGTTATACATCGGTGGTTGATGACTTGGTTTTAGCATCATTATCCACGTGAGTATCATTATTAGCACCACTATCTAGCTCATTTTTTTCATCATTATTAACATAATGGCCATCGTCACTATTGCATTGCTCTTCAACCGCCACTTCGGCTTCAGCTTTAACACTATTGGCTTCTTCAACGGGCAAGTCATCACCAACATCTGACAATAAAATCGCAAGCCAATTGCCCGACTCGCTCGATTCAAGACCGATTTTAACAATCATAGTTAAAGGTACTGACAACAGCATTCCAACAGAACCAAGCAGCCAGCCCCAAAAAATTAATGATAAAAATACCACCAAGGTAGACAAGCCTAAGCCTCGCCCCATAAAGCGCGGTTCAATTACATTACCCATCACCATATTGGTACCGACATACAGTAAACCGGTAATACCCGCAGCACCGGGGCCCATTTGAATAAAGGCCAATAACACTGCAGGAATTGCCGCAATAATAGAACCAATATTAGGAATATAGTTAAACAGAAAAGCAACTACGGCCCACAACAAGGCATAATCAACGCCGATAATGGTTAAGCCAACGCCAATAACCACCCCAGTAGCCAAACTAACGAGCGTTTTAATCACCATATATTGATTAACCGACTGCAAAAATTTGTCGATTTGCTTTAAACGCTTGTCAGGAGCATCTAGTGCTAAGTGAAACTTTCGAGGCATAGATTGAGCTTCAAATAACATAAACACGATTGTCAAAATAATCAGAAATAAATTGGCCATTACATTGCCGACACCAGACAACATGTTGGTGGTCATGGATAACGCCATGCCAGGGTCAAAGTAGTCGAGCACTTTTTGTTTTGAAATCTGAATATTAAAGTCTTGGAGTTTTTCAAGGATCCATGCAAATTGCTCAATCAATTGCTCGCGGTATACTGGCATTTGTTTGGAAAACTCTGTCACCGAACTACCTACTAAACTGGCCAGCCACAGTCCCATTAATACAATAAATCCCATGAGTAAAATAATCGACAGCCATTTAGGGATATGATATCGCGTCATCAACATGATGGCAGGATTACAAATGACCGCTAAAAATGCAGATAACACAAATGGCACCACAATAGGGCTAGCCGTTTTAATCCCAGCTAAAATAACCACAACACAAGCCATTACCACAAAACTGCGCACAGCCATTGAGGGTTGTTGTATTCCTTTCATAGGGCGAAAATCCTTATTGTTGCTTATTTAAATGCTTCGATATGCTAAGCTAAAATCAGTAACATATTGCAAACTAAGTTAAAATTATTGTCGATTCACATATCAGTTGATGGCAATATGGGCTTACAATGACTTTTTAGGACCCACTAACATCATATGAAACCAGAAACCGCTATTATACGCATTAAAAACTTACGTTTACGTACTTTTATCGGCATTAAAGATGACGAAATCAATAATCAACAAGATGTCATCATTAACGTAGTGATCCATTATTGTGCAGACAAAGCACGTGATAGTAACAATGTAGAAGATGCATTGAATTATCGCACTATAACTAAAAAAATCATTGCCTTGATAGAAAATAATCGTTTTTCTTTACTTGAAAACTTAACCAGTCAAACCCTTGCCATTGCCAGCGAACATGATTGGGTTGAATTTGCCAGTGTCGAAATTGATAAGCCACATGCACTGCGCTTCGCAGATTCTGTATCGATGGAGTTATGTTACCAAAAAACGCAATAACAGCTATGTTTGCGATAATGAGTGATCATTTCTACGTTAACCGTCGTATGTTCGGGTAAAAATAAAGGGGAGTTGACATGAAAATATTAATCACTGGCGCAACAGGTTTTGTTGGCAAACAACTCGTTAAATCGCTTACCACTCACCAACTGATTATATTAACGCGCAACGTTAGCGACGCAAAACATATTCTTGGCAGCCATCATGAGTACTGGCAAACCTTAACCGATAAGCCCAACCTTAACGATATTGATGCGGTAATCAACCTTGCAGGCGAACCTATAGTCAGTAAGCGTTGGACCAACAAACAAAAAAAACTAATATCCGAAAGCCGTTGCGACATCACAGCAGCGTTAACTCAACTTATTAGTAAAAGCACCACACCACCTCATACTTTTATTAGCGCTTCTGCAATAGGCTATTATGGTCGGCAAGATAAAACACCCGTTGATGAATCCAGTGGTTTTCATGCTGAATTTAGTCATGATATTTGTCAACAATGGGAAGACCTTGCGCTGCAAGCTCAATCACAACAAACCCGAGTATGTATTACTCGTATCGGTATTGTGCTTGGTAAAAAAGGGGGCGCCTTAGCCAAAATGCTTCCGCCCTTTAAGCTAGGACTTGGTGGACCAATTGGCAATGGCGAGCAAGGTATGAGCTGGATTCATATGGACGATTTACTGGGATTGATTAACTATCTACTCAACCACAATGATTTACAAGGCGTGTTTAATGCAACGGCACCTAACCCTGTCAGTAATGAAGAGTTCTCGCAGACCTTAGGAAAAGTACTCAATCGTCCCGCTAAAATCACTACACCACCTTTAGCACTTAGATTGGCTATGGGTGAAATGTCACAATTGCTCACTGAAGGGCAATTCGTTTTCCCCACACGAGCTCTCGCGGCAGGCTATGAATTTATCTACACCGATATCGAAACAGCACTCAATAATATTGTTAGTTAGCACCTGTCATGATTAAGTGTTCTCCTCCACAAAATCGTGGCTACATTAACTGTTTAATAATATCGATAATCGGTTGGTAACGTAGTGCCAATTGCCGATGTTTTTTATGGATTAAAAATAATGGTTCACTTACGCCCTCTTTCCCCTCTTTAACACCAGCAAGCTTAGGGACACATATGTGTTGTGGCTTAACAAAACTGTCCACCGCAAACTGCGGCAATACCGCAAAAGCTAACCCTTTCGCTACAGGTAATAATATTTGATGTAATTGATTAACGTAACTGCGTAAGGGTACTTGCTGAGCTCCAGCTTGTTTATCGTTAAAATAATGACCAACAATTTGTAACCAGTAATGCATAGCATCAGGGTGAGAAACCATCCCTAACATCATTAACTGGTCAAAGTCGACTAACTTATCTTGATAGGATTTTGGCATTACAATACACAAAGCTTGCTGGCCTAATGGCGTTAGCGCTAACTCATCCATGTGAACCGCTTGAGTAACAATGCCCAATTCAACTTGATTGGCCAAAACGCTGTCGATAATGCGTTTGTTTGGTGCGGCCTCTAAAGAGATTTGTAATTGCTTATGCGGTAATTGGTAATCAATTAAGTGCGGATACAGTAATAATGCCATCGAACCAGAACACGCAATTCGACAATCCCCCACATGGACATCATCTACCGCTATTTGCGACAACAGTTGCTGCTGCTGTTGCTGCCAAATCAAAGCCTGCTGGTGCAAATGAATTCCGGCTTCGGTCAGTTCAAAGCTTTTACCCACTCGATATAATAAAGCCACCCCAACTTGCTGCTCAAGTTTTTTAATATGTTGGCTCACGCCTGGCTGAGTCATAAATAATTGTTCAGCCGTATGAGTGAAATGGCCGACTTCGACTAACTTAATAAATGTGGTTAACCATTGCTGATTTAACATGGTTTCCTCTGGGTGCGATTAGCCTATTTGCTGAATATAATAACAGGTGTTTGATAATTTTAAATTATCAAAATCAACAATATTTATAACTCAATGTAAAACTTAAACGTCATCGACTTTTGTTCCTCTAGCCTCTGCTGATGAAACGGTTTCTATAAAAAAGATTGAATTTCATCTGTCGTTAAATAACGCCAATCTCCTAACTCAACATCAAGATTCACAGTACCTATACTTTGTCTATGAAGTGACACCACTTTATTGCCGATAGCAGCAAACATGCGCTTAACTTGATGAAACTTGCCTTCCGTTAACGTAAGTAATACTTCTTGTGGTGCTAAAACCTTTAATTGTGCAGGTAGCGTTAGCCCTTGTTCCCCTTGTAAGGCAATGCCTTGTAAAAAGCGCTCAGCAGCATCTACAGCTATCGGTTTGACCAACGTTACTCGGTAGACTTTATTGCACTTTTTAGAAGGTGAAGTGATAGAAAATGTCCAGCGGCCATCATCGGTAATTAACACTAATCCAGTGGTATCAGCATCTAAACGTCCAGCAATATGCAGCTCGGATAGTCGATCTACATCTAATAGCGAAAACAATGACGGATATACACCATCCGCATTAGAACAAAGAGTATAGGCAGGTTTATTGATTAAAATATAACGAAAAGGTCGAGTTACCAACTTTTGACCGTCTAATTGAATATCATTATTTTCGTGTACTTGGATGGCTTCATCCACCACAGCGACATTATTAACGTAAATCTTAGCTTGATGAATTAACTCAATGGCCTGCTGTTGAGTTAATTCAGTACTTTTCACTACAAATCGATCAAGACGCATCACATACTCACGCTAAATAATGTATTTAATTGGATTTAAACAAGGAGGTGAAATGGATAGTTTGGTTTATTCTAAAACTTAACATACATCTAAAATAACCAGATAATATAATAAGGGAGATAACTGTGTATCTCCCTTATTATTAACAAACCCTTAGGGTTTGCTTTAACCCTCTTTGAGCATGTCACTGCACGATTTATTGAGTAATTGACGGCATCGCCATACGCCAAGCGTCGACACAATTAACGCGCCGGCAATAGGAGTTATGCCCCACCAAGGCCAATGCATATAAACCACCAGCTCAAACACTTGGGTTTTAAGCATATATAAAGCAAACTCAGCCACGATGACAGCCAGTAAACCAGCAATAGCACCAAGTAAAGCAAATTCAAACCCAGTCGACGCACGCAATAACCAACCAGATGCACCAAAAGTACGCAGTACCGCGAGCTCTCGCTGCCGAGTCGCCATACCGGCTTCAGTTTGCGCAATCAATACTAAGGCACTGGCCAATAACACTAGTACCAACACCAATGATAATGACAACGACACTTGATCGATAATTTGCCGCAATTGTTCGACCATTGCTCCGACATCAATAATCGATACTGTTGGAAATTGTTGTATTATTTGCAGTACCACTTGATTGGCACTCAGTAAGCTACCATCAGCCGCTAATTGCGCATCATTAAGATGGAAACTGGCCATAGAGGTGTAAGCAAATGGTGCTAATGCTTCAGGAGTAAAAATCATGAAAAAGTTAGGTTGTAGGGTTTCCCACTGAACTTTTCTAATACTGGCAACCTTGACCGAAAAGGATTGGTTATCAATGCTGTAGGTTAACTTATCACCCAACACTACCCCTAGCCGCTTAGCAACACCAGACTCAACCGACACATCATCTTCAGCTTGATTAAACACGCCTTCAAGCAACTCATTATTAGGCGGTAAGGTTTTTCGGTAAGTTAAATTTAACTCTCGTGAAATGCCCACTCGCCCTTCAACACCTGCATCGGCTTGTTTTCCTGATATCAACTCTTCATCGTTAATATGAGTGAGACGGCCACGAACCACAGGATAAATATCGGTAGCGTTAATATGATTAGTGGTTAAAAAGTCATTGAGTGGCTTAGCATCTTCAGGGGCAATATTGACTAAAAAGTAATTGGGAGCATTTTCAGGCAACTGCTTTTGCCACTCGTTTAGTAAGTCTTGTCGTAACGCTAAAATGGTTAATAACAACACTAATGCACTGCTAAACCCAACCAATTGCACAGCATTTTGGCGTGCTCGACGTCGAAGTCCTGCTAATGCCAGTTGAAAAGGATTGGTGGTTTTCATACCAATTCCATGACCGAAACGAATCATCACAAATCCGAGCACACTCAATAAAAAACCTAATAACAACACCGCAAGTACGACTGTCATGGTTAAGGCTAAACTTCTTGAATATAAATAGCCTAATAATGCCATGGCAGCCAAACTCAATAACAAATGGAGCCACATACCCAGCTGTAAGCCTTCTAATTGACGCTGCAATACTCTTAAAGGCGGAATGGCTAACAAACGCATTAACGGATAAGCCGAAAACATGAATGCACTGATCAATCCGGTGCTAACGCCTAATAATACTGGACGTAAATATGGTGGTGAATAAGCGGCTATCTCTGAGGGTAAAAATGCGGTGATGCCAAGATCGAGTAATAATCCGCCCACAAGGCCCAAGGCAATACCCAATAAAGTGACTAACGATAGATGTAGACCAAATAGCACCCGAATTTGTTTGCCCGACGCACCAAAGGTTTTAAGCATAGCAACAACATCGTAATGACGCTGGCAGTAACGTTGTGCAGCAATACCTATCGCGGCACATGCTAAGGCAATCCCGAGTAAACTGGCGAGTAGCAAAAAGCGCTCAGCACGTTGCACTGCCGAGGCTATCGGTGAATCTCCCGATTGCACATCCACCCAGCGTTGACTGTTGTTAAGTAATGGTTTTGCTTGCTGCTCAAATACCGACAGTTGTTCAGCATCACCGGTAAATTGGTATAAATAAGTAACTCGACTACCCGGCTGAATAATGCCTGTCGCCGCCACATCATCTATACGGATGAGTAACACTGGCGAGGATGCAAATGGATTAAAACCAGCATCTGGTAAACGACTAATTTCTTCTGTTAGCGCTAACTCACTATTACCCAATTCAATGGTTTTAGGATAGCCGAGTAACCCGCCTAAACGGTTTTCAAACCACGCTTGACCAGTCTTAGGCAGTAATCTCGTCGTACCGCTACTCAGTTCTATATCGCCTTTTAATGGATAACCATCACCAACCGCCTTAACGGTAACTAACTGAAATTGCTCCCCCGAATACACCATCGAGTTAAATTGCATATTAGTGACGTGAGCAAGACCAATCTCATCTGCAATCACTAAGACGTTGGGATCTAATTCTACTGGGGAATCGATAATACGATCGGCGGCAATAAAATTAGCCGCTTCACCATTAATCGCAACTTGTAATCGCTCGCTAACCCGCGCAAGCCCAGTCACAGACAATACTGCCAAGGTAATTGCCAATACAATTAATATCAACTGACCTTGGGCAAGCTCACGCTTAAATAAACGCCAAGCAATTTGCCATTCCATTAATTGACCTCCACAGCAAGTTCAAGGCTTAAATCTTCGATGATACTGTTATCTTCTGCATAGGGTTCTGATAAGTGGCCATTTTCCATCACCAATTGACGAGCGCAGCGTCTGGCCAAATGTAAATCATGAGTCACTAGAACTAGGGTGGTATCGCTTTCTTGGTTTAGCGCAAACAACATATCAGCAATTTTGTCGCCATTGACACTGTCTAAATTACCCGTTGGCTCATCTGCAAACAGCACTTTAGGTTCGCAAATAAAAGCTCTAGCGATGGCGACACGTTGTTGCTCACCACCAGACAATTGTTTAGGTAAATGATTTAATCGATGCGCCAAGCCAACACGTTCAAGCATGGCTTGAGCTTTTTGTTTGGCGTCTTTTACGCCAGCAAGCTCAGCAGGTAACATCACGTTTTCAAGCGCGGTTAATGTGTCAACCAACATAAATGATTGAAAGATAAAACTGACTTTTTGTTTACGGAGCGCGGCTTTTTGTTCTTCATTCAAACCAGACAATGCCACACCATCAAGCACGATTTCACCAGATGTGGGAGTGTCTAAAGCAGCGAGCAACCCAAGAAGTGTTGACTTACCAGAACCTGATGGCCCCAAAATGGCAATACTGTCTCCTTGCTTGACTTCTATATTAATGCCGTTGAGGATAGTCAACTCTCCCTCTTGGGTCACAACAGTTTTATTGAGGTTAGTTACCATAATGGCATTGGTATTTCGATCAGTATTATTAGACATACAATCCTTCTTGTTTTTGTCGCTTAAACGCATGTTAGTCACTGCATTTACGCTGATATTAATGTGCGCGCCTACCCATGCTGCCACGGTTTTGATCTTAGGTGATAGCTTAAGTGCAGGCTATGGCATGTCAGAAGACCAAGGTTGGGTACAATTACTCCGTAACGAATTGCCTCAAAACAACATTGTTAACGGCTCCGTCAGTGGTGAAACTACTGCTGGAGGGTTACGCCGACTCCCTAATTTACTGGAGTCTAGCCAACCAGACCTTGTGGTCATTGAGCTTGGCGGCAACGATGGTTTACGTGGTTTCCCACCTAATCAACTGAAATTAAATCTTACAAAAATCATCGAAATTTCTACAGCTCACGGTGCAAAAGTCTTGTTGACAGAAATTATGGTGCCACCAAATTATGGTCCTCGTTACAGTAAATCTTTTACACAGACTTATCATCAATTAGCTGAAGAATATAATATTAAGTTAATCCCTTTTTTCATGCAAAAAATTGCCACAGACACAAACTTAATGCAACGTGATGGTATTCATCCAAATGAACAAGCGCAAGCAAGCATTACGCAATGGATGCTACCTTGGATCACCCAAGAATTATCTGATTAAAAACTTCAATTTATATGATGTTAACTGCAAATGTTAAAAACAATTTACTAAACTGAACGAAAGTTATTTTAATTTAATCAGCGATGTTTAAAATGGACATGCAGTAAGCACATTAGATAACCATAAATAACGATAAACTTTAGACAACAACCAAGGCAATAAGGAAATAATATGTCCGTCAGTCGTCAAAAAAAAGTATACTTGCCCACCGCAACACGTAAAAATCAATACATTACCATTGGTTTCCCATTAACCGATGAATATCTTAATGCTTACAGTGATTTAGAAACTTGTTACGATGAGTTCAGTAAATTGGTTTATCAATTAGCTGAAAAACAAGAATTGTACAACGTCCACGTTGTTACCACTGACAAATTACCTATGGTACGCTTCCACAACGAAGCTTATTGCTTAAACTCAGAAGAGCAAATACGCTTTTTTTATAATCCAGCCCATCATGAAGCCAACAGTTTACATAGCGTTGCAGGTTTTCGAGCAAGAAAGCTTAGAATAGTATTTTTAGCCACGGGTCATGATCTTCGTAGTAATTCAGCTGAATTCCATTCGCATGTGCAAAAATTTATCGCTGAATTAAAACCGTTATTACCTGTTAAAGATGTGCCCATTAAAGTCCGTGACCACCAGCATATTTCTTATGACTTTTTTGCCAAAGCAAAGGGACTCAAAGAAACGTACGGATATAAATTGCGTGCTGTAGACAGCCGTTATCATCGCCGCCACTGTGAGCTACCAGAAAATGTGAGTACGCTCAATTATGTCACCATCAACATTCCGGTAGAACGTCGTATTAAAAAGCAATTACTTGCAAATGATACCACTGACTTTTCAAGTGTTTATCAAAATTTATGCGACAAGTTTATCAAAGCAACAGCAAGTAAGCAGTTAAAGCGTGTTGCCGTTGTCGCTAACGGTAAATTACCACTTGTACGTAACAGTAAGTATGAGCAATTAACCAGTACCAACGAATTTCAGATGATTGGATTTGACCCTCACTCTGAGTCGCCTGAACCTATTTGCCATTGGGATGCCAATAAGCTTGTAGATGCTTTCCGATTTGTCATTGTCGCGGGTAAAAGTGATGAAACTGACGAAGGTTATGGTCGCTTTATGAATCAAGTAGAAGAAGCGATACGTCTATTTACTAATGAACTTGATATCGATAAAGAGCATGCTGATGTTATTTTACGTTTTCATCAACACATCAGTTATAAAGCCTAAACCTATTTAGGTTTACTATATAAAAAACGACAGCTAATGCTGTCGTTTTTTGATCTATCCAATCACTCACAATATAACGTTATACTGACTGATTACGCTCAGCTAAACGATTCATCACGGTATTAACGGCCAACGATGCGCCATGGGCAATTTTGTCAGCCAGTTTTTTCTTCATTTGATATTTTATTTTGATCACTTGATGGGTCTTAACTAACGTTAAAATCACATCATCACTGGTAGATACCTCATCAATTAAACCTAAATCAATGGCTTGTTGACCATACCAATGTTCACCTGTTGCCACTTTGGTAATGTCCATATGAGGACGATAGCGGCCAACAAACTCTTTAAATAATACATGTGTTTCTTCGAGTTCTTGTTGGAACTTAGCTCTGCCTTCATCGGTATTTTCACCAAAAATGGTTAACGTTCGCTTAAAGTCACCTGCTGTATGTTGTTCGTAGTCAATGTCATGTTTTTTCAGCAAACGATTAAAGTTAGGCACTTGTGCCACAACACCAATCGATCCAACAATAGCAAAAGGAGCTGCATACACTTTATTAGCCACACACGCCATCATATAACCACCACTAGCGGCTACTTTATCAATGCAAATTGACAACGGAATATTGGCTTGACGTAAACGATCTAACTGGCTTGAAGCAAGGCCATAACCATGCACCATGCCACCGCCACTTTCAACATTAACCAAGACTTGGTCGTCTTTGTCTGCAATGGTTAAAATTGCGGTCACTTCTTCACGTAATGACGCTACTTCGTGCGCATCAATACTGCCTTTAAAATCAATAACGAACACTTTTCCTGTCGTTAGTTGCTGCTTTTCAGCCGCTTTTTCGTCTGCTTTTACCTGCTTTTCGTAAGCTTTAAATTGCTTTTTAGGCAGTAACTCTTCTTTTAACTGATGCTTGAGCTGTAGCAACTCATCTGAAATATCAGTGAGTCTTAACTCACCTTTATCAGATTTGATTTTCATGCTGCTCGCCAACACTAATACTACTACCGCTAAAATAGCGGCAACAATGGTAACTGCTTTAGCTAAAAACAGACCGTATTCATATAAAAATTCCAAATCTCGCTCCATACAGGGATGACAATCTCGCAGTATATTAACAGCAATAGTCGATAAATAGAGAATAAAAAACCCAGCTAATTGCTGGGTTTCTTAAGAAATTGTGCACTAATTTAGTAAGGATTAATTACAGCTTTGAATCACATCGCTGTTAGTCACAACAATTGTTGCTTGGTCTAAACCAGCTGTTTTCGCAAAACCAGCTACTTGAGACTGCATTTCAACCGTTGCTGCGGCAGCCATACCATCGGTAACACCCTCTACTTCACCAGGGCTAACAATCGAACTGTGATGGCCTTTAGAGAAGCGTACAGCACCAGAACCAGGCGTAGTAGTATCAACACACCCAAGACCTAGCGAGGCAATTAAAGGCTCGGTACCCGACAATGGGAAACTTTCAACACTGTTTGGCAATGTTTGGTCTGGTAAGTTTGTATCATCGCCAACAATTTCAATGACGTGAACAGGAAGTTCCGTTGCAGCGAGCATTGCGCCATGGTTTAAAGGGTCTGCAGAATCAATTGCGGTTTGTACTGCAAAAGCAAATGTAGGAATAAATTCAGCATACACAGCTTGAACTAATGCAGCATATTCAGCACTACCTTCTTCATAACCTGGCGTATTTGCTGCTGTAACTAAAGCCGCAAACGTACTAGATGCTGTCACGTTGGCAAATAACTGTGGACCAAACGCGGCAGAACCTGCAAATGCCCCAGCTAAACCACCAGCAGGTGCGACTAACGACGCTGCATTGATTGCATAAGCATTAGGCAAGGCATCTCCTGTCAGAGGATTAACTAATCCAGTACTCGCATAAGTAGAGAATGTCGTCCCCACAATGCCACCTAAACTTAGGCCTTGCATACTGATTTTAGACACGTCGAATACTTGATCGTCACCGTCTGCGGCTAATTGTTGTGCCATTCCGGTCAATAATAACCTCAGACCAAGTTGATCTAAGGTTGCTTGACGGAAATTATCACGGACAGTCAATGTACTGGCAATGTTAACAAACACTAATGGATTACCATTAGTGAACGCATCAGGCGTGCCCACAACTGGCCCAAATGCAGGTGCGGTAGCGGAAATCTCATAAGTGCCATCATCGTTTGCGTCATATGAACGAGCACCGTGTAATGGCATATCAATCGCGATGGTAGCGACACCCGCGGCAGCATAGGTACCTGCATAGGCTAACGCCATTTCTTTACCACCACCTAAACCATGCATAGCGATGGTTGTCGGCCAACCACTTGCTGGCGGTACAAATGTTCCACCTTGTGCAGTTGTAAATGCAGCTAACTTAGCCGCGTTAGGCAAGGTAATTTGAACAGGAATAATTTCATAACCTTTAATCGCTGGAATAGGATTAAACTTAGTCAAATGCTTAGTTGGATCTGCCGAAGTGCCATCATCAAGTAGCCATTGCTTGCCTGCAAGTAATGCCGGAGTAGAAAGCGCGGCTTGTGGGTCTACACCGTTAGCAACAGCTTGGGTAATAAAGTTTTCTTGGCTTAATGTACCTGATTGTAATGCCAACAAGACAGATACTGGGCTATCGCCTTGTGCAGACCAATGGCCATTAGGTGCCGTTGGTGCACCATCAACAATTGGAATAACACAGCTTGCTGATGAACAATCACCGTAGATTGGCAGTTTAATTTTGGCAGTATAAAGATCAGCCATATCCGCAACAACATATGCTGCACCGTCTTCTACTGTTAATCCGGCTGCCTGAGCAACAGTGTATCCCGTTGGCGTTATCGCTGCTGCAAATGCCGGCATATAAGCAGCATTAGAAGCCATCAATAACTTTGTAGTTTCATACACATCCGCTACTGATTGAGTAGTGAACAAACCTGAAAAAGTAATTGATTCAGAGTCAACGCCGTGAGTTTCAGCCAATCCCTTTTCATAACTATTAACCAGATACTGCAATGTTTTTTGGTCAGCTGTTTCTAACTGTTGTGTTTCGAAGTCTAACTTTAACAGGCCATAGGTAGTCGACGCTGCAATACCACGACCTAACGAGTCTTGAATGAGATCTGTAGTCGCATATATATAAGACTGACCCGCTTTTAATGGCTTAATCGGTACTATGGCGACTTTATTTCCTGATGCTTTAGAGACGAAATCAACACCAAACTGAAGTTCGTCACCGACTTTACAGGCTGAAACTGATGGTACGGAGGTGCACTCTGCATCACTTGATAACGCACCACCAACAGTTGCTTCAAATACACGAACGGCACCAGGTTGGAAAACTGAAGCCGCATCAAGTGTTAATGCATTACCTTCTAAATCGTCTGCTAACTCCATTGTTATTGAAATTGGTGAGCTAGTTGACCATCCGTCTAATGCGCCTAGTGCAATTTGAGGGTTTGTGTAATCACCGTCTTCTTCGTCAGGTATAGCGAGTGTCCCATCAGTAGTACCACTGAAGAGTAAATCGTTTGGTAATGGTAATAAGCTATTAGCAGGATCAAACTGAACGTGTGACAACGGCACTAACGGTTCAGCATTGTCTTTTGCTTCGTTAAAGCTGTCACCACCACAAGCCGTTAAGCCAAGAGCAGATGTTATTGCAACACCCAAAATGAGTCTTTTCATCTTTTTTTCCCCAAATCTTGTTTTAATAATTTTGTTTTCCCCAAGAATTGGTCACAATAGTCCAATCATGCGACCAACAAGGACTTATGTTAGTCCTTAACGATTATCAAGTTAACGTAAAATTATTGAGTTAGCTACAAGTTTGTTACATACAAATGACCTATTGGCATACAATTATCAATCATTTGTTTCAAACGATCGTTTATTTTTTATCCGGTACTAGATTTGACGGGCTATTGCGCCAAGAGGAATTAACCAATCATGTTGGAATATCAAGCAGCAAAAGATTTACTCAATAACAAAACTATTTTAGTTACGGGTGCAGGTGACGGTATCGGCCGTGCAGCATCTATCGAATTTGCCAAACATGGTGCAACCGTGATTTTGCTCGGTAAGACCGTTAAAAAACTAGAAAACGTATATGATGAAATAATAAATGCAGGTTATCCAAAACCAGCCATTGTCCCTTTAGATATGAGCGGTGCGACAGAACAAAACTATATTGATATGGCTGATACCATTGTAGAACAGTTTGGTCATTTAGATGGCTTGTTGCATAACGCATCTCAACTGGGAGCATTAGGCCCATTTGAGCATATTGATTTAACCTCTCTTGAAGCTATTTTAAAGGTTAATGTGACCGCTCAAGTCATTATGACAAAATCGTTATTACCTATTATGCGTAAAGCGGATCACGCTTCAATTATCTTTACTTCAAGTGGTGTTGGTCGTAAGGGTCGTGCTTATTGGGGGCCTTATGCCTTTTCTAAATTTGCTACCGAAGGAATGATGCAAGTATTAGCAGATGAGTGTGACAATACTTCTGTTCGAGTGAATAGTATTAATCCAGGTGCAACGCGCACCGAAATGCGCGCAAAAGCTTATCCTGGCGAAGATCCGAAAACATTAAAAAAAGCTGAACAGATTATGCCAACTTATTTATTTTTGATGGGTGATGACTCTATCGACACTAATGGTCAAGCATTAAACGCTCAGTAATGAGTCTTGATTCAGGTGGATTAAACACTCGCAAATATCAAAAAACGGAAGCAATTGCTTCCGTTTTAGTTTTTGATTGCGGTATTACTTAGAAACTCATATTTTTGCTATTCTGATTAACTAACTTCTCGCCAATACCAGTCACCATAGTCAACTGTTGCAAATCAGTAAATTTGCCATTTTTTGTACGATAATCAACGATTGCTTTGGCTTTCGCTTGGCCAATACCTTTGAGTGTTTGTAACTCTTGAGCACTAGCCTTATTAATATTAACCTTTTGCATATTGGTTGATTTGTTATCCATTACTTTTGTGACTTTCTTGGTGGATTCAGACTTTGCCGTATCTGCGGCGAGCGAATGACTACTGATAAAACAACATAAGCACACAAATAATGCCGTTACTGTTAATGATAATTTCATAAAAAATCTCCTTTGCTTCCTTAAGTTTGTTGGTATGCATCCTGCTCCATTACCAAGCTCAAACGATTCAGAACGCCATATCGTTTCTGAATCGAAAGCTAACTGTAGTCAAAAAAGTTGAATTGTACAAAAAAACCACACTATTTTTATTCACTATTATCGACTGACTGGGTTTGTTTAGATTTATTTTTTGCCATCATTGACGAGGTAAACTGCTTTAATTCTTCCAGTAAATGTTGATGAACGTGGGACAACTTAGGCTTATTCTTTTTATTAAAAGCAACTGGGCGACACAAGTTCATTGCTTGATAACCTAGTCTGGCGGTCAGTAAACCGCCACCAAGCCCCTGAGCAATCCGAGCCGATAATTTACCAGTCATTTCAA
The DNA here is from genome assembly GCF_006385555.1 of Shewanella polaris. NCBI lineage: Bacteria > Pseudomonadati > Pseudomonadota > Gammaproteobacteria > Alteromonadales > Shewanellaceae > Shewanella > Shewanella polaris. The sequence continues at coordinate 1,582,075 of NZ_CP041036.1, read as the reverse complement.
CTGATAATAACTGAGTACCTAAGTCGGTGATCACCTCAGTACTGCCAGCATAAATAATATTCACCACAATGCTACGAATAAGCTTTATCCGGCTCCAATAACCCAACTCGATAGCATAAATAGCAGCGACTTCGTTGATCATTTTTTGATTACGCCACAAAATAATAGCCATATCCAGTGCCGCTAGCGGACTTGCTGCCAATAATAATGCCGACTCAGCAGCAAAGCGGTTAACACGTTTTTTAGCCAGTAAATCACGTTCGGTTAATACGATGTCTTCAAATAACAACACGATTTCTGCATCGTTATGTTCATGACTACAGGCTTGTAAATATTGTTGTTTGGCTTCGTTATTAGGGTATTTAGCCAGTATTGGGGCCAAAAACGTTTTAGCTTCACCCATTTGCATACTTTGTGATAATCGCTCCGCAGTATCTTGATGATCACTTACCTTTTTAAGATTAACTAATTTACGCCATTCTTTGAAAGTAACCACTGTCGCCCATAAGCTCACAATGGCTAACACAACCGCGTAAAACCCAAATAACCACGGGCTTTGTTGGAAAGAGTCAATTAACCCCATCACGGTTTGTACTATAACCAATAACACCAAACTAATAACCGATAATGTTGCCAATACTGACCACCGCTTGGCGTTAACTGGTTTAATGCTGTCTTCCATTTCAGCGGGTAATTCTATTAAGTTTTGATCACAAATAAAGTCAATATCGTCGAACGATTTGTTCGGCTTGATAGGCTCTTCTGCCGAATGAGCTTCTTCAGTGACAATGAGATCTGATTCGGTAAATAGTTGGGATTTTTTTATTGACGAACTGTTCGTAGGTTCATTCATAACTCATGCTCACATTAATGCTGTAATGATTACTCTGGATAAAGCGATTAAGACAATTTATCGCCCAATAGGAACTCTAAGAGATGATCGAGACGAATATGTTCAAATTGCGGATTATTTGCATCCATATGGCTCAAGTTAGGCGGTAAGAATGCGCTAAAACTGAATCCTTGTTGTTGCCAAAATTCGGCATCGGGTAATGATGTAGGCACATCCCCGGGATATAGAGTCACTTGTTTACCATCAAGCCCAGTGCCTTTTACCACTTCTTGTTGAACACCCTCTACATTAACCATTCCGTGTTGAGTCGCTTTAATGGCACTTATTGCCATGGTTTCAACTTCACTGCCTTCAAAATTGGCGTAATGCTGGCTTTGCTGCAGCATGGCGGTTAACAAACTGAGTACATGACTTTGTTGATCACGGGTCACTCGATCGACTTGGCTAGCAGCAAATAGTACTTTATCAATCCGCGGTGAAAACAAACGTTTTATCAAACTCGACTGACCAAATTGAAAGCTTTCCATAATGCTATTAAGTGCGCGCCCCATATCATTAAACTGAGCTTGACCATGATTAAGTGCATTTAAACAATCAACTAATACTAACTGACGATCAAAGCGAGAAAAGTAATCACGATAAAAGGGCTTAACCACTTGTGATACATACTCTTCATAACGACGTTTAAGTACGTGATAACTTGAGTCACTTGGGCTTGCAGACAATTCCGAATGTTGAATTGGGCTTAGTGACAATAACGGAAAGAATGTCAGCAACGGAGTATTTTCATATTCGCCTGGTAACAGCATGCGCCCGGGTTGAGCATGATAGAAACCCTGCACTCGAACTAAATCAACCAGCAATTTTTGATACAAATCAGCAATGTGCTTAAGTTGCTGTTCATCGGCTAGTTGGCTTAAGTCTAACTGCTCTACAGTCTGATTAAATGCCGCAAATAAGGGTGAATGACGTAAACACGCCACATTAACCTGTTGCGACAAACACCATTGGGTAAAGTCTTGTTTCAGCATGGGTAAGTCAAGTAACCACTCACCAGGATAGTCAACAATATCCACATACAAGGTGGCAGTATTAGTTAGTTTGGCTAACAAGCCTTGCTGGGGTTGATACTTAATCGCTAAGCGTAATTCGGTAATGTTTTTGGTTGAAGCGGGCCAATGAGGAGGTGATGAGATTAATGCATTCATTGCGCCTTTATAGTCAAAACTGGCAATGTCTAAATCGGGTTGCATGGCACGGTTAACCGCAATTAATCGACCTTCACGGGCAACTTGCCATAATGGTAAGGGATTATGTTGAGCACTTTTCCCTGCATGTAATAACTGGTTAACTAAACCGCTGATAAACGCTGTTTTACCTGCCCCTGATAACCCTGTGACAGCTAACCTAACATGACGATCTGTACTACGATGAACCAAAGATTGCGCGGTTTGAGTCACGTGAAACAAGGAACGGTCTAAAAATCTCATGATGGCTAATGGCTCCCAAAAACAAGGGCGGTAAACCGCCCATTAGAAGGATTAAAGACTATTAATTTGGCGTTTAAGATCAAAGTTGTCTGAGGTGACATGTTCTTCGAGTCGACGTAAGCGGATTTCTAATCCATTAAACTGACGATTAACATCAAACAACGCTTGCTTTGCAGGCTCACCCGCTTGCCAAACTTTCTTTTTGATTTCAATATCTTTGTGCTGCTCTTTTTGCGCTAAGTTAAGAGGCTTAATATCTAATATCATCCATAAGGCGATATAAATAACAAGCACAACTCCTGTTCCACCCAGTAACAATATAGACACAGCGATAACGCGCACTAGCCATGTTTCAAAGTTAAAGTAATCAGCGATACCTGAACACACCCCAGCCACTTTACCACTTTTGGGGTTGCGGTATAGAGTACGACCATTAGCTGAGCCCATGTTTTGCCCTCCACTCCGGTGATTCAGTATCTAAAATCGCTTCTAACGTTTCGATGCGACCACTCATTTTTTCAGCTTTAGCAATTAAATCATTAAGTTGATTAAATTCTTCCTCAGTGAGCCCCTGGCTCACCTGTCGCTTACTGCGATAATGAAGAACCAACCAGATAGGTGCCACAACCACCATAAAGATGATAATTGGTGCAATAAGAAGATCCATATCCATAACTCACCTCTGAATAAATTTACGCTTTAGATTTAGGTTGTGCTTTTGCACTCATTTTTGCTTTTAATGCTGCTAATTCATCGTTCACAGAATCTTCTGCTTCTAATGCTGCAAACTCGTCAGCTAGAACGTTCTTTTTACCTAAATCATATGATTCTACTTGTGCTTCAAGTCCTTCAACTCGACGTTCGTATTGTTCAAACTTCATCATCGCATCATCGATTTTGCTTGAATCAAGCTGCTTTTTAACTTCTAAACGCGAAGTGGCAGTTTGCTTACGCATAATGATGGTTTTTTGACGAGCACGAGCATCATTCAATTTTTCTTGAAGTTGTGCGATTTCATCTTTTAAACGAGCAACATGCTCTTCAACAACTTGCAGTTCCATCTCAAGTGTGTGCAATAAACCCACTGTTTTTTGCTTTTCACTCAACGCGGCTTTAGCTAAGTCTTCACGATCTTTCGATAAGGCTAACTCAGCTTTATTCTGCCAATCTTGAACTTGCTCTTGAACACGAGCAATCCGGCGAAGTAATTCTTTTTTCTCTGCCAATACTTTAGCGGAGGTTGAACGTACTTCAACAAGTGTATCTTCCATCTCTTGAATGATAAGACGGACCATTTTTTCTGGATCTTCGGCTTTATCAAGTATTGCGCTAATATTTGAATTAACGATATCTGCGAAGCGAGAGAAAATTCCCATAATGTGTTCCTTAAAATTAACGTGGTTGTCGCAGTTGGTATTACACATTACGTGCCAACATTTACAAAATCAACAACATCAGACACTTAAACAAATATTTAACTTTTTCTTTCTTTTAATGCTCAAGCCATTTATTATGATTTTCACTAATTATTAGTCTAATTCACTAACAATTTTGCGAGTAAACTAACTTTGAGCAAACAATTCCAGCAAGATAATCTCATCGGCCAATCTAATGCACTACTTGAAGTATTAGAACATGTGTCTAAAGTCGCACCATTATCTAAGCCGGTGCTCATTATTGGTGAGCGCGGCACAGGTAAAGAGCTCATAGCCGAACGACTACACTACTTATCTCCTCGTTGGGATCAAAGCTTTATTAAACTCAATTGTTCTTCCCTGAGTGAAAATTTATTAGAAAGTGAACTTTTTGGCCATGAGTCTGGTGCATTTACCGGCGCAAAGGGTCGCCACGAAGGCCGTTTTGAACGTGCTGATGGCGGAACACTTTTTTTAGATGAACTAGCCAACACCTCTGGATTAATCCAAGAAAAGTTATTACGCGTTATCGAGTATGGTGAATTTGAAAGAGTCGGTGGCAGTAAAACCGTTCAATCTGATGTTCGGCTTATTTGTGCCGCCAATGAAGATTTACCAACCTTGGCTGATAATGGTGAGTTTAGAGCCGATTTACTCGATCGATTAGCCTTTGATGTAATCACCTTGCCACCATTACGTCATCGCACCGAAGACATTATGCCATTGGCTGAATATTTTGCTGTTAGCATGGCAAGACAACTATCACTGGAATATTTTAGTGGTTTTAGTCCACTGGCGGTAGAACAATTAATGATGCATAGCTGGCCCGGCAACATCCGAGAATTAAAAAATGTCGTCGAACGAAGTGTCTATCGCGAAGGGGGGGATGGCCAAGAAATTGATCATATTATTTTGGATCCTTTTGCGTCCCCCTATCGTCCTGTAAACCGAGTAAAAAACCGCGAACGTCAATTCACTTCTACTGAACACGTCCCAACAGCGGTGTCTGAACCGACAGAACCCAATATTAACACCACAACATCTGTGGTGCTTAATAGCATTGAATTCCCAATAGATTTTAAAGAATACACCGAAAACAGTGAAATAGAATTGTTACAACGCGCATTGGCTGAGGGCCAGTATAATCAGAAAAAAACCGCAGATTTATTAGGCTTAAGTTACCATCAACTCCGAGGTATTTTGAAAAAATACAACTTACTCGATAAGAGCTGAGTCAAGCTCGGATATGTTCATTGCCCCAATGCATTGAACCCTGTTAAAATGCCCACTCAACGTCGATAAAATATGATCACACAATGCCTGTTATAGTAAAACGCTGCTATCAGCTGATGTCTTTATGTCTCTCCAGCATCATGTTGGCGGCATGTGGACCAGTGCAATTGCCTCCAGGCCTTGTGTATTGCAGTGAAGGCAATCCCGAAAGTTTTAACCCACAACTTGTGACATCGGGCACCACTATTGATGCTACCTCATACCAAATTTACAGTCGATTAGTTAACTACAGCCAAGAAAAAGCCGATATTACTCCTGGCTTGGCAACATCATGGCAGGTATCCGATGATGGCTTAAGCTATCAATTTACCCTGCGTGAGCATGTGAGTTTTCATAGAACGGACCATTTTGCCCCCACAAGAGACTTTAATGCCGACGATGTACTGTTTTCATTTAATCGCATCATTGATACTTTGCATCCATATCATTTAGTCAGTAGAACGGGTTATCCATTTTTTCAAAGCATTGGTTTTGCCGAATTAATTGACTCCATTGAAAAAGTAGACGATCACCAAATCATCTTCCATCTAGTCCGTAAAGACGCATCTTTTTTATCGAATCTCGCCACCGATTTCGCAGTAGTGCTATCAGCGGAATACGGTTATCAACTTTTAGCACAAGGGAACCCTGAAGACATTGACTACTACGCCGTAGGCACAGGACCTTTTCAGTTAAGCCAATATGTTAAAAATGAATATATTCGCTATAAAAAGAATCCAGTATATTGGGGACCCACGGTCGAGCTCGATCAATTAGTATTTGATATTACGCCAAGAAGTACCGCCCGCATTGCCAAATTAATTACTGGTGACTGTAGTGTGTCAGCATTACCCAAAGCCGGTGAGTTAGCCATACTTGACCAACATAAAGACATTATTGTTGATGCCAAGCCCGGATTAAACGTTGCCTTTTGGGCCTTTAACACCCAAAAGCCGCCATTAGATGATGTAAGAGTAAGACGCGCACTCGCACATGCTATCGATAAAAATAATATTCTTGATGTGGTTTATAACGATACCGCTGTTGAGGCCTCTGGTGTTTTACCGCCAGCATCTTGGGCTTATTCAAAAAACTTATCTCCTAATGAATACAATCCCGAAAAAGCCAAAGCATTACTTCAACAAGCGGGGATATCTAATTTATCAATTAATGTATGGGCCATGCCAGTGGCGCGAATTTATAATCCTAGCGCACTGAAAACCGCAGAACTTATTCAAGCGGATTTAGCCCGTATTGGGGTCAAGCTGAATATTATTAGCTATGATTGGAGTGTGTTTACTCAAAAATTAGCCAGTTCTAATTATGATTCGGTGCTCATTGGTTGGAATGCAGATAACAGCGATCCAGATAACTTTTTTACCCCATTATTAAGTTGTGCAGCATTAGCCTCTAACAACAACCGCTCTCGATGGTGTAACAAAGATTTTGAACATTTATTAACACAGGCACAAACGGTGTCAACTCAGCCTGAACGTAAAGCTTTTTATCAGTCCGCTGAAGCCATTATTAGCGATCAAGTTCCTATGGTAACGTTTGCCCACGCTAAAAAAATTGTGTTGAAAAAGAGTAATATCACTACAATGAAAATTAGACCTTATGGCGGTATTTCGTTTGCCCGAACAACTCAAACAATAGAGGGAAGTCAATAAATGTGGCGTTACCTTATTAGTCGCATAACCCTGTTTATTGCCACATCACTGGTAATGATCGCCGTGCTATTTATGGCGTCGGGCCAGTTTCCTGTCAGTAAAGCCTACTCATTGTCGGGGATTCAGTACCCAACAATCGAGCAACAACAACAAATTGAACACGATTATCAATTACATGATAACCAATTGTTACAGTTTACCGCCTATTTACGTCAACGTTTGTCGGGTAATTTCGGTATTTCGAGCAACTCTCAACAAGAAGTAGTAGAAGAGCTATCCGCGGTATTACCCGCATCTTTTGAATTATCACTATTTTCTGGGTTTATTGCTGCAGTGTTTGGCGTTCCTCTTGGAATACTGGCCGCCTTAAGTACCAATAAAGCACTGCAAAATAGTATTTTAGCCGTTACGTTGACAGGCTACTCTATTCCGGTATTTTGGCTTGGCTTAAGCTTATCAATGTGGTTTGGAGTTAATCTAGGCTGGCTACCGATTTCAGGTCAAATCAATTTACTTTATGAAATAGAACCTGTAACGGGCTTTATGTTAGTAGACACCTTACTATCCGATTCAGCTTATCGCGTTCCGGCTTTTCATGATGCCTTGCTCCACTTGATATTACCCGCGGTCACTTTAGCGGTACTGCCTTTCACATTAATAGTAAGGATTACCCGACAAGCTATTTTAAATGTAATGAATCAAACCTATATTCGCGCTGCAGAGGCTCGAGGTTTGCACACAGCTAAAATATTATTTCGTCATGCATTACCTAATGCGTTAATTCCAGTGTTAAAAAGTATCGGCTTGATGCTAGGTTCATTTGCTAGTTATGGCATTGTAGTCGAAGTTATTTTTTCATGGCCAGGTGTGGGTAGTTGGCTGGTTTCGGGCATTTACCAGCGAGATTATACTGTCATACAAGCAGGTATATTATCCGTCTCATTATTGATTATATTGTTAAGTATTTTGATTGATTTGCTGCATACCTCAATTAATCCAATGAGCAGAAAGGAATTGTATGCCTCGAATTAAAATATACCAAGAAGACCATATTGAGTCTCCTATCTGGCGGATATGGCAAACATTTTCCTCCAACCCCTTCGCAGTAATAGGTTTGTGGGCAGTGATATTTTTATTAACACTCACCATTTTCGCGCCTTTTATTGCGCCATATTCGCCCGAGATGCAAGACCAGCAAGTGTTACTATTACCGCCATCATGGGATCCCGCAGGCACAGTAGAACACTTTCTAGGAACTGATGATTTAGGACGAGATATTTTTAGCCGCATCTTACACGGCGTCCAACTGACGTTTGGTATGTCATTATTAGTGGTGGCAACATCGCTATTTTTCGGTTTTATTATTGGTTCCCTGTCAGGGATGATGCGCGGCATAAAGTCGAGTATTTTAAGCCACTTGCTTGATTCATTGCTATCGATACCATCATTATTAATGGCCATTTTAGTGGTGGCTGTGATGGGCCCAGGGCTTAATAATGTATTTTGGGGTGTTGGGATTGCGATGGTACCGCAATTTGTTCGTACTATTCACAATGCGGTCCATGAAGAGCATAAAAAACAATATGTTACAGCAGCCAAATTAGATGGTGCTAACTCATTACAAATTTTTTGGTATGTCATTATGCCCAATGTCTGGGATGTGGTGATTATTCAGGTCACTATGGCCATATCAGCGGCAATATTAGATATTGCAGCACTCGGCTTTTTAAACCTCGGTGCTCAAGCGCCTAGTCCAGAATGGGGCGCGATGGTGGCACAAGGGCTTGATAACTTATTACTTGCCCCTTGGACAGTAACAATTCCAGGTGTCGCGATTCTGTTTACCGTATTATCGGTCAACTTAGTCGGCGATGGTTTACGCTCTGCGCTCGCACCGATAAGAAATTAACCTATGCCTTTACTCGATGTTCGTAATCTCACCATTGAATTAGATACACCTGAGGGCACGGTCAAAGTGCTTGAAAAAGTCAGTTTGACTATTAATCCAGGCGAAATTCATGGGCTTGTGGGTGAATCAGGCTCAGGACGAAGTCTATTTGCTAAAGCAATTTTAGGTGTTCTAGGCCCTAATTGGCATGTTATAGCCGACCGAATGATGTGGGATGGAAAAAATTTATTAGAAATGAGTGCTAAACAACGACGTTGTTTAATGGGCACCGAAATAGCGATGATTTTCCAAGATCCTTCCGGCAGTTTAGATCCAGTTAAAACCATTGGTAGTCAATTGATTGAAGCCCTAGTGACCAATAAAAATATTCCTTTTTGGCGCCGCGGACGAGATACTTATTTAAACTCGCTAAAATGGTTACATAAAGTCGGCATTAAAAAACCGAAACAATTAATGAAGCGTTTCCCGTGGGAATTGTCTGAAGGAGAATGTCAAAAAGTCATGATCGCCATGGCCGTTGCCAATCATCCTAAACTGCTCATTGCTGATGAACCAACCAATTCAATGGAGCTCAATACTCAAGCGCAAATTTTTAGATTATTATCCCAACTCAATCAATTACAAAATGTGTCTATTTTATTAGTTAGCCACGAGCTTGAAACCATGGTGCATTGGTGTGATAACTTAACGATTTTGTATAGCGGCCAGGTAATGGAATCTGGACCGGTTAAACAAATAATAGCTATGCCGTACCATCCATATACACGGGCATTATTTAAAAATCTACCTGAACATACAGCAAAAATGCGTCATAAGGCTAAACTACCAACTCTGCCTGGTTCAGCTCCCTCTTTACAGCATTTACCTGCTGGTTGCCGACTCGGTCCTCGTTGTCCAGAGGCACAACGAAAATGCGTAAAACAGCCTAATCTTGAACATATTAAAGATCGCTATTTCGCCTGCCATTTCCCTTACAAAAGTGAGCAAGAAGATGACGACACCATTGCTTAAAGTTGACGGGTTAAGTAAACAATACTTAACCGGTTATAAGCACTTTAAACCACAATACTATGAAGCATTAGCGCCCATTTCATTTGAACTGGGTCAAGGTGAAACCATGGCTATTATAGGTTCGGTGAGTTCTGGTAAAAGCACCCTCGCCCGCATTTTAGTCGGTGCAGAACAACGAAGTGGTGGTGAAATATTCTTCGAAGGTGAAGCCTTAGATGCACGGAACTTAAAACAACGTTGTCGTTTAATTCGAATGATTTTTCAAGATCCAACCACCTCGCTTAATCCGCGATTGTCGATTGGCAACTTACTTAAAGAACCATTGAGATTTAATACCCAATTAAATTCACATGAACGAAAAGTATTAGTTATTGAGACCTTAAGAAAAGTCGGTTTATTACCCGAACATGCAGATTTTTATCCCCACATGATTTCCGAGGGACAAAAACAACGTGTAGCCGTTGCGCGAGCATTAATGCTTAATCCCAAAATCATTATTGCCGACGAAGCCCTAACGGCATTAGATCTATCGGTCCGTTCGCAAATAGTTAATCTATTATTAAAGTTACAACAAGAAATGGGGCTATCGTATATTTTTGTGTCACATAACCTCAATATTGTGCGTCATGTCAGTGACAAAGTAATGGTTTTGCAAAATGGTCATGTGGTAGAAAAAACCACCACAGAAGCCTTGTTTAATGCACCACAACACGAATACACCCAGCGACTCATTCAAGAACAAAGTCAATTCATGCAAAAACGCTAAACTGCTCCAACCACTGCCATTTTGAAGGGGTTTTAGCAAAAATGAGTGCCATTTAGCCGTCGAACTATTTATCCTAGAGCCAATGTTAAAGGAAGAAGCTTAAATATGATTATTAAACCTAAAATTCGTGGCTTTATTTGTACCACAACTCATCCTGTAGGCTGTGAAGCAAACGTAAAAGAACAAATCGAAGTTATTAAAGCCAAAGGCAAAATTGCTAATGGTCCTAAAAAAGTATTAGTTGTCGGGTCTTCAAGTGGTTATGGCCTTTCGTCGCGTATCACTTCAGCGTTTGGTAGCGACGCCGCTACCATCGGGGTGTTTTTCGAAAAACCGAGCTCTGAAACTAAACCTGGTACCGCAGGTTGGTACAACACTGCTGCATTTGATAAATTTGCAAAAGCAGAAGGCTTGTATTCAAAAAGCATTAACTGTGATGCCTTTAGCCATCAAGCAAAACAAAAAGTCATTGAGTTGATCAAGCAAGATTTAGGTCAAATCGACATGGTGGTTTACTCACTGGCTTCTCCAGTACGTAAATTGCCAGACACTGGTGAAGTAATCCGTTCATCACTTAAGCCAATTGGTCAAACATATACTGCCACGGCTGTTGATACTAACAAAAACACCATTATTGATACCTCTGTAGAGCCCGCTACTGAGCAAGAAATTGCTGATACCGTTACAGTAATGGGTGGCCAAGATTGGGAATTATGGATGAGTGCGCTAAGTGATGCTGGCGTATTAGCAGACAATTGCAAAACGGTTGCCTATAGCTACATTGGTACCGAATTGACTTGGCCTATTTATTGGCATGGCGCCTTAGGTAAAGCCAAAATGGATTTAGACCGTGCAGCCCACGCACTTGATGCCAAATTATCTGCTACTGGCGGTTCTGCTAATGTTGCGGTACTTAAAAGCGTAGTCACTCAAGCCAGTTCAGCTATTCCAGTAATGCCGTTGTATATCGCTATGGTGTTTAAGAAAATGCGCCAAGAAGGCTTACATGAAGGCTGTATTGAACAAATTTATCGTTTGTTCAGTGAGCGTTTATATCGCGTTGATGGCCAAGCACCAGCCGTAGATGACGAAAACCGTTTACGCCTTGATGATTGGGAGCTTCGAGAAGAAATCCAACAACATTGTCGAGATTTATGGCCACTAGTGACCACCGAAAATTTAAGCGAACTCACTGACTACGATGAATACAAAGAAGAGTTTTTAAAACTGTTCGGTTTTGGTATTGATGGTATCGATTATGAAGCAGACGTGAATCCTAATGTGACATTTGATGTAATTGAGTTATAAGCTCAACTTCAACAAGTGTTGCAACGAAAAGCCATAATTTTCTAAATTATGGCTTTTTTATTAGCGTGCATCAAGATGTCATATGGCTAAGCAGAGATAAACAATCGTTTTATTACCTGATGTATTTCAGGACTAAATTCAACGATATTGTTTTTATAATACTCATTAATCTAACTCAATGATGAATACATCAAGGCTTACCTGCTTGTGTTAAACAATGGGTAAATAAATGAGCATATGTTGTGGATATACCGGTTGTATTGGCTCATGATTCGCAAACTCATTTTCACCAATATCGAGTCGTTCTAAATACACCGGAAAATCTCTTAACGTCACATCGTTAGCATTAACCCAATCGCGATACAGATAGGTTATTACCGCCGCAATACCATTATCATCACCACTGTATTTAATCATCGCACATCGTCCTTGAGGGATTGATTTGAACTTAATCTGACTCAACTCTGACGCTAAAGGGTTCAACTTGGCTTGTGTTTCGGTATTTAACGATACACCTATATCGATTCGATATTGCGTTTTAACAGATAACTCAGGGGTTGAGTAAAGCAGGTTAAAGGTTCTACAGTTATTAGGAGATAAGCCATGCTGTCGACGCCAATCAATAAATGTTGCAATGGTTTGAGGTAATAGAGCCGAATCACCGTGATGTTCCATCACCGCTAATGCTTGCGCATCAAACGATACGATTTCAACCGAATTAGATGGCTTATTTTGCTGACTCATGTCTGCTTGAAATGATTTAAGCGGTTGCTGCTTAGCGAAAAAATCACCCCAATCAGGCGCTTGCTGAAACGATTCAGGGCTTTGACCAATACTGCGAGTAAACGACTCGATAAAGTGCTGCTCATTACAATACCCCAATTTAGCCGCTATAGTGACCAGAGAAACTTGCTGACCAAACCCTAATAAATGGGCAGCTTCTAGGCTTTTTAGCAGTTCAACGTAAGCATCAATAGGCATATGGTACAGCGCAATAAACAATGGGTCGAAATGACATCGCGGGATTTGGGCAATATCGGCCAACGCTTGTAGCTCAAAAGGTTCATTTAAGTGTTGATCTAAATAGGCTAACGCACGCTCAAATGCCTGATCAAGTCTGTGGCTCATGCCCTCTCCTTTTGGATAAAATGGTCACAACCGATTATTTAGCATAACTAATGTAAATTAACGTGTTGTTTGTATACATGCAATAAAACGGATTTCTTTATTAAAAAATTATAACGATGTACGCTAGGGCCTGTTGATCTTTGCTGGTTGAATTTTGTTCGAGTTAAAAACGTTTTAATCGAGGCGAATGGATTGATGCCTAGTCATCTAAGCAAAATCCATTCAACAAAGAGTAAAACGTTTTTAGCCGAACCCTTCGGGCAGCGTTTGTTGACCATTTTTACGGCGTTATCGACTTTTTATGTAGAATAACTACACCTCAAAGTCTCTGCCTTGTACAAATGGCCAGCAATTCGCTGCAAAAACAACCTTGAAAGATCAACAGGCCCTAGTCGACCAATTGAATATCCAAGCCCTCTAGCAAACTCATGGCTTCAAACCGGCTGAATATGGCTTGCTTAACGTTATTAGCGGTAATATCAATTTGATAATTCAACGCATCTGTAAAATTTGCCTCCGTTAGATTGGTATGACTAAATTGGCTTAAATTAAAATCGGTCAAACGAAAATCTGCTTTGCTTAAATTAGCTTCTCTAAAGTCGACATCATGGGCACGACAGTCAATAAGTGAAAGATCAGGTAAATGAAGCGAATAAAAACTACTACCATCGAGCAAACATCGCTCAAACTTAATCGTGGTTTGAGTCATAAATTGCGGCCACTGAGCTTTAGTCCAATCAATACCGATGGCTTTACTGTCGCTAAACATAACATCATCAAACTCTGTGGCAACCACTGAGAGTACGCTTAAATTACATTGACTAAAAACACACTCAATAAAATGACAATGATAGAAATCACTTTGACTAAAATCACATTGGGTAAAATGGCAGCGTTCAAATGTAATATGTTTGAACTGTAAAGCCACGCCCTTGATCGATTCGAATAAGTCATCGCTGTAGTGTGATAACACAAACAATTCACTAGATTGATGTTTTGCTATATGACTCATATCTCATATCCCTTACAAACAAAAAGACCTAGACGTGAGCCTAGGTCTTTTTTGTATTTCATCTGCTGCGACGACTTAATTAGTCGGCAACTGGATACTCAATTTCAGCATCAGCTTTAAGTGAGGCAACCACGGCACGATAATCAGCTTCGCTGTATTGAGGTGCGATACGTTGTTTAAGCGTATTAATTAAGTTGTCATTAATGCCTTCAGCTTTATTGACTTTATCAACCACAATAACCGCATAACCTGTCGCTAATGCTGCAGTGTCAATAGTGACATTATTTTCAGCAGGAGCAGCGATTTTGAATGCTTTATTGGTGATAGCTTGATCGATATCCTGATTAAAGCGACCTAATTTAGTTAAGGTTGTTAATGAGGCACCGGTTAAGGTGTTATTGCCTGCTTTTAACTGCGCCATATATTCGGCAGCTTTATCGCGAGCACCTTCATTAGCTTTGTCTTGCTTCAAACGCTCAACAATACCTGCTTTTACATCAGCAAAACTTAAGGTACCGGCAGTTTGATGACTTTTCAAGCGAATAACCACAACATGGTTTGGTGCAAGTTCAATCACATCACTATTCAAACCGCTGGCTAAAACCTGATCAGAAAATGCTGCTTTGATGAACTCAGGATTATTAAACTGAGCTGGTACGTCATCACGAGAAAACAACTCTGTTGTTTGCACTTTAGCATTAACGGCTTGCGCAGTTTCAGCTAATGTATCTGGGATTTCGTAACTGGTATCGGCTAGTTTAGTTTGTAAACCATAGAACACATCAAGGGCTTTCTTTTCTTGCAACTGAGCAACAATTTTTGCTTTCACATCTTCAAAAGCAGTTGCTTGGCTGGCTTGTAAATCAAGCAGCTTGATAATGTGGTAACCAAAGTCACTTTTAACAATTGATGATACTTGATCTTTTTGCAAACCAAAAAGAGCCTCATCAAAGGCAGGGTCCATTACGCCTTGTTCAAACCAATCTAACTTACCGCCTTGCTGAGCACTGAGTTTATCGTCAGAATCAGTTTTTGCCACTTCAGCAAAATCTTCACCCGCTGTTAACTTGGCTTCTATGGCGTCAGCTTTGGCTTTATCAGCGCTGTCGTCGTCAGTTGCGGCAACAAAAATATGTGCAGCAAGACGTTTTTCAGCAGTTTGATATTGTGCTTTGTTATCGTTGTAATACGCGAGCACTTCTTCAGCAGAAGTTTCGCTATTTTTCGCCATGTCAGCAACATTTAATTCAACATACTCTAGGCTGACTTTTTCAGGGCTCATGTACTGCGATAAGTTAGCGTCGTAATAGGTTTTAGCTTCTTCATCTGACACCGACACGCTTGACAAGAAAGGTGTTGAGTCGACAACTAAATAACGAATATCTCGAGTTTGACCTTGAACTTCTGCAAGCTGCTTAGCTTCACCATCGAGAACAAACTCACTGCCTACAAGGGCATTTAATAACTGACGACGCGTCATATCAACACGCATCATGTTTCTAAAGCTTGTGGTTTGGTAACCTAACTGACGCAAAACGGCTAAATAACGTTCATTATCAAATTGACCATCAGTTTGAAACGCTGTCTCTTGGAGAATAGCTTGTTTAATTTGATCATCAGATACACGCAAGCCCAACTTATTGGCCGCTTGATCAATGAGTTTATCGGCAATTAAGCGATCTAATACGCCTTGCTTAATGCCATTCATGTAAGTTTCGTCAGCCGCTAATGTTGCAAACATTTCGCCTAGCTGTTGCTCAATACGTGAGCGTTCATTTTGAAAAGCCTGCTCTAAGTCGTTGGCACCAATTTCATCACCATTAACAACTGCGGCAGGAACACCTGTGTTTGAGCCTAAATAACTGCTCACACCGGCAAAAGCAAAAGAAAGTATCACAAGTACTAGAATTGTTTTAGCAACAATCCCCTGTGAACCTTCACGAATTTTTTCTAACATCTGAATTCTCGCTTGTTGCGATTAATAAAATAAAAAGGCGCATCACCTTGTGAATGCGCCTTATTGTAAATTATATGGAGTTATCAGACGCTACCACGGGTAAAACCCAATACTCCCAATATGTGCTATGCAATGCATAACAATATTGCTTTTCGTAAAAAGCACCGCCTAAGCAGTGCTTATTTTACGAATGCCTTACAAAGGCACGTTGTTAATAATTAATTAACAGCGTCTTTTAACGATTTGCCAGCTTTGAACGCAGGAATGTTCGCAGCAGCAATTTTAATTTCTTGACCCGTTTGTGGGTTACGGCCAGTACGTTCAGCACGTTGACGCACTTCAAATGTACCAAAACCAACTAGAGAAATTTTATCGCCATCTTTAAGACCTTCAGTAACCGCAGCGATAAAAGAATCTAGTGCGCGACCTGCAGCCGCTTTAGAAATATCAGCACCAGATGCGATTTTCTCGATTAGTTCAGATTTGTTCATGTCATCCCCTTGAATGTTATTGTCGCGCCGCAACCTAATCCGTGTTTAGAGCGGTCTGCGGAGGCTTTATGTTAAAAAGTCTGATAACGCACCAAACTTAGTATGAAAACCAAAAAAATGATATTGGATACAGCTCAGTGTCAGATGCCCCAAGGGCTTGGTGCGTCTGACTCTCCACAGACCTAGGCTACCACAGGTCAGCGTTTTGTTAAGCCCCTTTTTTCACTTTTTTTATGCTCTACAGCAAATTTTTAACTAACAAGCTACTTTTTAACCACTTCAAAGCCTTCAACTGGTCTTTCAAGCGCCAATTTTAGCACTTCATCGATCCATCGAACTGGGTGAATGGTTAAATCAGCAATCACATTTTCGGGAATTTCTTCCAAATCACGTTCATTTTCTTTAGGAATTAACACATGTTTAATTCCACCACGATGAGCTGCTAATAGCTTTTCTTTCAAACCACCAATCGGCAAGACTTCTCCACGAAGCGTAATTTCACCGGTCATAGCAACATCACTGCGTACTGGATTACCGGTTAAACTAGACACTAACGCGGTACACATTGCTGCACCCGCAGACGGACCATCTTTTGGTGTCGCACCTTCTGGTACATGCACATGAATATCACGCTTTTCATAAAAATCATTATTAATACCAAGATTTTCAGCGCGAGCTCGTACCACTGTCATTGCCGCTTGAATCGACTCTTTCATCACATCGCCCAGCGAACCGGTATAAGTTAATTTACCTTTGCCTGCAACTGAAGTAGCTTCGATTGTTAATAAGTCACCACCGACCTGAGTCCATGCCAGACCGGTTACTTGGCCGATTTGGTTGTTCGATTCAGCTTTACCAAAATCAAAACGTTGGACACCTAGGAATGACTTTAAGTTATCCTGGTTAACCTCAACAACTTTAACCGTTTTATCGAGTAAAATATGCTTGACCACTTTACGGCAAATCTTCGATAAATTCACGCTCATGAACGCACACCTGCTTCACGAGTGTAATAACGAATAATCCCTAAAATAGCGCTGTCATCAACCTTGATTTCTTTTGCTTTAAGGCCGTTACGTTCAATTTGCTTATTCAATAAATGTTGTTTTGCAATATTAAGCTTTTCATCTTCGGTATAACCCGCTAAACGAATCACTTCCATACGGTCAAGTAAAGGGCCAGGAATATCCATTGAGTTTGACGTAGCAACAAACATGACATCAGATAAGTCGTAATCGACTTCGAGATAATGATCGTTAAACGTTGCATTCTGTTCTGGATCGAGCACTTCTAATAATGCTGACGATGGATCGCCGCGCATATCTGAGCTCATCTTATCGATTTCATCGAGTAAGAATAATGGGTTTTTCACACCCACTTTAGCCATTTTCTGAATGACTTTACCTGGCATTGAACCAATATAAGTACGGCGATGACCACGAATTTCCGCTTCATCACGAACTCCACCTAATGCAACGCGTACATATTTACGCCCAGTAGCTCTAGCAATAGATTGACCCAGTGAGGTTTTACCCACACCTGGAGGTCCAACTAGACACAAGATAGGTCCTTTAAGTTGTTTAACACGACTTTGAACGGCTAAATACTCAAGGATACGTTCTTTGACTTTTTCAAGCCCATAATGATCGGCATCAAGTACTTCTTGCGCCTTAGCTAAGTCACGCTTAATTTTAGAGCGTTGCTTCCAAGGTACTGAAGTCATCCAATCTACGTAACTACGAACAACGGTAGCTTCAGCAGACATTGGCGACATCATTTTGAGCTTATTTAACTCAGCAGAGGCTTTCTCTTTTGCATCACTTGGCATGCCAGCTTCTTCAATCTTACGCGCCAGCACTTCAAATTCGTCATGAGTTTCGTCAATATCGCCTAATTCTTTTTGAATAGCCTTCATTTGCTCATTCAAATAATATTCGCGCTGACTTTTTTCCATCTGCTTTTTAACGCGAGTACGGATACGTTTTTCAACTTGTAACAAGTCGATTTCCGATTCCATCATCGCCATTAAATATTCAAGACGCTCGCCGACATTTATCATCTCAAGTACAGATTGCTTATCTTCTAGCTTCAATGGCATATGTGCGGCCATGGTGTCAGCTAAACGAGCCGCTTCATCAATACCAGAAAGTGAAGTTAACACCTCAGGCGGAATTTTTTTATTCAGCTTGATGTAACCTTCAAACTGGCCAATCGCGCTGCGAACTAACACTTCTTCCTCTTTGTCACTTAATTGTTCTGACTCGAGGTATTCGGCTGTTGCAACGAAGAATTCTTCTTCTTGAGTGTACTTTTTGATTTTGGCTCGTTGACCGCCTTCAACCAATACTTTCACAGTGCCGTCAGGTAACTTCAGTAGTTGTAAAATAGAGGCTACTGTACCAATATCAAAAATATCGTCCTTAGTTGGTTCATCAAGATCTGCATCTCTTTGGGCAACCAATAAAATTTGCTTGTCTTGTTCCATTGCCGATTCTAGGCAACGAATGGATTTTTCCCGTCCTACGAATAGCGGAATTACCATATGTGGGTAAACTACCACATCTCGCAGTGGTAATACGGGGAGTTCGATATGCGCTTCACGCTCTTGGGTCATGGCTCGATTCCGTTTAATGAAAAGACTTAATACTGATTATATTGGGGTGATGTTATCAGTTTCAATGGCTAATACGAAAAAAGGAGTCCAATGGACTCCTTATTTTTCAATTTACTTATTATCAGCGTAATTATTGCTCGCCAGACGCTTTCTGAGTCTCTGTATTTTCGTAAATCAAAATAGGAGCTGATTCACCTTTTACAACAGATTCATCAACAACAGCTTTAATCACACCTTGTTTCGATGGAATATCGTACATAGTATCAAGCAAAATGCTTTCAACAATAGAACGTAATCCACGCGCACCGGTTTTACGAGACATGGCTTTTTGCGCAATGGCTTGCAATGCATCATCACGGAATTCAAGTTCGACATTTTCCATCTCAAATAACGCACTATATTGTTTAGTTAGCGCATTTTTAGGTTCAGATAGAATTTGTACTAATGCAGCTTCATCTAACTCGGTTAGTGTTGCAACAACAGGTAAACGACCAATAAATTCAGGAATTAAACCAAACTTCACTAAATCACCAGGCTCTACTTGGCTCAGGATCTGTGAAATTGTCGCTTTATCTGCTTCACCTTTTACTTCCGCACCAAAACCAATTCCCGTACCAGTGTGTGCACGTTGTTCAATGACTTTTTCAAGCCCTGCAAACGCACCACCACAGATAAACAGAATTTTAGAGGTATCCACTTGCAAGAATTCTTGTTGTGGATGCTTACGTCCGCCTTGTGGAGGAACAGAAGCCACGGTGCCTTCAATTAACTTAAGCAACGCTTGCTGCACACCTTCGCCCGAAACATCACGAGTAATAGAAGGGTTATCTGATTTACGGCTAATTTTGTCAATTTCATCAATGTAGACGATGCCACGTTCAGCTTTCTCGACGTCGTAATCACACTTTTGCAGTAGCTTCTGAATGATGTTTTCTACATCTTCACCCACATAACCTGCTTCAGTTAATGTCGTTGCATCTGCCATGGCAAATGGAACGTTAAGTGAACGAGCGAGTGTTTCAGCCAATAATGTTTTACCGCTACCGGTTGGGCCTAATAGTAAAATGTTACTTTTACCTAGCTCTACACCATCTTTAATTGCGCCATTACGTAAACGCTTATAATGATTGTATACCGCTACAGCTAACACTTTTTTAGCTTGGTCTTGACCTATCACGTAGTCATCAAGATGATTGCGTAACTCATGCGGTGTCGGCAATTTGTCTTCATCACGTTTAGGCGAAATCTCTTTGATTTCTTCACGGATGATGTCATTACATAGCTCAACACATTCATCACATACATAAACTGATGGACCAGCAATGAGTTTTCTGACTTCATGCTGACTTTTTCCGCAAAAAGAGCAGTACAGCAATTTGCCGCTGTCACCGTTATTTTTGTTATCGCCCATTATTCTACCTCTGTTTACAACTTAGGCTAAACCTAAGCTCTGCTTGTAGATACTTATCATAACCACATTGATGACGGAACGTCTTTAAATACAGAATACCTGAAAGTATCTAGAAAATCAGCAACCAGTTTAACCGCGACTCGTTAGTAATGAATCAACAATACCATATTCAACAGCTTGAGTAGCACTCATGAAGTTATCACGATCGGTATCACGTTCAATAATATCTAGCGGTTGACCAGTATGCTCGGCTAACATTTCGTTTAATTTATTCTTAATGCCTAGAATTTCCTGTGCATGAATAGCAATGTCTGATGCTTGGCCTTGGAAACCACCTAATGGCTGATGGATCATCACACGTGAGTTAGGTAAACAATGACGCTTACCTTTAGCACCACCGGCTAGTAAGAATGCGCCCATACTTGCTGCTTGGCCCATACATACCGTACTCACATTTGGCTTAATGAACTGCATGGTGTCATAAATAGCCATACCCGCAGTCACTGAACCACCAGGTGAGTTAATGTATAAATAAATATCTTTGTCAGGGCTTTCTGACTCAAGGAATAATAATTGAGCGACAATAAGGTTCGCCATGTGTTCTTCTACTTGGCCAACTAAAAAGATAACTCGCTCTTTTAATAGACGTGAGTAAATATCATATGAACGTTCACCTTTCGCTGTTTGTTCAACAACCATAGGTACAAGAGCATTGAGTACTGATTCTGGTGCTTTATGCATTATTCATTTCCCTAAAATAAAAATGGCCCGCATGAGGAACCTCATACGAGCCATTATAAATGGCGAACGCCTTGTTAAGTCAAGCTTAGCTTACGCTTGTCCTGTAGCCTTGTTCATAAATTCTTCAAAAGCGACGTCTTTAACGGTTACTTTTGCAGATTTTAACAATGCTTCAACAGCTTGCTCTTCAAGCGCTACATTGCGCATGTTTTGCATGAGTTCTTTATTTGAGTTGTAGTATGAAACAACTTCAGATGGATCTTCATACGCTGAAGCCATAGATTCGATCAGTGCATTAACACGATCATCTTCAGCTTTTAATTCGTTAATCTTAATCACTTCGCCTAATAGCAAACCGATTTTAACACGACGCTCAGCTTGTTCAGTGAAAAGTTCAGCCGGAAGTTCTGGCATATTTTCAGTTTGACCACCAAAACGCTGCATTGCTTGTTGACGAAGTACATTCACTTCACCATCTGCAAGCGCTTTAGGAATAGCAATTTCGTTCGCAGCAAGTAAACCAGTAATAACCTGCTCTTTCACATTCGCTTTTAGCGCTTGTTCTAATTCACGAGTCATATTCTTGCGGATTTCAGCTTTAAGTGCATCTAAGCCACCTTCAGCAATACCAAACAAAGAAGCAAACTCGTCATTGACTTCAGGTAAGCTAGCCGCTTGAACTTCAGTCAAAGTAATAACAAACTTAGCCGCTTTACCTTTCAAGTTTTCAGCATGGTAATCTTCAGGGAAAGACACTTCGATTTCGAATTCGTCACCTGTTTTATGCCCTACAATACCCGTTTCAAAACCAGGGATCATACGGTTGCTACCTAATTGAAGTTCGAAATCGTCAGCTTTTCCGCCTTCAAATTCTTCGCCGTCGATAGAACCAATAAAGTTCATTTTCACTTTATCGCCATCGGCAGCTTCACGCTCAACAACGGCATAAGTAGCATGCTGCTTACGTAACGTTTCAATCATAACGTCAACATCAGCGTCATTTACGTCAGCTTTTGGCTGTTCAACGGTAATGCTGTCTAAACCAGTTAATACAACTTCTGGGTAAATTTCAAAAGTAGCAACGAATTCGAAGTTGTCACCATCTGTACTACCCGGAGTAAATACTGGTGCGCCAGCTGGGTTTAACTTTTCAGCCACAATTGCTTCAATAAAGTTACGTTGCATCACTTCACCAGTGATGTCTTGACGAATGGCTTTACCATAACGTTTGTTTATTTCAGTAATAGGTACTTTACCTGGACGGAAACCAGGAAGACGAGCACGCTTAGCTTCGCGTAATACATTGTCTTTAACCAATTTCTCAATTTGCTCAGCAGGTACAGAAATGGTTAGGCGACGTTCTAGGCCTTGAGTTGTTTCAACAGAAACTTGCATTGTTTTACCTCGAAATATGTCTAACGTTCTTTGTAATAGTCGACAACTCAACCATTAGATATTCGTTTCTTGACCATGTTTTTAGCTAGGGCACTCAACACAGCAATATTATTCATACTGAAAACACTGTTGGTACAGGTAGCTCATTTTGGATATTTATCAAGACGCGACATTATAGCTACCGTTTTTAACAGAGTCGAGCCTGAAAAGGACGATTTACGTGATAAACAAGCCGACTTATGCACAATTAAGGTGTGTTTGCACGTTTAATGTGCGAAATGAAATTTTTATTTACGCTTGAGATGCTTAATAGCAAAAGAATTGTCGTGACTTAAAAGCAGCAGCAAAGCCCTTAGAGGGTGTGTATGAGATAATTTGATTTAATCAGAAAAATGGGGTGACTGATGGGGCTCGAACCCACGACAACCGGAATCACAATCCGGGACTCTACCAACTGAGCTACAATCACCACTGAAATGGTGCACCCGGCAGGATTCGAACCTGCGACCACCCGCTTAGAAGGCGGGTGCTCTATCCAACTGAGCTACGGGCGCATGGTTACAGCTTGAAGCCGTATCCTGTCTGGCTGAACAATCTTACTTGTTCTATTATTCACTACTATAGCAAATAATATTTAATTTGGTCGGTGATAGAGGATTCGAACCTCTGACCCTCTCGTCCCAAACGAGATGCGCTACCGGGCTGCGCTAATCACCGAAAATATTGCTTCGTATTCGAGTTATTTATTATCTTT
Source organism: Shewanella polaris (assembly GCF_006385555.1). NCBI lineage: Bacteria > Pseudomonadati > Pseudomonadota > Gammaproteobacteria > Alteromonadales > Shewanellaceae > Shewanella > Shewanella polaris. The sequence continues at coordinate 1,558,878 of NZ_CP041036.1, read as the reverse complement.
ACACAATAACAAGGTTGTCTCGAGAACGGAGCGCATATTAACGAGTCACCTTGCTACCGTCAACGATTTTTTTAAACCTTAATGCTATATGCCGAATTTAGCAGCAAAAACGATGATTAGCATCATAGCGAGAATAGTTTATTCACTGTATTTTCCTCGTCTAGCAAATGACACTCTTCAATACGCCTGTTAGAATAAGCACCGTTCGTTAATTGACTTCAACACCCGCGTCACTCAAAGGAAACTCTACAGCCATGACTGCTCAAATTATTGACGGTAAAGCCATTGCACAATCTATCCGCACTACACTTAAGCAAAAAGTAGCATTACGAAGACAAGCAGGATTTCGTGCGCCAGGTCTTGCCGTTATTTTAGTGGGCAGCGATGCCGCATCTCAAGTTTATGTTGGCAGTAAGCGTAAAGCTTGTGAGGAAGTCGGTTTTGAGTCTGAATCTTTTGATCTTGACGCCAGCGCAACTGAAGCAGAACTGTTAGCTCTAATTGACAAGTGTAATGATAATCCAAGCATTGATGGGATTTTAGTTCAACTGCCTCTGCCTGAACATATTGATGATTCAAAAGTTATTGAGCGTATACGTCCGGATAAAGACGTTGATGGCTTTCATCCATATAATGTCGGCCGTTTAGCCCAACGTATTCCTGTACTTCGCGCTTGTACGCCTATGGGCATTATGACGTTAATAAAATCAACTGGTATTGATACATATGGCTTAGATGCGACGGTAGTTGGCGCATCAAATATTGTCGGTCGTCCAATGACGCTAGAATTATTATTAGCAGGTTGTACAACAACGACCTGTCACCGCTTTACTAAAAACTTAGAACAAAAAGTGCGTCAAGCTGATTTATTAGTCGTCGCGGTAGGTAAACCAGGCTTTATTCCTGGTGAGTGGATAAAGCCAGGCGCAATTGTTATTGATGTTGGTATCAATCGCTTAGACAATGGCAGTTTAGTGGGTGATATTGAATTTAACGTTGCCGCAGAAAAGGCGGCCTTTATTACTCCTGTACCTGGTGGCGTTGGCCCGATGACCATTGCAAGCTTGTTAGAAAACACCCTGTACGCTTGCGAGCAATATCATAGTTAACTTAAATCACAGCTAGCTAAATCTCAGATACGTAAATCATGTTGATTAATAACAAAAAAGCCTGCAATTGCAGGCTTTTTTAGTTAATGAGCGAATTAGATTACTTTTTACGCCATGTTGTACCGCTAGGGCCGCCATCTTCTAACACAACGCCTAACTCGTTTAAGCGATCGCGAGCGACATCAGCAGCAGGCCAATCTTTTTCAGTACGGGCACGGTTACGTTCAACGATAAGTGCTTCAATTTCTGCCACTTCATCGTCACTACCCTCTCCCTTAAAGAAAGCCTCTGGAGTTTGGCTAATAAGGCCGAGCACATCAGCTAATTGCTTCAAGCTGGCACCTAATGCCGATGCCGCTGCCATATCGGTTAGTTTAAGGCGATTAATTTCACGAACCATCTCAAATAACACCGAATAGGCTTCTGGTGTATTAAAATCATCATCCATTGCTGATTTGAACTTGGCAACATAGGCTTCAGCAGGCGCTGCTTTTACACTTAAATCTAAATCTTTAAGCGCTGTATATAAACGCTCTAAAGCAGCACGAGCTTGTTTTAAATTATCTTCAGAATAATTTAACTGGCTACGATAATGACCGGATAATAAGAAGTAACGTACGGTTTCAGGATCATAATGTTTAAGCACATCACGAATGGTAAAAAAGTTATCTAATGATTTAGACATTTTTTCACGATCAACCATTACCATTCCGGTGTGAATCCAATAATTCACATACGGGGTATCATGAGCACAACAAGACTGAGCAATTTCATTTTCATGATGTGGAAACTGCAAATCAGAGCCGCCACCATGGATATCAAAATGTACCCCAAGGTGCTTACCGTTCATGGCTGAACATTCTATATGCCACCCTGGACGCCCCGGGCCCCAAGGTGATTCCCAAGTTGGTTCACCCGGTTTAGACATTTTCCAAAGCACAAAATCCATTGGATTATGTTTAGCATTGTCTATTTCTACTCGAGCACCAGCTTGAAGTTGATCAAGATTTTGGCCTGATAACTGCCCATATTCAGGAAATGATGCAACACTGAATAATACATCACCATTGCTGGCAACATAAGCATGGTCGCGCTCAAGTAAACGCTGAACCATATCGATAATCTCTTCCATATGTAACGTAGCTCTAGGCTCGAAATCAGGTCGTTTCATATTTAAGGCATCAAAATCTTGGTGCATTTCGCCAATTAAACGTTCAGTGAGAGACTCGCAAGATTCATTATTTTCAGCAGCACGTTTGATAATTTTATCATCAACATCGGTAATGTTTCGCTGAAAATTAACCTCATAACCTATGTAGCGTAAATAGCGCACTATCATGTCAAACGAAACAAAGGTACGCCCGTGACCAATATGACATAAATCGTAAATGGTCACGCCGCAGACGTACATTCCGATTTTACCTGGATTTATTGGTATAAATTCTTGTTTCTCACGACTCATACTATTGTAAATCTTTAACATCGATTGGTCTCTTTTACACTAATTTATAACGGGAAATATTAATCCAGATTCTAGCATGATGCCACCTGTTTTGAACACCGCACTTTAAGCGGCACTTAAGATAAGTTAGAATCGCACAAATTATCTTTTTAAGTGAGACAACATGATTACTTTACACACCAATTTGGGCGATATTACTTTGCAACTAAATGAAGAAAAAGCACCTATTACGGCGGCTAACTTTATGCAATATGTAGAAGATGGTTTTTTTGACGGTACTATTTTTCACCGTGTCATTGACGGTTTTATGATCCAAGGTGGTGGTTTCACTAAAGATATGAGCCAAAAAAGTGTAAAAACATCAATCAAGAATGAAGCTAACAATGGTTTATCGAACCGTAAAGGCACTGTTGCCATGGCGCGCACATCAGATCCACATTCAGCTACAGCACAATTCTTTGTTAATGTTAATGACAATACCTTCCTTGATTTTAAATCTGAAACATCTCAAGGCTGGGGTTACTGTGTATTTGGTGAAGTCGTTGAAGGTTTAGACATTATTGAAAAAATCAAAAATGTTGCAACCGGTAATAATGGTATGCATCAAGATGTGCCATTAGAGGCTATTGTGATCGAAAGCGTTAGCGTTAAAGCGTAATAGTGAAAAGAACTGTCTTTGTGGGCGATTTACATTTAAGTGCTGATCGCCCCGATATCACTCAAGCCTTTGTGCATTTTCTAAGCCATGGTTTAGACGATGCTGAGGCGCTTTATATCATCGGCGACCTATTCGAAGTATGGATGGGTGATGATATTGCCGAACCCTTTAGCATTGCTATCTCAGAGGCCATTAAAATAGTCTCCAACACCATGCCCGTTTACTTTATTCATGGTAACCGTGATTTTATGGTCGGCAAACAATTTTGCCTACAAGCAGGTATGCAAGTGCTACCAGAGGTGTATTGTATCGACTTGTACGGTGTTAATACCGTGATTTTGCATGGTGATAGCCTTTGCACCCTTGACCTTGCTTATCAGCGATTCAGGCGCTTTAGAAGTTTAGGACTTGTACGTTGGGTTTACTCCCACTTACCCAAAAAGACCCGCTTAAACATTGCCGCAAAAATTCGTCAAAAAAGTGTCCAAGGCAATCAACAAAAACACTATGAGATTATGGATGTTGAACCTAGTGCGGTAACCGAACTTTTAGCCAGTACTGACTGTCAGCAAATGATCCATGGCCATACTCACCGGCCTGCCATTCATCAATTAAGCCATCAACAACAGCGAGTAGTCGTGGGTGATTGGTATACACAAGGTAGCGTATTAAACGTTAGCGAAAACGGTTGTGAGCTTTTACAACTGCCCTTCCTAGAAACAAACTGCACCCATTAAACCATGTCTAGCTATACGTCATAAGCAAAGTATAAGTTCGGAGGTTAACTCACCGAGCTATACTGCTGGTACACCGCTATGGAAACGAAATTCGCCATCTACGGACAAAATCAATTCCCTTTCCTTTTCACGAAAATAATCAATTCGCTCACTTATATCGGTGCCCGCAACATTCTGAGCAAGGGTTAAATAATCTTGATAATGCCGTGCCTCTGAGCGAAGTAATGAAATGTAAAATTTAGCGAGTTCATCATCTAAGTGCGGTGCGATCTTGGCAAACCGTTCGCATGATCGAGCTTCAATAAATGCTCCTATAATCAATTTATCAATAATGGTAGCAGGTTCGTGAGTTCGTACATGAGTCATTAATTGCTTGGCATAACGGCCGGCACGAATATTACTGTAGTCAATACCACGTGATGTCATGATTTGCAGCACTTGTTCAAAATGATGAAACTCTTCTTTGACCAGTCGCACCATCTTATTCATTAAATCAGTACTTATGACTAAATTATTACTGACGACTAATTCGTTGGTAATATCATTTTTTTTAATATCACGGGCCAAAAATGCTGCCACATTACGATCTTGCTGATAAACAAAATCTTCGTAAGGCTTTGCCCAATCTTTTAATAAGTTTGCGCTCGTTTTATCAATCGCATATTTACGGATCATAAAAATAGCTGTTTGCGCAGCTTTTAGCTCGCAGTTGCAGTGATCAATGAGTAATGCGTTAAGTTGCTCAGACTGCTTTGCCTGCTCAACCCAACTATTAGGGGTTTCACAACCTAGGAAATCATAAATAGGAACGAGTAATTGCTGCATCAAATAAATAATCCTCTCAAAATTCTTGGACTATCTTACCTACAGAGTCTTCTTTTCTGAAGTTAAAAACATAATACAACTTGACGAATGTCTATTTATGTTCAATAAATAAGCCAAGCATCTAAATTTAACGATTTTGTAACAGGTGCTATCGATCACCTTAAATGATGATTCTAAATTGGGATAGAGTCATAACTTAACAACATAGATGTTAGCAATGAGGAACTACCTCAGTGTATTTGCCAACACCATAACCCTGTTGATAAGTTGATGTGGACTGATTAAGGCGATTGGTACAAAGCTGTAGTCAGTTCGTCGTTGTTTGGCGAGCTAGGTCAGAAATGCTAAACAAGGATAACTATAATGGTACTGAATCACTTAATGGGGCTTTACACTCATCCGAAACAAGAGTGGAAAACAATTGAAAAAAACCATGAAGCACTAAAAAGTAGCTTAAGTCATGTGTTACTTATTGCACTTATTCCTGCAATTTGCTCTTATTTTGCAACCGCTCATATTGGTTGGCATCCTGGCGTAGGAGAATCACTGTTTCTCACATCTCAAAGCGCATTATTTATGTCCATAGGAATGTATTTTGGCTTAATAATTGGCGTTCTGGCACTGGCTTATTTGGCCTTTTGGATGGGCAAAACATTTGATGCAGATCCAACCTACACTCAAGCTCTCGAATTAGCGTCCTATACTGCAACGCCCTTATTTATGGTCGGTCTTGCAGCACTCTATCCAGTATTATGGTTCATCATGATCGTCGGATTAGTTGGCTTATCCTATTCGGTTTATCTGTTATATGCAGGTGTTCCTATCATTATGAATATTCCTGAAGAAAAGGGCTTTATTTATTCAAGCTCAGTTGTTACAGCAGGTCTGGTATTATTAGTCGCGTTGATGGGAAGTAGTATTATTTTATGGAGTATTGGCTTTGGGCCGATGATGCAATAATGAATTGGTTGATTATTGATTATTGATTATTGATTATTGAAAAAATAATACAAAAAAGGCGCATTAAGCGCCTTTTTTATTATTAAAATAAGTGATTAAGCGAAAGTATCTCTTAACGGAACCGTTAAGTTAAATACCAAATGTTCAGCGCTAGAATCTTTACTGTCTGCACAATAATAACCTTCGCGTTCAAACTGGTAGGCTTTTTCTGCCGGAGCATTAACCATACTAGGTTCAACGAATCCATTAACTACTGTAAGCGAGTTCGGATTGAGCACTTCATCAACGGTTTCAAAAGCTGCTGGGTTTTCACTAGTGAAAAGTCTGTCATACAAACGAAACTCTGCAGGCTTTGCTGTTGCTGAGTCAACCCAATGAATAACGCCTTTGACTTTACGACCATCAGCAGGATTTTTGCCTAGCGTATCTGCATCATAGGTACAATAAACCGTGGTGACATTACCGTATGAATCTTTGTCACAACGTTCCGCTTTAACAATATATGCATTGCGTAAGCGGACTTCTTTACCTAATACAAGACGTTTAAAGTGCTTATTTGCCTCTTCTTTAAAGTCTTCTATATCAATAAAAAGTTCACGACCAAAAAATAACTCTCGAGTCCCCATAGCCTCATTGTTTGGATGGGCTGGCGCAGAAATAGTTTCAGGTTGTGTGTTGGGATAGTTTTCAATAACGACTTTAATCGGTCTTAAAACAGCCATTGCACGAGGAGCATGTTCGTTTAACTCTTCGCGAATACAAGCATCTAACATACCGACTTCGACTAAGTTTTCTTGCTTAGTGACCCCAATACGCAGGCAGAACTCACGGATTGATGCAGCCGTATAACCACGACGACGTAAACCAGCAATCGTTGGCATACGAGGGTCGTCCCAACCAGATACAAGTTTGCGCACCACTAGGTCATTGAGTTTACGCTTAGACATCAAAGTATATTCTAAATTTAAACGCGAAAACTCATACTGATGCGGACGATCTGGAGTATGAAAGTCGTCTAAATGATCTAAAACCCAATCATAGAGACGACGGTTATCTTGAAACTCTAGAGTACAAATCGAATGAGTAATATGCTCTATGGCATCAGAAATACAATGAGTAAAGTCATACATTGGGTAAATGCACCACTTATCACCTGTTTGATGATGATGTGCAAATCGGATACGATAAATAACCGGATCCCGCATGCACATAAAAGAAGATGCCATATCAATTTTAGCACGCAGAGCACATTCACCTTCTTTGAATTCGCCTTTACGCATTTTTTCAAATAATGCGAGGTTGTCTTCAACACTGGTGTCACGGTAAGGACTGTCTTTTCCTGGCTCTTTCAAGGTGCCACGATATTCTCTGGTTTGTTCCCCGTTTAGGAAACAAACATAAGCAAGACCTTTAGTGATTAACTCAACAGCATACTGATGTAATTGGTCAAAATAATTGGATGAATAACGGATATCGCCAGACCATTCAAAACCTAACCAACGCACATCTTCCTGAATTGACTTCACATAGTTAATGTCTTCTTTTTCAGGGTTAGTATCATCAAAACGTAAGTTACATTGACCTTGGTAATCTTTTGCAATACCAAAATTTAAACAAATAGACTTAGCGTGTCCTATGTGTAAAAAACCATTAGGTTCTGGCGGGAAACGAGTATGAACTTCGTTATGCTTACCGCTTTTTAGGTCTTCGTCTATAATATTACGAATGAAGTTACTTGGACGTACTTCGGTGTCCACATGACTCATGGAATTCCTCTTGGCGCACAATGGCAATATGAATAAAGACTGATGATCCTACAGATCTTAAGTAGTTACAACTGCTAGCGTCGAAAAAATTAACCTGATAAACAAAAACACCCATTCGAGCAAAAATAACAACGACCGAAGCACGCTATTTCTATGATGTATTTACTCATATTAATAAAAAACCCAGCAAGCTGGGTTTTTTATTAATATGAAACAAATCGTTGCACGTTATTCGGTGATGATTCGTATTCCTGGAATAATTTGTTGCGCTTTGCGGCCTTTTTTATTTAACCACATATAAAACATCATCAAGGCTACAATAAAGAAACCAATCCAACTGGCTGACTGCACAGGATGCTGAGTAAAAGTCGCACCTTGATACACCACAGTCGCAGAGCCATAAGCCAATGAGAAAGTCCAAATAGCTGCAAAGCGTGCCCATTTAGCACCAAATTCATGTACTAAGGCACCCATAGCGGCCACACAAGGTGTATAAAGTAAAATAAACAGCAAGTATGAAAATGCAGCTATCTGACTTTTAAACCCTGTTTGCAGCGCACTAAATGTAGAAGAGTCAACAGACAACTCCATCGCGGCTTCATCTAAGTCAGTAATACCTGCTATCGCAATTGATAAAGGATCACCAGGCTCAATGCCGAGTAAATTGGCCGGAATTGTCGCTAAGCCTATTTTGACGCTATCCCAAATAGACACGAGTTCTTCGTCATCAGCCTCTACAGTGGTATATAAACTATTTAATGTTCCAACCACTGCTTCTTTAGCAAAAATGCCGGTAATAATACCCACAGTCGCAGCCCAATTATCTTGCTCAATGCCCATTGGGCTAAAAATTGGTGTGATTTGCTGGCTAGCAACACTAAGTAATGATTCTTTACTGTCTTCATGCCCGAAAGAGCCATCCGTACCGATAGCATTAATGAAATTAAGCAGTGTCACTACAATGATGATGGTTTTACCCGCTCCCTTAACAAAGCTTTTAGTTCGCTTAGTTGTACGAGAAAACACCGCTTTAGTTTTAGGCATTTCGTAACTAGGTAACTCCATTACAACGGCACTACTTGAACCCGGCAATACGGTATTTCGTAATAATAACCCAGTGCCAATCGCGGCTAAAATACCAATAATATAAAGTAAAAAGACTAAGTTTTGACCTGAATGCGGGAAAAATGCTGCAGCAAATAATGCATAAACAGGCAAGCGAGCACTACATGACATAAACGGTGCCATCATACCGGTAACGATACGCTCCCGTTCACTGCCTAACGTTCTCGTTGCCATTATGGCAGGCACCGAACAACCAAAACCCACAATCATTGGCACAAAGGCTTTGCCAGGTAAACCGATACGACGCATTAAACCGTCAACAACAAACGCCGCACGAGCCATGTAACCAGATGCTTCGAGTACTGATAGCGCTAGAAATAATGCAGCAACAACAGGAATAAACGTTGCAACAGTCTGAATACCTTGACCGACACCGCCAGCTAAAATTGTCACCAACCAATCAGGTGATCCCATTGAAGTCAACAAGGCACCAAAATGGTCAACAAAAATAGCACCTGCTGTAATATCAAAGAAATCGATAAAGGAGTTACCAACGTTAATACTGAATAAAAACATTAGATACATGACAAACAAAAAAATCGGGATACCCAAAATAGGATTTAAAACCACTTTGTCGAGTCTATCGGAGGCACTAACATGCTTACCTTGATTGACTGAAGCTTCGAACACCTGTTGCACAAAATCGTAACGGGTAGTGGCAATCATAATATCAATATCTTCACCAGCCTGCTCAACTCGTTGAGTACACTGTTTTACCGTTTCA